>NZ_JAMYUQ010000004.1:0-398206 GCF_040323095.1 Mesorhizobium sp. M0058
GCGGGGCGCCTCGTTATTTTGTTTATCACACCCCCCCGCCCCCGGGGCGGGGGGGGTTGGGGTGGGGAGCTCACGGGGCGGTGGGGGGGCTCGACCGTTCATCCGCCTGATTGCCTGCTTGCAGGCGTTTCGCGCTCGCTTCCGTCGCTCCTGTTTACGGCGACCGTGGGTTTCATGGCCGCCTTCCCCCACTCCGTCGCCGCTTCGCGGCGCCACCTCTCCCCCCTCCGGAGGGAGAGGAAAAGAAGCTAGTTCGCCATCCCATACACCAGGCTCACACGTCCATCCGAAAGCGCCTCGGCCTTGCGCAGTTCCAGTCTGTGCCGGGCGTGCACCGTGCCGAACAGCGCCTTGCCGTCGCCGGCGAGCAGCGGGTAGATGATGAGCCGCATTTCATCCACTAGCCCCGCGTCGATCAGGCTGGCGGTGATGCTCGCGCCGCCCATGAGGTAGATGTTCTTGCCGGGCTCGCGCTTCAGCGCCGCGACGTCGTCGAGGCGGCGCAGGAAGCGCGTCGAGGCCCAGGCTGACGTCGTCATGGTGTTCGACAGCACATAGTGCGGGGTTTTCGCGGCAAAGCGCGCCCATTCGAGTTCGGCCGGGTCGACCAGTCTGCCGGTCATCGGCAATGGCTGGTCCGGCTCGTTCTGTTGGATCGCGCTCCAGTAGCGCTCATAACCGGCATACATGACGCCGCCGAGCAGGCAGGCGTCGATCTCGGGCATCAGGCCGTATTCCTCCGACCAGTTGTCGACCCAGTCGGCGAAGCCTTCGGGGCCTTCCATCTTGCCGTCGATGGAGATCTTCATTCCGGTGATCAATTTACGCATGACTTCCTCCTTCGGGCTTGCGGGATGCAAGCACCTTGCCTGGTTTCACTTCCGATGACGCGCCGCGGTGTCTGGCGAAGGCGCGTGTTTCGCCGGCCCTTGCGCCGGCATCCGGCGCAAGGGATCGATGGTGCCCGGTTGGACCGGGCGATGCGTCAGGTCAGGTCAGGCCGGCAGGCGCCGGTCGTAGTCCGCCACGAGACGGCTAAAGCTGTCCCAGAACGGTTCGGGCTTCTCGGCCGCCACGCGGGCAACCAGGAGGTCGAGATGCACGTGCCAGCCTGCGGCATGCATCATCAGGCTCGAGCGGTCCGGCAGGCGGCGGTGGACCAGGGTGAGCAGAACGTCGTCGCCGCGCTGCGCCAATTCGAAGGTGACATTGCCGCTGCCGTTCCAGGTGATGGTGAGCTTGCGCGGCGGATCGCACTCGACGATCTGGTTGTGCATCCGCTGCTCGCCGCCACTGAAGCTGGCCGGCCTGTCGCCGGGCGGGTCGGTCAGTTCGTCGTTGCGCCAGACCAGCTCGAAGGAAGAGCCTTCCTCCATCTCCATGTCGCCGGCCGCCAGCCATTGGCGGCGCAGATCGCTCTGCGTCAAATATTCCCAGACGCGCTCCCTGGTTCCGGGCAAAAGCCGTTCGATCCTCAAAGTGGCCGGCTGGATCAGCTGGGCGTAGCCGTCGAAGCTGTTCATCTGGTTCATCGGTCGTCTCCCTCGGATGATGTTGGCCTGGATGTGTCTGGCTTGGGTGATTCCGGCTTGGATGGTTCTGGATTTGCCGGTGCCGGCGTTGACGGCGTTGTCGACGTTTTGCGCCCCGCCTCCTCGCGCATAAGCTGTTCGAGGACATCGAGGCGGCTGTTCCAGAAACGCGCGTATTGGCCGAGCCACTGATAGGCGGTGGCCAGCGGGCGGGCCTCGAGGCGGCAGACATGGGTGCGCCCGCGCACTTCGCGCCGGATCAGCCCGGCATGCTCCAGCGCCTTGATGTGCTTGGAGGCGGCGGCCAGCGACATGGCGAAGGGTTGAGCCAGCTCGCTCACCGTGCGCTCGCCGCCGGCGAGGTGGTTAAGCATGTTCCGGCGCGTGGCGTCGCCAAGGGCGTGAAAAACCTGGTCCATCTGGGGCGTCTCTAATTCAACCATGTAGTTGAATATAGAGGCGAGATTTTAGATAGTCAACTAGTTGGTTGAATGTTTTTTGGGGAGAGGCGCTGGCCCCCTACCTCCCCCTTGTGGGGAGGTCGGACCGTAGGTCCGGCGGGGGTACTAGCGCTGACCGTGGGGGATGTGGATTTCCTCTTCCCTCACGAAAGTCTGGGAGAGGAACCCAAGATGGCGGAGGTCCGCGCAGACCCCCACCCCGATCCGCTTTGCGGATCGACCCTCCCCACAAGGGGGAGGGTAACCTCACCCAGCCATGGCCAGCGGCACCGCGCTCTTGTTGGGGATCTGGATGTCGATCTCCAGCGTCGACATGGTCTCGCCGCGGTCCATCGAAACTTGCAGATAATCCTGGTCGATCTGCACGTGCTTGGCGATCACCGCCATGATCTCTTCGCGGAGGATCGAGACGAGATCGGGCTGGCTGCGGTTGCGGCGCTCATAGGCGAGAAGCACTTGCAGCCGTTCGCGCGCCACCGGCGCGCTGGTGCGCCGCTTGAAGATGTCGAGCAGGTTCATGCCGCCCTCCTTCCCAAAAGACGATCGAGGAAGCCCTTGCGTTCGAAGGGCACGATGACCGGCAGCTGTTCGCCCTCGAGCCGCTTGGCCGCGTCGATGTAAGCCTTGGCGGCGGCATTGAGCGGCTCCGACAGCGTCACCGGCGAACCGAGGTTGGAGGCGCGCAGCACATCCTGGCTCTCGGGGATAATGCCGAGCAGCGGCACCGACAGTATCTCCAGCACGTCGTCGATCGACAGCATTTCGCCCCGCGCGGCGCGTCCCGCATCATAGCGCGTGACCAGCACATGCTTGGCGATCTGCTCGCCCTCCTCGGCGCGCAAGGTGCGGGAATCGAGCAGGCCGATGATGCGGTCGGAATCGCGCACCGACGACACTTCCGGATTGGTGACGATGACCGCCTCGTCGGCAAAGCGCATCGCGAGCTGCGCGCCGCGCTCGATGCCGGCCGGGCTGTCGCAGAAGACATAATCGAACACCGAGCGCAGCTTGCCGATGACCTCGGCCACGCCCTCCTCGGTCAACGCATCCTTGTCGCGCGTCTGCGAGGCCGGCAGCAGGAACAGCGTCTCGACCCGCTTGTCGCGGATCAGCGCCTGCGACAGCTTTGCCGAGCCCTGGATGACGTTGACGAGATCGAACACCACGCGCCGTTCGGCGCCCATGATCAAATCGAGGTTGCGCAGGCCGACATCGAAATCGACCAGCGCCACCTTCTTGCCGGTCTTGGCGACCGCCGCCCCCAGAGCCGCGGTAGAGGTCGTCTTGCCGACGCCCCCCTTGCCCGAGGTGACCACCACTACCTTGCCCATCAATAAAGCCTCCGTTGTTGTTCGTTATGTCGTTGTCGGGCGACGCATTAGCTGAAAGGGGCGATGCGCAGCATGCCGTTGTCGAGAAATGCCTGCACAGGCTTGCCCCGGACTGACGGGTCCATCTCCTCGGCCGTGCAATACCAGCCATCGACCGAGAGAAGCTCGGCCTCGTTCCTGCGGCAGAAGACACGCGCCGCCGTGTTCCCTTGAGCGCCTGCCGAAGCGCGGCCGCGCAGCGTGCCATAGACATGGATCGAGCCGGTGGCGACGATCTCGGAGCCGGACGCGACGGAGCCCAGCACGATGACATCGCCATGCGGATGGAAGATCAGCTGGCCCGAACGGATCGGCGAGCGGATCATCAACGTGCCAGCGTCGGGTGCGGCAATTTTGGCGTCATGCGACGGCTTTGCATCGCCCGCCGGTTTCAACTCCCCTGCCTTCAAATCGCCGGCCTCAGCCTTGATGCCACCGGTCGCCTTCATGTCGCTTACGGCAGTGGCGTCCTCCGCCCTGCCCGCCTTGCGGCTCGGCTGCAGCAGCAGACCGTCGGTGGTCGCCTCCTTGGCGCCGACCAGCACCGGCGGCAGATGCGCGCCAAGCTCGGCGCCGCCATCGAGCTCCATGGCATAAATGCGGATGCCGCGCTGGCCGAGCAGATCGACCAGCGCTTCGATGGCGACGACATCGGGCTTGAGCACGTTCAGGTCGAGCACCACCGGGCGCCCGGCAAAATAGCCCGGCGAATTGCCGACCCAGCGATCGAGGCTCTCCAGCCAAACATCCAAAGGCGCCTCCGGCGTCAGCGTGAACGCGACGAAGGAGCGGGCGCGAAAGCGAATGGATTTGGCCTCGAGGGGAGCGGCAAAGGTCACGGCGGGCGATTCCTTACTGAGAGGTAAACGCTAGCGGTGGTATGGTTAATGAAAGGTTAACGGGAAGGGGGGTGATGACACCAGTCTGGCGCCCACCCGCCAAGCCTATCCAAGGCTGCCGGATGGAATCATCGGCGGTTGAGAGGAAAAAATACCGAACGATACCAACACGTCGGCGCGAGGCAGGTTAAGTGTACAGCTTAAAAAGCGTTCGCCCAATGGACGTAGCTTTCACCAACAGATAATGAGAAACTCCGACTTCACTTAGCTGGAAAGTACGTAGTCATTGGGACATAATCAAATTCGGATTGCACTGCTTGCCAAAGGGTATTTTCCAAAGGAGCTTCCTGCGGTCTTCACGACGAGCGACTTCGGAACTCATTCCGCGGAGATACTGTCCGAATGGAAAGTAGGCGCTGTATTCTCAACGGACACGAAATCTCTGGGAAAGACGTCCGAAAAGAAGATACGCCGTAACGCATATACATATAAAATTTGGGACGCAGAAGCCGAGATTATCTCAAAACCCAAGAAGGGCTACGAGAGACGGAATATCCACATTACGCATCCAATTCCTCAGGCTCTTTTGATTCACGAATTATCAAACAACTGGAAAGCCGTCCAGAAATGGCTTTGCCGACAAACGTTCTCCGAGGACGAGATACGTGTTTCGAGTCAGTACGAACGATCTATCAAAGGTATAAATTTTCCTATTCACGGAGCGAAGAAGGCGTACCTAGAGGCAACTTCAGACTGGGTGGTCAAGACAGACATATCTCGCTTCTATCCCACCATATATACTCATTCCATTTCTTGGGCGGCATATGGGAAAACACGCGTAAAGCAAGAAATTAACAAGTATAAAGGATCTCTCGCTGATCGTATCGATTTGCTGGTTAGATCTTGCAACCGCAATCAAACAATAGGGATTCCAATCGGCCCGGAAAGCTCACGAATAATAGCGGAAGTCATATCCTCTAGGATAGACACTGAATTCCATAGTAGGTGTAGGCATATACCGAGAGAATGCATTGATCGCCTCCAGGACGACTGGTTCGTTGGCGTAGACAGCCTCGAAAAGGCAGAGAAAGTACTCTCGATAATAAGTTCAGTTTATCGCGATTATGGATTGGAGATTAATGGTAGTAAAACTTCCATCGAAAGCTTAGTTGCATCAAAAACTACAAGCTGGATCGCTGAAATCGGCGCCTTCCTGTCTCACCGGCCCGGTCAGCTCAATTCCGTGCGCCTCCGAGAGTTCTTGCAATTATGCCTTCGTCTTCAGACCGAGTTCCGGAGCGAGCCTGTCGTCAGCTACGCTCTTTCAGTAATTGAGAGTTCACTTAGCGCACGGTCAGAGGTGGAGATATTGGAGTCGTTCCTCCTCAAGGCTGCGGCAATCTCCCCGATGTCAATGGATCGTGTCTGCAGAATATTTTTGAACCTCCAGCATCGGACCAAGGCTTTATCGAAGCAGAGAGTTACGTCCCGATTCACAACGCTCGCAGAACGTTACATGGAAAGGGGCCACTCGTTCGAAGTAATTTGGCTATTATACACTTTACGAGGACTCAAATGTCCCCTTTCGTCGAAGGTAATTTCAGACGCGGCAGAAACCACTGCCTCGAGTTCACTAGGGCTCGTGCTACTCGACATGCAGAGCAAGGGCTTGTGCATTAGATCGCTGCCAAAGGCTGAATGGGAAAATTCCATTACTGATGACAGAGTGCGCTCCGACTGGATCTGGTTGTTGGCGTATGAGGGTTTTCGGCATGGTTGGCTCAATGATAAAAAGGGCCTTATGGCTAAATCATTTTTCAAGCCGATGGCATCGAGAAACGTAGTCTTCTATGATCCAAAAAAGAACGTTCAAAAGTCAGAGAAGATAGTCAAAGCAGTCCGCGGCGCAAGCGTGCGCAATGCCTTCGCCGTTGCCAAGATGTTCGAAACGCTTCGTGGGCTAAATAACTTTACTATTTCTGAGGGCTACTGAAGCGTCGATTTTGCTAGGGCGCGGATAGGTCCTGTGACGAGGGAGATTGGCCGTCATCTCCGCTTTCGCCAATCTCCAACGCGGCCGAGCAGCCTCCAGGATCTGGTTCAAGGCCTCCCTCACCTCACCTGCCCGGCGAACGCGACCCACCGCAACGTGCCTAACGCCGGAGCAGCTTGTCGTGTTACGATTGCCCGTCGGCAGCCTGCTGCCCTAACGCGGCTGCAAGTGCCGGCTCGTGAATATACTGCCAAACATGACGGCAGAAGATTTTCCTGCCGCTTCGCAAAGCAAGGAGACGATGATGAGCGCAAGGGGCCGAATTTGCCGTAGCCTGGTGGCTGTCCTGTTTGCCGGTGTCTTCTGGGTGGATGCCGCCCATGCGCAGGATGCAGGGTGTACGTTCGAGCCGGTGGCCGGTACGTCCCGACAGATTCTGAGATGTCGAGAAGGCCTTGCCGTCATTGTGGAAGGTGGCGCTCGCTTTACGCTGCAGGATCGCGATCGAAACGGCAGTCCCGACGCGGTCAGGTTGCGGCGCAAGGCGCTGCTGCTCGATGCTCCGGCCGGCGCGGTCCAGGGTGGCTTCGCGGTGATCACCCCGCAGGCGATCGCCGCGGTGCGAGGCACAAAATGGGCAGTCGACGTCGGCAACGGCAAGACGTCTGTTTTTGTCCTGAGAGGTCGCGTCGCCGTGCAAAGACCGGCATCCACCGCCGTCGTGGTCCTCGCACCGGGCGATGGCGTGGACGTCGAGGCCGGGACAGGCAAACTCATCGTCAAGCGCTGGCCCGCCAAGCGCGTTTCCGCATTGCTGGCCCGTTTCGGCCAGTGAGCTTGCCCAGTGAGCTGGCCCAGTGAGCTTGCAATGAGCCGACGAGGGCTTCCGACGCTGATCGCGCTCATTCTGGCGGGGCTTTGGGGCGCCGGCCTGGGCTTCGCGCACTGGCGCGGCAATTTGTGGTTTCTCGATCGCGTCGAGGCAACGATGACCGATCTTCGAACGCTTGTTCGAGGAACGGCAAAGCCGCCGGAGCTGATCACCATTGTCGCAATAGACGATGAAGCGGTGCGGCGCGAGGGCAGCTATCCCCTCAGCCGCGCCACGCTTGCCCGAATCATCGATACGATAGCGCCGCTTGGGCCGAAAGCCATTGCGCTCGACCTGCTGCTGGTCGACCCCGGGACAAAAGATACTGACGAGGCGCTCGCGCGTTCGCTGAGCAGGAGCAGAAGCGTAATCGCTGCAGCGGCGATCTACCCCGGAAGCAAACAATGGACGCTGGGCGAAGGACCGCTGGCCCGCGTGCCGAACGCCGAGCGGTTTCTGTGGCCCCTGAAAACCTTTTCGGACGCCGCCGCTGTGGGCGTCGTGAACGTTGTGACCGACAGGACTGGAACGCCCCGGTTCGCGCCGTTGCTGTTTCGGGCCGGAGACCAGTTGCAAGCGTCCTTCTCCTTGGGTGTCGCCGCCATGGCGGCGGGAGAGGACGCTGGAATTGCGCCGGATGATCTATCGCTGGACGGACGGTCGATCCGAACGGACGTTGGTCACATCCTGCCCCTGACATTCTATGGCCCGCGCGGCACGATCCGCACGATAAGCGCCGCGACGGTGCTGGAGGGCCGATTCGATCCCGGCACTATCCGGGGTCGGATTGTCTTGATAGGAGCGACCGCAACCGGCACCGGCGATGTCTTTCCGACACCGTTCGATCCCATACTGCCGGGCGTCGAGGTCATGTCGACGGCGATTGCCCATCTGATGACCGGCGACGGCGTAGTGCGCGACCAGAACGTTCGCGTTGCAGACGCGGGCTTTGCAGTGGCGCTGCCCATGCTTCTTGTCGGCCTGTTGGCGTGGCGCCGAAACGCCATCGGCCTGGCGGCGATCGCCGGCGTGGTCCTGATCTGGGTCGTGGTCAACATGACCGCTTTCCTGCACCATATCTGGCTGAGCGCCGCGCTGCCGATGACCGCTGCCATTCCGCCGGCAATCCTGTTTGGGGCCGCGCAGCTTTGGCTGGGCAGGAGCCGGGCCCAATATTTCGCCACGCAGAGCCAATTGCTTCAACGCGTTGAAGCCCTAGGACTGGGGGCATGGCTCGCCAAGCATGGCGACTTCCTCTCGGAACCCGTCCGGACAGAAGCCGCCATCCTGTTCATCGACCTGTCCGGCTTCACCGGACTGAGTGAAACATTGGGACCGAGCGCCACACGCGAACTCCTGAACAATTTTCACGCATTGGTGGACGAAGAAGTGACAAGCTGCGGTGGCGTCGTCACGAGTTTCATGGGTGACGGAGCCATGATCCTGTTCGGCCTGCCGGAACCGGCGACAGACGACGCCTTCAATGGCGCCCGCTGTTGTGTCGGGCTCTCCAGCCGCACCAACGATTGGCTCGCCTCGTTGCCTGCGTCGACCGCATCCCGGATCGGCTTCAAGATTGGGGCGCATCATGGAACAATCGTGGCCTCTCGACTCGGCGGCGAAGGGCGTCAGCACATCGCGGCCATCGGCGACACCGTCAACGTTGCAAGTCGCTTGATGGAAATCGCTGCCGACCAGAATGCCGAAGTGGCGGTGAGTTACGAAATGCTCGAAGTCGCCGGTCGCGACTGCGCGTTGTTCAAATCCGGTGCTTTAAGAGGACCTGTGGAGACACATATCCGTGGACGATCCGGCTCGCTCGCAATCTGGTTTTGGCAGAGTGCCCGGGCGCCGCAGTAGATCCGGCCTTGTGATCGACAGCGCGCCATCCATGCCTTCGCCCGGCGCGCATGCCGAAATGGTGCACCAAAGCCTCGACGCTCGACACCGCTTTCGGCCTGCACATAGCTCGCAATCAGGACTTCCGCCTCCCCTCGCTCCCCCTCGCCGCCTGCTCAACCGCCGCCCGATCCGTGCCCAGCCTGTCGATCAGCTCCTGCGCCTCATCACCCGATATGCCGGTGCGCACGGCGAGTTCCTCGACCGCCAGGATGTCGGTGCTGGCGATCTCGCGCGGCAGGGCGTCGTCGGCGGTTAGCGGCAGGGCTGCTTCGCGGTCGATTTCGGCCTCGGCCCGGTGCCAATGATGCTCGGGGTCGCCAGTGCCTTCGCGCTCCCAGATCTGGTAGGCGCGCTGCTGTATCTTGTGATGCCGGTCGTCTTCCATGGTGGTTCTCCCTGGGCTTTGAGGACGATCCGAACGACCCCAGAAATCGCGCGGTCGCAATCGTTCGCGGCGCCCTTCGCGCTGGCTATTCGCATTGCCGTCTCGGCCCGCCGGAATATGGCTGGTAGCTGTTGTCTTCCGGACGGTAGGAGCGATAGCGGCTGAAGCAGGAGGCGACATGGTCCGGTTCGCCGCCGGCGGCCGCGTAGGCGCCCGCGCCCTCGACATAGCTTGCCTCTCGCGGCGCGGCGCGGTCGGCGGCGAGATAGGGCGAGACGCAGGTGCGCTGCTGTCCGCTATAGGACATGTAGCTGTTGTCGTAGGGATCGTAGGAGCGGTAGCGGCTGGCGCACCAGGCGAGATGCGGCGGCGGCAGTTCGGTCCGCGCGATGGCGCCGGTGACTGTGGGATCGGGCTGCTGCCTGGCCGGGTCCTGGGCTGGCTCCTTGGCGGCGATGTCGGCAGGCGCGGACTGCTCGGGCACACGTTCGAAGTCCTGCGCCGTCTTGTCCACGGGCCGCGCTTTCCGGGTCCACAGTTCCGCCACGCTGACGGTGGGCCTTGCCTCCCGCACAGGCTTGGCGGCAAGCAGCCAGGCTGCGAAAACCAGCCCGCTGCCGAACACCGCAAGGGTCAGCACGAAGCCGCCGACCAGTCCCAAAATCGCTTTCACTCGACACTCCTTGTGTCCCTGCCAATAAAATGCGGGACATCACGGCTTGTTCCAGAAAAGCAGGCGCGAGGGACCTAAGTCTGACCGACCCACAACCGGCAGCTCGCCGAGAACCGGGTGCGGCGCGATTTCTTTCGACGGTGAAAATCAAGGGAGCGGTCGAGCCATTGGGCCAGATCACGTCCCGGCTATTCCGCCGCCTCGGCATAATCCACGGGCACATAGTTGAGGATCGGCCCAAGCCAGCGCTCGGCATCGGCCAGCGGCATGGCTTTGCGGCGGGCATAGTCCTCGACCTGGTCGCGCTCGACTTTGGCGACGCCGAAATAATAGCTTTCGGGATGGGCGAGATAGATGCCGGACACAGACGAGCCCGGCCACATCGCATAGCTCTCGGTCAGGCCGACGCCGGCATTGCGCTCGCCGTCGAGCAGCCGGAACAAGGTCGCCTTCTCGGTATGATCGGGCTGCGCGGGATAGCCGGGCGCGGGGCGGATGCCGCGATAAGGCTCGCCGATCAGTTCGTCGGGCGCCAGCTTCTCGTCTGATGCATAGCCCCAGAATTCCTTGCGCACCTTCTCGTGCATGCGCTCGGCAAAAGCTTCGGCGAAACGATCGGCCAGCGCCTTGACCATGATCGAGGAATAATCGTCATTGGCGCGCTCGAAGCGCTCGGCGATCGCCACCTCCTCGATCCCCGCGGTGACGATGAAGCCGCCGATATAGTCCGGCTTGCCGCTGTCGGCCGGTGCGACGAAATCCGACAGCGCGACATTGGCCTTGCTGTCGCGCTTGATCAGCTGCTGGCGCAGCGTGAAGAAAGTGGCAAGCTCCTGCGAGCGCGCCTCATCCGTGAACAGCCTGATGTCGTCGCCGACGGCGTTCGCCGGCCAGAAGCCGATGACGCCGCGCGGCGCGAACCATTTTTCCGCGATGATTTTTGTCAGCATCGCCTGCGCATCCTCGAAAAGCTGGCGTGCCGCCGGTCCCTGCTTCTCGTCGTCGAGGATCTTGGGGTAACGCCCTTTCAACTCCCAGGTCTGGAAGAACGGCGTCCAGTCGATGTAGCGCGAGAGCTCAGTCAGGTCCCAGTTCTCGAACACTTTCACGCCGGTGAAGGACGGCTTCGGCGGTTCATAGGCGGACCAGTCCACCCTGTGCGCATTGGCCCTGGCCTTGGCCAGCGGCAGCCGCTGCTTGTCGGCCTCGGAGCGGGCATGCGCGTCAGCGACCTTTTTGTACTCGGCCCGCACTGTGTCGACGTAGCCGCCCTTGGTCTCCTTCGACAGCAAGGACGAGACGACGCCGACCGCCCGGCTGGCGTCATTGACATAGACCGTCTGTCCCCTGGAGTAGCGGGGATGGATCTTCACCGCCGTGTGCACGCGGCTGGTTGTCGCGCCGCCGATCAAAAGCGGAATGTCGAAGCCTTCGCGCTCCATCTCGGCGGCCATGTGCACCATCTCGTCCAGCGACGGGGTGATCAGGCCGGACAGGCCGATGATGTCGACATTTTGCTCGCGAGCCGTCTGCAGGATCTTCGCCGCCGGCACCATGACGCCGAGATCGATGATCTCGTAATTGTTGCACGCCAGAACGACGCCGACGATGTTCTTGCCGATGTCGTGGACATCGCCCTTCACCGTCGCCATCAGGATTTTGCCGGCCGTCTGGCGCTCGCCATTGTCGATCCCATTGGCGGCATTCGCCAGTTTTTCCGCCTCCATGTGCGGCAGCAATCCGGCCACCGCCTGCTTCATCACGCGCGCCGACTTCACCACTTGCGGCAGAAACATCTTTCCAGCGCCGAACAGATCGCCGACGACATTCATGCCGGCCATCAGCGGGCCTTCGATGACATGCAGAGGCCGCTCGGCCGCAAGCCGCGCCTCTTCGGTGTCGGCGTCGATGAATTCGGTGATGCCGTTGACCAGCGCATGCGAAATCCGCTGCTCGACTGTCCAGTCGCGCCAGGCGAGATCGCGCTCCCTGGCTTCCTTGCCGGCCGTGCCCTTGAAACGCTCGGCGATCTCCAGCATGCGTTCGGTGGCGGTGCCGCCGGCCCTGGGCGCGCGGTTGAGCACGACGTCCTCGCAAGCCTCGCGCAGTCCCGGTTCGATCGTGTCGTAGACGGCAAGCTGGCCGGCATTGACGATGCCCATATCCATGCCGCGCTGGATGGCATGGTAGAGGAACACCGCGTGCATCGCCTCGCGCACCGGCTCGTTGCCGCGGAAGGAGAAGGACAGGTTCGAGACGCCGCCCGAGATATGCACATGCGGCAGCGTGGCGGTGATCTCGCCGGCGGCCTCGATGAAGTCGACGCCGTAATTGTCGTGCTCCTCTATGCCGGTGGCGACCGCGAAGACATTGGGGTCGAAGACGATGTCTTCGGGCGGGAAACCGGCCTGTTCGGTGAGCAGATTGTAGGCGCGGGTGCAGATCTCGACCTTGCGCGCCTTGGTGTCGGCCTGACCGGCCTCGTCGAAGGCCATGACGACCACCGCCGCGCCGTAGGCGCGCACCAGCTTCGCATGATGCAGAAAGGCTTCCTCGCCTTCCTTCATCGAGATGGAGTTGACCAGTGGCTTGCCCTGCACGCATTTCAGCCCGGCCTCGATGATCTCCCATTTCGAGGAGTCGACCATCACCGGAACACGGGCGATGTCGGGTTCGGCGGCGATCAAATTGAGGAACTCGACCATCGCCTTTTTCGAATCGATCAGGCCTTCATCCATGTTGATGTCGATGATCTGTGCGCCATTGGCGACCTGGTCGCGCGCCACGTCGAGCGCCGGGACATAGTCGCCCGCCGTGATCAGCTTTCGGAACTTGGCCGAGCCGGTGACGTTGGTGCGCTCGCCGACATTGACGAAGGGAATCTCATCAGTCAGCGTGAACGGCTCCAGCCCGGACAGGCGCATCTTGCGCTCGATCTCGGGGATGGCGCGTGGCGGATATTTCTTGACAGCCTCGGCGATGGCGCGGATGTGGTCCGGCGTCGAGCCACAGCAGCCGCCGACGACGTTGACGAGCCCTTCCCGCGCAAAATCCTCGATCTGCGCGGCCATGAAGTCCGGGCTCTCGTCATAGCGGCCGAATTCATTGGGCAGGCCGGCATTCGGATAGGCGCAGACGAAGGTGTCGGCGACGCCCGATATTTCAGCCAGATGCGCGCGCATGGCGTTGGCGCCGAGCGCGCAGTTGAGGCCGATGGTGAAGGGGCTCGCATGGCGCACCGAATGCCAGAAGGCGGTCGGCGTCTGGCCCGACAGGGTGCGGCCGGAGAGATCGGTGATGGTGCCGGAAATCATCACCGGCAGCCGTACGCCCTTTTCGAGGAAAATCTCATTGCAGGCGAAGATCGCCGCCTTGGCGTTCAACGTGTCGAAGATAGTTTCGATCAGGATGATGTCGGCGCCACCGTCGACCAGTCCGCGCAACTGCTCGCCATAGGCCAGGCGCAGATCGTCGAAGGTCACGGCGCGATAGCCGGGATTGTTGACGTCGGGCGACATCGAGGCGGTGCGGTTGGTCGGCCCGAGCGCGCCGGCGACGAAGCGCCGCTTGCCGTCCTCCTGCTGTGCCCTCGCCGCTGCCCGACGCACCAGCCGCGCGCCGTCGCGGTTCAGCGCGTAGACGGCATCCTCCATGCCGTAATCCGCCTGGGCGATCGAGGTCGAGGAGAAGGTGTTGGTCTCGAGGATATCGGCGCCAGCGATGGCGTATTGATAATGGATCTCCTCGATCGCCTTCGGCTGCGTCAGGATCAAGAGGTCGTTGTTGCCCTGCTGGTGGCAGGCGCAGCCGGCGAATGCCTCGCCGCGAAAATGCTCCTCGTCGAAACCGAGACCCTGGATCTGCGTGCCCATGGCGCCGTCGAGGATGAGGATGCGCTCGCGTGCCGCTGCCGTCAGCGCCGCAAGCACTTCGGACCCATCGGGCTTTGCCGCGACGGGGCCGAACAATGCGTCCAGCGATGCAGAATTCTGCGACATTTTTTATCCTTGAGGCGACAACCATCACATAAGGATATCTTTATGTCAACATACGGAATGCAGGCGAACGCGTCGTGGCGAGAGTTTGGTGCGATGGTCATCCCGATCGACAATGTGACGGCGGCGGTCATCGTCGCCGCTGCGCCCTGCCTACACCACGACGTCCCGATACAGCCTCACCTCGCCGTCCTGGCCGCGGATGCGCCAATCCTGCCCGTCCCGTCCTTCGATATGACACGGCCCGAGCGGCACCTTGCCGCCGCCTTCCGGCAGGTCCAGCACATAGACGGGATTGCAGATGCCCGACAGGCGGGCGCGCAGCGCGCCGGCCAGCGCCTGTCCCTGCGCAATCGTGGTGCGCCTGTGCGCCATGCCGCGCGCGAGGTCGCCATGGTGCAGGTAATAGGGTTTGACGCCGAGCCGGTACATCAGTTCGCGGCAGAGTTCCTCCAGCACCTCGACCGTGTCGTTGACGCCCTTGAGCAGGACACTCTGGTTGAGCAGCACGAAGCCTGCCTGGCGCATGACGCGGCAGGCCAATTCGGTGGCCGGCGTGATCTCCCGCGCATGGTTGAAATGGGTGACGACGGTGACCATCAGCCGGCCCTGCAAGGCGCCAACCAGCCCCGGCGTGATGCGCGCGGGCAGCACGACAGGCACGCGTGTGTGGATACGCAGCAGCCTCACATGCGCGATCGTCTCGATACGGGCGCGGATTTCGGCCAGCGCCTTGTCCGGCAGCGAAAGCGGATCGCCGCCGGTCAGGATCACTTCGCGGATTTCGGTATGGCCTTCGATATAGGCAAAAGCCTCTTCGAGCGCTTCTCGCGTATAGCCGCGGCCGATCGAGGTCAGGGATTCCTTGCGGAAGCAGAAACGGCAATAGACCGCGCATTGGTAGGTCGCAAACAACAGCACCCGGTCGGCGTGGCGGTGCGTCAGTCGCGGCACCGGACTGAAGGCATGGTCGGCGATCGGATCGTCGAGCTCGCCTTCCGTTTCCGTCAGCTCATCCGGCGATGGAATGACCTGGGCGCGGATCGGATCGGCGGGATCGTTCCAGTCGATCAGGTCGAGATAGGTTTTGGGGGCACGCACCTTGTGGCGTACGGCCGCCTCCTGCGCCGCCGCGCGCTCGGCGGGTGACAGCGGCAGGGAGGCGAGATCGCGGACGTGGCGCACGCCCGCGCGGATGTCGTTTTGCCAGGCGGTGTCGGCATCGCGTCCTTCGTCGGCGATGGCCGCGTCATCGAAAGTTGAGTCTGGGGTCATTGGGGCCTCGGGGCAATTCTGGCGGTGCTATCGGCCGGATGGACGGTTCGGTCAACTCCAGTGGCTCAGCGCGGATTGTCGCTGCGCTGCGGTCCTTCGCATCCCCCGACTATCGCCGTAGTCGACCAGCGCAGCAATTTCAGGCAATCTCACCGATAAGGCGCTCCAAGGGGAGATGGGCGCCGCCTAGGGAGGATCGCCATGAGCAAAATGCCGCGCTATGAGGATGCCGTTCAGCGCTTTCGCATCGAAGATGAGATCGCGCGGTTGTATGGCAACCCTGGAACCGGCATCAATGCCTATGTCGAATGCTGCGGCCGCTACACCGGAGAAGACCGGCTGGCGCTGCGCGCGATCTCGGCCGGCGGCGAGCTTCGCGAATTCAGCTTCGACGATCTCGCCGACATGTCGGGGCGCGCCGCCAATGTGCTCAAGGCCGCCGGCGTCGGTGCCGGCGATGTCGTCGCCGGCATGCTGCCGCGCGTCCCCGAACTGGTGGCGCTGATCCTCGGGACGTGGCGCATCGGCGCGGTCTACCAGCCGCTGTTCACCGCCTTCGGTCCGAAAGCCATCGAGCACCGCCTCGGCTATAGCGGCGCCAAGATCGTGGTGACCAACCCGGCCAATCGCGGCAAGCTCGACGAGGTCGAGACATCAGCGCAAATCGCCACCATCCTTGGCAATGGCGATGTGCTGCCTGCAGGCGACATCGATTTCCGCGCCGCGCTTGGCACCGCCTCGCCCGACTGCCAGCCGGTGATGCGCAAGGGCGACGATTTGTTCATGATGATGTCGACGTCGGGAACGACCGGCCTGCCCAAGGGCGTGCCGGTGCCGCTTCGCGCCCTGCTCGCCTTCGGCGCCTATATGCGCGACGCGATCGGCTTGCTGCCCGACGACATCTTCTGGAATATCGCCGATCCCGGCTGGGCCTACGGCCTCTATTACGCCATCACCGGCCCGTTGCAGCTCGGCATCGCCACGACCTTCTATGAAGGCGCCTTCAACGCCAAGAGCACTTACGACATCATCGAGCGGCTCGGCGTCACCAGCCTTGCCGGCTCGCCGACCGCCTATCGCCTGCTGATGGCGGAAGGCGCGGAAGCTGCGGCCCGTGTCAAAGGCAGACTGCGCGTGGTGAGCAGCGCCGGCGAGCCGCTCAACCCGGAAGTCATCCGCTGGTTCGACGCAAATCTCGCCGCGCCCATTCACGACCATTACGGCCAGACCGAGAACGGCATGATGGTCAACAACCATCATGGGCTCTCGCATGTCGTGCGCGCGGGCTCGGCCGGCTTCGCAATGCCCGGATATCGCATGGTGGTATTGGACGAGGCCGGCAACGAGCTCGGCCCCAACCAGCCCGGCATCCTCGCCGTCGACATCGCGAAGTCGCCGCTGCGCTGGTTCGACGGCTATCACCAAGCCGAGACGCCAGCGATCACGGGCGGCTACTACCGCACCGGCGACACGGTGGAGTACGAGCCGGACGGTTCGGTCTCCTTCATCGGCCGCGCCGACGATGTCATCACTTCGGCCGGCTATCGCATCGGCCCGTTCGACGTCGAAAGCGCGCTGATCGAGCATCCGGCGGTCAACGAGGCGGCTGTCGTCGGCGTGCCCGATCCGCAGCGCACCGAGATCGTCAAGGCCTTCGTCGTTCTGGCGCCGGCTTACAAGGGCAATTCGGAGCTCGCCGAAGAGCTGGCCCAGCACGTCAAGAAACGGCTGTCGGCGCACGCCTACCCGCGCGAGGTCGAGTTCATCACGGAACTGCCGAAGACCCCAAGCGGCAAGATCCAGCGCTTCCTGCTGAGGAAGGCGGAGGTGGAGAAGCGCAACGCGTGATTAGGCGCCAATCTCCCCCCTCGAGGGGGAGATGTCGCCGAAGGCGACAGAGGGGGTCGTGGCGCTTTACGCGCTAACGTCGTCTCGCGCTGCAAAAGGAGTCAGCGCTTCACGCGCGGCGACCCCCCTCTGGCCTGCCGGCCATCTCCCCCTCATCAAGGGGAGAGATCTGCAGCTCCAACGCCGTCTTTTTTCAGCCCAATGTTGTCATGTATCCTTGGAATCGAACGTAGAGCAGGGTTTATATCATGCGGTGGGTCTGGACGTTTCTGTTTGCGCTGGTGAGCAGCGTGGCTTTCGCGGCCTCGCCGGAGGACGACTATGTCGCCGCGCGTGACAAGGCGATGGCTGATATCGCGGCGCTGAACAGCGCGAACGCGGCAATCGAGACCATCGACGCTGAGAACGAGAAGGCGCTGGCCGACCTCCAGCAGCGTCTTGCCGGCATCATCGGTCCGCTGGCGGTCAAGGACTTTCCCCCAACCGGCACAATCAATATCGAAAGCCTCAGCGACTCCGATATCGGCTATGGCATGCTCGATGGACTGCGATACACCAAGGACGACGACGGGCCCAGCCTGGTGGCAACGACGCGAGGGCTGCTGGAGCGCTGGCTCCAGTCCAGAACCGCCGAGACCGACGAAAGTTTCAAACTGCCCGCCGGCATCGATGAGGCGCTTAAGCTCGATGCCTTCTACACCCAGGCGATCAACAGCGACGCCGCCTTCGAGGGAACGCTCGACTTTCCATTGAAGAAGCCCGAGGGCGCCAACATCGCCTTCGCACGGCTCGGCGGCTGGACGCAGGACGTCGGGCCGATCTACGAGCAGGAAGTCGTCGTTACGCTCGTCAAAGGCAACAGCGTGAGAATTATCGCAGCGCCGGCAGCCCCTGCAGTTCCGAAGATCGCCGCCTGCGACGCCGTGTGGGCTGCTGCGGACGCCGCCGCGCAGAAATTCCAGGAGGCCTACCAGGCATCGGACCTGAAGGACGAAAAAGCGTTCGATTCCTCCAACGCCGCCTGGGACAAGGGCGACAGCGACTACCGGGCCTGCATGGCGCAGCGCCTGCCGGCTGACCCGGCTTTCCCGGCGCTGCTCGCCCAGGCGCAGGCGCTGGCCGATCAAATGGCTGGGAAGTAAGCCTCCCGCAAGGGCCCGCGCAGCAAGATCAGGCGGCTTGTTGCAATCTGAGGCGAATATGACTTCGCTGCTGGGTTGCAGAACTCTGCAACCTGGCGTCCTACTTTCGGACACTCATTCAGATTTCGGCTGGACCCTGGCAGCCAAAAGCTTACCGTTTGTTCTCGGATTCGTCTCGAAGCTCAAATTTAAGCTTTAGCTACTATGGTCGACCGAAGGACTACTGTCCTGGAAAGGTCTTCGGATCGAGTTGGCAGGCGCAATGCTCAATTCCGGCCGGTTGAAACGGGCCGTTTTTTCTTCCGCCAACTTGCCGGCGGCGATTGCCTTTGTCGTGCTTCTCATCTGCGCCCTGGTTGCCGACCAGAGGAACAGAGAGGTCTCCGATCAGCTGGCGCGCGCCGACGTCCTGGCCAAGGTCAACATCATACGCGCCAAGCTCGAAGGCAACATAGGCGGCAATCTCCAGCTGGTTCAGGGTCTCGTTTCGACAATCGTTACCGAGCCCTATATGGGCCAGCAAAGATTTGCGGCGCTCGCCCGCAATCTGTTCGAGCAAAAATCGCAGTTACGCGATATTGCCGGCGCCCCCGACCTCGTCATCGCGCTGATATATCCGCTGGAAGGCAATGAAAAAGCCATCGGGCTGGACTACCGCAAGAGCGATACGCAACGCATGGCCGCGCTTCGCGCCCGTGACCAGCGCGCGCTTGTGCTCGCCGGGCCGGTCAAACTGGCGCAAGGCGGACGTGGCTTCATCGGCCGTATCCCGGTCTTCGTGCCGACGGCGGGTGGCGGCGACCGTTTTTGGGGTATCGTCTCGGCCGTGATCGATGTCGATCGGCTCTACGCTGCCAGCGGACTGACCGACCCTGATCTGGATATCGATGTGGCGCTTATCGGCAAGGATGCGCTCGGCGGCGGCGGGGAACTGTTCTTCGGCGGCGATAATGTCGTGTCCGGCAATCCGGTGATGGCAGAGGTGCAATTGCCTTCAGGCTCCTGGCAAATTTCAGCCATACCGAAGGGCGGCTGGCCGACCGCTCCGAAAAATGAGTGGCTGTTGCGTCTGCTCATGGCGCTTGCCGGCGCGCTGGTGGTGCTGCCGATCCTCGTGGCAGGACGTCTTTTCGGTGAGCGGCAGAAAAGTGACGCCGAGTTGAGGCGCCTGTCCCGGCGGCTGGAGCTGGCGTTGGAAGCCTCTGCTATAGGCGTGTGGGAGCACGATACCGTCAGCAACGAACTCGTATGGGACGACCGCATCAACGAAATCTATGGCAAACCCGGCGGCGGCAAGACCCGTAGCTATGACGACTGGGCGCTGGCGATCCATCCCCAAGACTTCGAACGGGCTAAAGCAGATTTCGATTCGGCTGTTGCAACACAAGGCCCCTACTCTTCGCAGTATCGGCTCCTGCGGCCGGACGGCACCATTCGCCATGTGCGCACCCGCGCCAGTTTCTTCCGGGACATCGACGGCACGCCAAAAATGATCGGCGCCGAATGGGATGTGACAGGCGACGTGCTGCTCAACGAGAATCTCATGCGTGAACGTCGCCTTTCAGAATCGAAAAATGCCGAACTGAACCTGGCCAAAGCCCGCATCGAGCATGTCGCGATGCATGATTCGCTGACCGGTCTGCCCAACCGTCGGTATCTGGACGAGATGCTTGCCGAAAACCGCGAAGCCGACGGCCGTGCGGCGTTGCTGCATCTCGACCTTGACCGGTTCAAGCAGATCAACGACACGCTCGGCCATGCGGCGGGCGATGCATTGCTGGTGCATGCTTCGAAAGTCATCAAGGCCAGCGTCGGCAGTGCCGATTTCGTTGCGCGCATCGGCGGCGACGAGTTTGTCGTGCTGAGCCATGGACGCGACGACAAGGAACTCGCCGCGCTGGCCGACCACATTATCGATGCGATGCGCCAGCCGGTCGACTATCTGGGTCACCAGTGCCGGTTCGGCGTCAGCATCGGCATTGCGGCCAATAGCGGCGTCGATGCCAAGCAGTTGCTTGTCAATGCCGATCTGGCGCTGTACCGGGCGAAAGGCCGCGGCCGCAACCGCTACGAGTTTTTCAACGAAGAGCTGCAGAGCGAGATCGTGCGGACCAAGCAGACCGCCGACGAGATTCTGGGCGGGCTCGAGCGGAACGAATTCATCGTCTACTATCAGCCGCAGTTCGACGCCAAGACGCTGGAGATCGTCGGCGTCGAGGCGCTGTCGCGTTGGGATCACCCGCAACGCGGCATGCTGACCCCCGACGCCTACATCAAGGTGGCTGAAGAACTCAATGTCGTGGCGCTTATCGACCGCACCGTCCTGGAGCAGGCGCTCGATAATTTCGAGCGTTGGTCGCGCAGCCACCTCAACATCCCGCGCGTCTCGGTCAACGTTTCCGCACGGCGCCTGGAAGACAGGGACCTGATCAAGGGTTTGCGCAAGCTTCCCATCAAGGAAGGGACCGTGTCGTTCGAACTGGTGGAGTCGATTTTCCTCGACGAAAACGACGAGCTTGTCAGCTGGAACATCGAACACATCAAGGGGCTCGGCATCGACGTCGAGATCGACGATTTCGGCACCGGGCATGCCTCGATCGTCTCGCTGTTGAAGTTGCGGCCCCGTCGCCTCAAGGTCGACCGCCAGCTGGTTACCCCCATCACCAGCTCAACCGCACAGCGGCAGCTGGTGTCGTCCATCATCGACATCGGCAAGTCGCTCGGGATCGAAGTGATCGCCGAGGGCGTCGAGACGATGGAGCACGCGCGCATCCTGAAAGAGCTTGGCTGCGACATCCTGCAAGGCTTCCTGTTCGGCTACCCGATGGATGCCAAAGCCTTCAAGGCCTTCGCGCAGTCGCGCAAATGGCTGGCGGCGAGCTGACAAATCCTGGCTTTGCTGGACGCAAATGCGGACGCAGGAACTGCGTCAGCTGCGCAGGCCCGGCGCTTCCTGCCCGGTGCGCTCGACATATTCGGTGTAGCCACCGCCATAGGTGTGGATGCCTTCGGGTGTCAATTCCAGCACGCGGTTGGAGAGTGCGGCCAGGAAATGGCGGTCGTGCGAGACGAACAGCATCGTGCCTTCGTATTGCGACAGCGCCGTGATCAGCATCTCCTTTGTGGCGATGTCCAAATGGTTGGTCGGCTCGTCCAGCACCAGCAGGTTGGGCGGGTCGAACAGCATCAGCGCCATTACCAGGCGCGCCTTTTCGCCGCCCGACAGCACCCGGCATTTCTTCTCGATCTCGTCGCCGGAAAAGCCGAAGCAGCCGGCGAGTGCCCTGAGCGGCGCCTGGCCGGCTTGCGGAAACGCGTCCTCCAGCGTCTGGAACACGGTGCGTTCGCCCTCCAGCACCTCCATGGCGTGCTGGGCGAAATAGCCCATTTTCACACTCGGCCCCCGAGCAACTGTGCCGGCATCCGGGTCAGACGCGCCGGCCACCAGCTTCAGCAGCGTCGACTTGCCGGCGCCGTTGACGCCCATGATGCACCAGCGCTCGCGGCGGCGGACCTGGAAGTCCAGCCCCTCATAGATCGAGCGGCTGCCATAGCCCTTATGGACGTTCTTCAGCGTCACGACATCCTCGCCGCAGCGCGGCGCCGGCTGAAAATCGAAATTCACGATCTGACGGCGCTTGGGCGGCTCGACACGATCGATCTTGTCGAGCTTCTTCACCCGGCTCTGCACCTGGGCGGCGTGTGACGCCCGCGCCTTGAAGCGCTCGATGAAAGCGATCTCCTTGGCCAGCATGGCCTGCTGGCGCTCGAACTGCGCCTGCTGCTGCTTGTCGGCGATCGCCCGCTGCTGCTGGTAGAATTCGTAATTGCCGGAATAGGCGGTGAGCGAACCGGCGTCGATCTCGACCACCTTGTTGACGATGCGGTTCATGAACTCGCGGTCGTGCGAGGTCATCAGCAGCGCGCCCTCATAACCCTTCAGGAACTGCTCCAGCCAGATCAGGCTTTCGAGATCGAGATGGTTGGACGGCTCGTCGAGCAGCATGACGTCGGGCCGCATCAACAGGATGCGGGCCAGCGCCACGCGCATCTTCCAGCCGCCGGACAGTTTGCCGACATCGCCATCCATCATCTCCTGGGAAAAGCCGAGGCCGTCGAGCACTTCGCGGGCGCGGCCATCGAGCGCATAGCCGTCGAGCTCCTCGAAACGATGCTGCGCCTCGCCGTACTTCTCGATGATCTCGTCCGTCCGGTCGGCCTGCTCGGGATCGGCCATGGCCGCCTCGAGTTCGGCCAATTCGGCCGCCACGTCGCTGACCGGCCCGGCGCCGTTCATCACTTCGGCCACAGCACTATGGCCCGCCATGTCGCCGACATCCTGGCTGAAATAGCCGATGGTGACGCCGCGATCGACCTGCACCTGGCCCTCGTCGGGCTGCTCCTGGCCAGTAATCATGCGAAACAGCGTCGTCTTGCCGGCGCCGTTCGGGCCGACAAGGCCGACCTTCTCGCCCTTCTGTAGCGAGGCCGAGGCCTCGATGAAGACAAGCTGGCGGCCGTTCTGTTTGCTGATGCTTTCAAGACGGATCATGCGACTGGAAGAACCTTGGAGGATTTTCCCCGGCCCTTACGCGATCGGCCGCGCCAGAGGAAGCGCCCATTTGACGCCGCGCGCAAAAGCCGCTGCGGTCCGCACCTCCAGAATGCAAAACAGCCCGCCGCGCGATTTTGCGCAACGGGCTGTTTTTGAACCAGCTTCTGTACTCAGTTCGGTGCGGGCACTTCCGCTTCTATCGACGGCACCTGCTGGGCGGCGAGCGAGGCGAGCTTGCCCCGTCTGACGAGTGTCGGCTTCTCATAGGATCGTTTCATAAATTCCCCTCTCTTACACAAGCGGAGACTGTTCCGCCGAACTCGCCATGTCAATAAGCAGCCGGTAGTGAAGTGCTTTGGCAGTGTCCGACGAATTGTCACTTCGCGTCGTGGAAAATGATTCCCACCGTATGCCGCCGTCCCGAGCGCAGGCGGCTGACGCCGTGCCTGAGGTTGACCCGGTAATGGCCTTTCGTGCCTTGCACCGGGCGGTTGTGGACAGCAAAGATCACCGCATCGCCCCGGGTCAGCGGCACCACTTCGGCACGGCTTTGCATGCGCGGGCGCTGCTCGGTCAGCACGAATTCGCCGCCGGCGAAATCCTCACCCGGCTGCGACAACAGGATTGCGACCTGCAGCGGAAAAGCGAGGTCGCCATAGAGGTCCTGATGGAGGCAGTTAAAGTCGCCGGGGCCATACTGGAGGAGAAGCGGCGTCGGCCGCGTTTGGCCGCTTTCGTGGCAAAGCTGGAGGAAGGCGGCGTGGTCATCGGGATAGCGCTGTGCCACGCCCATGCGTTCGTTCCAGTCGTTGGCGACGCCGGCCAGCCTCGGATAGAGCGCGGTGCGCAGGCCACCGACCAGATCCGGCAGCGGATAGCGGAAATAGCGGTACTCGCCCTTGCCGAAGCCATGGCGGGCCATCACCACATGGCTGCGGAAATGGTCCTCATGCGGATAGAGACCGGCGATCTCAGTGCACTCCTCGGGTGAAAGCAGCGCCGGCATGACGGTGCTGCCGTGGCTGTTCAGTTCGCCGATCAGAGCACTCCAGTCCTGCGCTGCGATGCGCGCTTCGGCCGAATGGGCTGCGCGTTTGGTGCTTATCGAATGGATGGTCATGGATGCCTCCTTTGCTTGCGGTCAAAGTGGGGCGAACGAGGCGCCTGGGCCACCCGATTCCTGCGATGAACATTGTCATCTGCTGCCGGCAGCGATTAACTGTGTACATGCATCTTTCGATCGAACCGCTAAATGGCGTCAAAGGGCTTCCTCTCGGATCGTCTAAGGCGACTGTCAGATCCTTCTTTTCAGGAGAGCTCAAGGTCTTCCGGCGGAGCCCAACCAGCGTTCCGGCCGACTATTGGCCGGACCTTGGAGTATTCGCCTATTACAAGGCCGATGGCGCACTCGAAGCGCTAGAATTCACCTCGCCTGCGATCTTGGAACTGGGTGGCGCGTCGCTGTTTCCGATTTCCATGGAGGTTGCGCTGAGGTTCTTGAGACAAACCGACCCCCATGTGAAGGTCGAGATCGATAGCGCGATTTCGAATGCTCTCGGCATCAGCATCTGGACAGCCATAGGAAAAGAAGCGGACTCCCAGGTGGAAACACTTTTGCTGTTTGGAGCCGGCTACTACGGCTGATCCTTCCGGGCGATATCCACTGCAGATCGACTGCGTATCGATCGCATCAGATCGGATCGGCACCCTTGCGGCGATACGCCTCCAACTCAGGGTCCAGATCGACCCTCACCGCGTTTGTGAACAGGCAGGTCGCCACCATGATGCCGGCGAAGGCGACGAGGTTGACCAGCAGCGTGTCGTCATAGCGAGCCTTCAGCGCTGCCCAGATGTCGTTCGGAATGACATTGGCATCGGCGGCGACTGCCTTGCCAAATTCGATCAGCAACGCCTCGTCGGAGGTTGGCTGGATTGCCTCGGGATCAAGGCCACCATCGATCAGCGCGCGGCGGAAGAAGGTAAGCGGTATCTGCGGCATCTCTCGGAGATCGCCAGCGACAACAGCCAGACAGCGCGGTCGTCGAGTGCGGGCTTGAGCAGATCGCGCAGGGTGAACCATTCGGCATAGATGCGGTGGGCTGCCGGTGAATGCAGCAGGATGCGCTTCATGTTGGTCATGCGCCCGCGCAGGCCAAGTTCCCTGTCGTGCTCGGCGCGGATGTCTTGCGATGCCGAGGCGTAGTCGATCGGCGGGATCATGGCCATGGGACGGTCCTTGGTTGGTGGTAGCGAGGCATTCTGCGACACCCTCACCCAAGCGTCGTATGCAATTGCGGCGCGGCGCGCAGCGTGTTGGACACCGTGCAGATCGCTTCGGCGTCCTCGACGATCCGCTGCTTGGTCGCAGCGTCGAGATCGCCTGAGATGTCGAGCCTGATGTTGACCCTTTCGACGCGCGACGGTTCGTCCTTCGCCTTCTCGCCGCTGACCTCGGCGCGTACTTCGCCAAGCGCGGCGGCGACGCCGAGGCGGGAGGCGGCGATGCGCGCGCTCAGCACCATGCAGGCGGCGAGCGAGGCGTAGAGCAGGTCGAGCGGATTGAAGCCCGGCGCGCTGACGCCGGTGACGACATCGACTGCACCGCCGGTCGGAGTGGTGATGGAAGGCAAGCCGCCGGGCTGCAGCGTCGCCGTCGCGCCGGTGACGCGGGTCCTGACCTTCAACTCACCCATCGCAAAAACCTTTCAGCCGGCAGCCCGGCAAAGATCAGGGGCACTGTGGCGCGCACACGAGTGCGATTTGCACACGCGTTGCGGTGCCGAACAACATGCATGTGATTAGACACGACCGGCAAACAGGTGCCTACTGCATTGTCCACGGGGATGCGGATAACCGAGGAGAGGCCCATGATTGCGCTCAATGTAAACGGCGAGGATCGCAGTGTCGACGTGCCGGACGATATGCCATTGCTGTGGGTGCTGCGCGATGTCATCGGCCTGACCGGCACGAAGTTCGGTTGCGGCATCGCCCAGTGCGGCGCCTGCACGGTGCAGCTTGACGGGCAACCGGTGCGATCCTGCGTGTTGCCGGTCGCGTCGGTTGGGTCGCGCCATGTCACCACCGTCGAGGCGATCGGTGCGACGTCGGCGGGCAAAAAAGTGCAACAGGCATGGCTCGACCTTGAAGTGATCCAGTGCGGCTATTGCCAGTCCGGCCAGATCATGTCGGCCTCGGCGCTGCTGGAGCGCAACCCCGACCCGAGCGACAGCGATATCGATGCCGCCATGTCCGGCAATATCTGCAGGTGCGGCACCTACACGCGAATAAGAGCGGCCATAAAACAGGCCGCGAAGGCCTGAGGGAGACAGCCAGCCATGAGCAAGCCGTCCTCCTCCCCCACCCAAAAACTCACCTCGCGCCGTGCCTTCCTGCAGGGCAGCGGCCTTCTGCTCGGCTTCACCATGCTGGGCGCCGGCACCAGGCCCGGTTTTGCCGCCGCCGAACCCGTCGAGGGCGACGTCACCGCCGCCTTTTCACCCGATGCTTTTATCCGCGTCGACAGCGACGGCAAGATCACTTTCATCCTGCCCAACATCGAAATGGGCCAAGGCACGCACACCGGCGAAGCGACGTTGATTGCCGAGGAACTGGAAGTCGGCCTGGGCCAGGTGAAGGTCGTCGACGCGCCGCCCAACGACAAGCTGTACGCCACCGCTGCGCTTGGCGGCCAGGCAACGGGCGGCTCGACCTCGATGCGGGCAACCTGGGAATCGCTGCGCAAGGCAGGCGCCGTTGCCCGCACGATGCTGGTTGCGGCAGCAGCCGCGCAATGGGCGGTTCCGATTTCGGAATGCAGCGCCAAGCTTGGCGTGGTCACGCATCTGCCGACAGGCCGGCAGCTGGCCTATGGCGCGCTCGCCGACGCGGCCGGCAAGCAACCGGTGCCGAGCGACGTCAAGCTCAAGGACCCCAAGGATTTCCAGCTAATCGGCAAGTCGCTGCGCCGGGTCGACACGGCGGGCAAGGTCAATGGCGCGGTGGTCTACGGCATCGATGTGCGCGTGCCCGGCATGAAGGTGGCGACGGTCGCCGCCTGTCCGGTGATCGGCGGCAAGCTCGGCGATGTGGACGAGACGGCGGCACGCGCCGTTCCAGGCGTGCGCGATATCGTCAGGCTGGACAATGCGGTCGCCGTGATCGGCGATCATTTCTGGGCGGCCAAGAAAGGCCTCGAGGCCCTCACCATCACCTGGGACGAAGGCGCCAACGCCAGGCTTTCAAGCGACGATATGATGAACACATTGAAGGCTGCGTCCAAAAACAAGACACCGATCATGGCGCGCCAGGAAGGCGACGTCGCCGGCGCGCTGAAAGCCGCCGTCAAGACGGTCGAGGCGAGCTATGAGCTGCCGTTCCTCGCCCATGCGCCGATGGAGCCGGTCAACTGCGTAGTGCATGTGCGCGCCGATGAATGCGAGATCTGGCTCGGCACCCAGGTGCCCACCCAGGCGCAAGGCTGGGCGGCACAGGTCACGGGCTTTCCGCTCGACAAGATCATCGTGCACAATCACCTGATCGGCGGCGGTTTCGGCCGCCGGCTGGTCGCCGAATATGTCGGCCAGGCGGTGGCGATCGCCAAACAGGTGAGCTACCCGGTCAAAGTTATCTGGACGCGTGAAGAAGACATCCAGCACGATCTCTACCGGCCGACCTACTACGACCGGATATCAGCCGGTCTCGGCGCCGACGGCTTGCCAACCGTGTGGATCGACCATGTCGCCGGCGGTTCGGTGTTGGGTAATTACATCCCCGGCGGCTGGCCTCAGGACAAGCTTGACGACGATGCCGTCGAGGGCGCCGCCAAACCGCCCTATGATCTGCCGGTCATCCAGGTCGACTGGGTGCGCGAGGACCCGCCGGTGCCGATCACCTGGTGGCGCGGCGTCGGACCGACGCACAATGTCTTCGTGGTCGAAAGTTTCATGGACGAACTCGCCAATGCGGTGGGCAGGGATCCGGTAGAGTATCGCCGGGCGCTGACGAAGAACCAGCCGCGGGCCGCAGGCGTGCTCGAGCTGGCGGCCGAAAAGTCGGGCTGGGGCTCGCCGCTTCCGGCCGGCAGCGGCCGCGGCATTTCCCTGCACGATGCCTTCGGCAGCTTCATGGCCGCGGTGCTGGAAATCTCGGTGTCAGCGGCCGGCGAGATTACGCTGCAGCGCGCGGTGGTGGCCGTCGATTGCGGCATCGCCATCAACCCAAACACGGTCGAAGCCCAGATCGAAGGCGGGTTGATCTTCGGCCTGTCGGCGGCGCTCTACAGCGGCATCACTTTCAGCAATGGCCGCGTCGACCAGAGTAATTTTCACGACTACCGCATCCTCCGCAACAATGAGGCGCCGAAGATCGAGGTCTATCACGTCAAGAGCCTGGAATCGCCCGGCGGCATCGGCGAGACGGCAACGGTTTCGGCCGGTCCCGCCCTTGCCAACGCGATCTTTGCCGCGACGGGAAAACGCCTGCGCAGCCTGCCCATGGACCGCAACCAGCTGAAGAGCGACGGCGCCGACAAGACCAGCGTGTCGATGGTGCCGCCGTTGGCAGCGCCCTTGCTGGCGGTGCTGGCGAACAGCGAGGAGCGCTCCGAGCCCGGCATCGAAACCGAAGTCGAAGTGTAGTGAAGGCCGAGCCATGAAAAGATTGGTCCGCATCCTCCTCGCTGTCGTGGTCGTCATCGCTGTCGGCGTTGCGATCTTCCTGTTCAAGCCGGCGCCGCTGCCGGACGTCTCCGCGGCGGAGGCAAAGCTGCCGGCCGGCCAGGCGCTGATCGACCGCGGTGAATATCTGACGCGCGCGGCCGATTGCGTCGCCTGCCACACAACCGGAGGCGGCACGCCCTATGCCGGCGGCCTTGCCTTCAAGCTGCCATTCGGCACCGTCTATTCCCCCAACATCACCGCCGACAAGGAAACCGGCATCGGCGACTGGAGCGACGCGGAGTTCGTGCGCGCGCTGCATCAAGGCATCGACAAGCAAGGCCGCAATCTCTATCCGGCCTTTTCCTATGCGGCCTACGCCAGGATGACCACCGAAGATGCGCTGGCGATCAAGGCCTATCTGTTCAGCCTGCCGCCGGTGCACGCCGAGGCGCCCAAGAACGATCTGAGTTTTCCGTTCAACCAGCGTTATGTCCTGCGGTTCTGGAACCTGTTGTTCGTTCCCGACGGTCCATTGCAGCAGGACGAAAAGCAGAGCGCGGAATGGAACCGCGGCGCCTATCTCACCGAAGCGATGGCGCATTGCGGCGAATGCCACACGCCCCGCAACCTGCTCTATGGGCTCGACAACAGCAAGAAATTCGCCGGCGCCGAACTGCAGGGCTGGGAGGCCTACAACATCAGTTCGGACAAGACGACCGGCATCGGCAGCTGGAGCGATGAGCAGTTGTCCAACTATCTGTCCAAGGGTCATGCGGAAGGGCGTGGTGCGGCCACCGGCAGCATGGGCGAAGCCGTCGACTACAGCCTGCGCCATTTGACGCCGGAAGACATCAAGGCGATCGTCACTTACGTAAAAACCGTGCCGCCGCAAGTCAGCAGCGACAAGGCGATCGTCGAAGCGGAGCCGCCGGCAACACTGACGACGTCCATCGCCTACGCTTCGTCTGCCGATTCAGTGGCGCAAGGCGGGCTCGGCCTGAAGCTGTTCCAGGGCGCCTGTGCCAGCTGTCACGGATGGAACGGCGAAGGGCTGCAGACACCTTATGCGGCGCTGCGCGGCAGCCGCACGGTCAATGACCCCGATGGCACGAACCTCATCCAGGTCATCCTGAAGGGCGCGCATATGACGACGCCGCTCGGCAAGCAGGCGATGCCGGCTTTCGCCAATGCCTATTCGAATGTCGAGATCGCGGCGCTCGGCAACTATGTGCTGGCGCATTTCGGCGGCAAGCAATCCGCCATCACGCCGGCCGACGTCGCCAAGGCGCGGGCGCAGTGAAGAACGGCGGTGAAGCCCGATCTCACCGCCCGCGCAAGATGTGTTTCTGAATCTTGCCGGAGGCGGTGCGGGGCAACGCGTCGGTGAGCAGGAATTCCTTCGGCACCTTGTAGCGGGCGATGCGAGCCGCACAGTGCGCCGCGAGCGCCGTCGGATCGAGGACGCAGCCAGCCTTCAGCACGACGAAGGCGCGGCCGACCTCGCCCCAGCGCCCGTCGGCGATGCCGATGACGGCGACGTCCGAAATGTCGGGATGATCGAGCAGCGCCATCTCGACCTCGGCTGGATAGACGTTCTCCCCGCCCGAAATGAACATGTCCTTGCGGCGGTCGACGAGGGTGACGAAACCATCTTCGTCGCGGCGCGCAATGTCGCCGGTGCGGAACCAGCCATCCGGTGTAAAGGCCTGCGCCGTCTCATCGGGCCGGTTCCAGTAGCCCGGCGTGACATTGGGGCCTGACAGCCATATCTCACCCGGCTCGCCGGCTGCGGCGTCGTGGCCATCTTCGTCCACGATGCGCAGCGACAAAGACGGCGCCGGCAGGCCGGCGGAGCCGGCCTTGCGGGCGATCTGGTGTGCCTCGACCGGCATGCCGAGCACGGTGCCGGCTTCGGTCAGGCCGAAGCCGTCGACCATGCGCACGCCCTGCTCCAGCCACCAAAGGATGTCGGCGGCGGGATTGGGCGCGCCACCGGTAAAGATGGCCGTCAGCGTGGTCCAGTTCGCCGGCGCGAACGCGGTGCCGTCGCGCAGCATCCGTGCCATTTGCGGGACGCAGAAATAATGGGTGACGCCGAGGTCCGGGTCTGCCAGACGGCGGTTGGTGAGACCGGCCTCGAAGCCGGACGAGATCAGCACCGTGCCGCCCTGCAGCAAGGGCGGACGCAGGCTGGTGATAAGGCCGATGACATGGAACATCGGCGCGTCGCAGAGGAAGATGCTGGAATTGCCGACGCGGCCGAGCACGCCGAAATTGACCGCGGTGGCGAACGCATTGGCCTCGGTCAGGATGACACCCTTGGGCCGGCCCGATGTGCCGGAGGTGTAGAGGATGATCGACGGCTGGTCGGCCGGCGGCAAAGGCCGGCGCGGCGCCGGCGCCTGTACGTCCACCGCCGCCGCAAAGTCAGCGACCTCGGCCGACACGCAGCCCTCGGGCCGCGCCAATTCAAACGCGGCATCGTGCAGCAGCAGTGCTGGATCGCAATCGGCAAGGATTGCTTGTTGCTCTGCCCCAGCGAGGCGCCAGTTGACCGGCACGAAGATGGCGCCGATCCGCATGGCCGCCTGCTGCAGGATCAGCAGGTCGGCGCTGTTGCGGACGACGGTGGCGATGCGCTGCCCAGGTTCGATGCCGTAGCCGCTCCCGAGCACGCCGACGGCGCGCTGGATAGCCTCGTCGAGCCCGCGATACGTCCAACGCCGCCCGGAAGCCAGGTCGACGCAAGCGAGGCGCTCGGGCTGCGTCGCGGCATGCAAGGCCACGGGATCGGGCGTCGTCCAGGCCGGCATCTCGCTTCTCCTCCCCGATTGGATATTGGCTGATCACCTCGCCTTGTCATAGGCGCCGAGCCCGGGCTTGTAGCTCTTTTCGTCGATGAACTGGCGGATGCCTTCCTTGCGGCCGTCATTGTCGTAGGAATTGGCCGCTTCCTGCGCGCGCACCAGATAGTCCTCGGCATTGTCATAGGTCATCTCGCCGACGCGGCGGATAGCATCCTTGGTCGCCTTCAGCGCGACCGGGTTTTTCTTGAGCAGGATGTTCGCCACCTCGGTGACTCGTGGCTTCAGCTCCGCCAGCGGCAGGCTTTCATTGACCAGCTTCCAGGCCGCCGCCTTCCTGCCGTCGATCAACTCACCGGTCAGCGCGTGGTACATGGCGTCGCGCATCGACAGGAGATCGACCACCACCTTGGTGGCGCCGCCGCCGGGCAGGATACCCCAGTTGATCTCCGACAGAGCGAATTGCGCCTCGTCGGCGGCGAAAGCGAGGTCGCAGGCAAACAGCGGGCCGTAGCCGCCGCCAAAGCACCAGCCATTGACCATGGCAATGGTCGGCTTGCGATACCAGCGCAGCCGCCGCCACCAGCCATAGGCCTCGCCTTGCGCCTTGCGGACGGCGCCCAGCCCCTTGGCCTCGGTCTCGCGAAAATACTCCTTGAGGTCCATGCCCGCCGACCACGCACTGCCCTCGCCCGACAGCACCAGCACGCCGACATCATCGCAGTATTCCAGCTGGTCGAGCACCTCCATCATGCGCCGGTTGAGCGCCGGGTTCATGCAATTTCGTTTTTCAGGCCGGTTGAAGCGCACCCAGGCGATGCCGTCCTCGATGTCGAAGGCAACGGTCTCTTCGGTCATGGCAACTCTCCTCCGGCTTGCGTTCCTGTGTGGCGGGGAGAAGAGTTGTGCTCTTCCCCTGATCAATCGCTATGTGACATAGCTTTTAGAATTGCTATGTTGCATAGTCTTTTTTGCTTGACAAGAACCTTGGTCGCAGCGATCGGTTGCAGCATGGACGAGACATCGGACCGCAGCGGCAAGGTGGCTAGGGTGGCGCCTGAAGACAGGCTCGACGCACAGATCGGCTACAATCTGCGGCGGGCTTCGACACTGGCGCTCAATGATTTCACCGCCGAGATGGCCGATGCCTCACTGCGCCCGGTCACCTACGGGATGCTGGCGCTGATCGACGAACGGCCCGGCATCAGCGCCGCCGAGCTTTGCCGCCGGCTGGGCATGAAAAGCGCCAACATGGCGCCGCTGCTGGCCGAACTCGAGGAGCGCGGGCTGGTCGAGCGCGACGACCATGCGCAGGACAGGCGCGTGCAGGTGCTCGCTCTGACCAAGGCAGCCAAAGCCGCCATGCCGGCATGGCGGCTCAAAGTGCGCAACCACCAGGACCGGTTCCTGCAACGGCTGACGAAAAAAGATCGGGCAACACTGCTGCGGCTGTTACGGCTGATCTGGAGCGAGGACAGCGATTGAAAGGGAGCCGGGGTGCTTCGGTGCTGATCGTAGCGATGATGGGCGCGGCGACGCCGAACACCACCTGAGGTTTCCGCGAGACACCCCCCTCTGCCCTACCGGGCATCTCCCCCTCAAGGGGGGAGATTGGACCTCACCTCTGCCTTCGCCAGTCTCCAACGTTGCGACGCCGTAGACGCAGCTGATCTCTCCCCTTGAGGGGGAGATGGCCGGCAGGCCAGAGGGGGGTGCGAAGGAACTCGGCATTGCCCAGGTTTGGCGCAACACACTGTCAGCAGTCTTCACCGCGCCCGTTTCCTCTCCACCCTGCCCTTTGCTAGGCTCGCCATCGGCAACAGGATCGCGAGAGCCATGATCGTCCAGACCTGCATCAACGGCGCGCGCGCCGCCGATTTTCACCCCACGCTGCCGCTCGACGCCGAGGCCATGGCGCGCGACGGCGCGGCCTCTGTCGCCACCGGCGCAGCTGAGCTGCATGTCCATGCCCGCGGAGCGGACCGCCGCGAGAGCCTTGCGCCGGCAGCGATGGACCTGACGATCGCAGGGCTGCGCCGTGCCTGCCCTGGTACGCTGATCGGCGTCTCCACCGGCGCCTGGATCGAGAATGACGATACAAGCACGCTGGTCGCCATCGCCGGCTGGCGCGAATTGCCGGACTATGCCTCGGTCAATCTCAGCGAGGCGGCGGCACCGATCGTCATGGAGAGCCTGCGCCAGCGCGGCATCGGCATCGAGGCGGGTCTGGCGTCGGTCGCCGACGCCGAGCGCCTCGTCAGCCTCGACCATGGCGGGCGCGTGCTGCGCGTCCTGATCGAGATTTCCGAGCAGACGCTAGACGAGGCTTTTGCGGTCGCCGACGGCATCGAACAGGTCCTGGAGCGCGCCGGCATTCGCCGTGCCATCCTGCTGCATGGCGAGAACGCGACGGTGTGGCCGTTCGTGCGCCGTGCGGCGGATCGCAACTGGTCGACGCGCGTCGGGCTGGAGGATGGGAAGCATCTGCCGGATGGCACGGTTGCGGCCGGCAATGCCGCGCTGACGGCGGCAGCGGTGGCGATCTTCCAGGCCGGGCGATAGCGCATACAAGCAGCGCGCCAAGGCATCGCCGAGACGATGGCGATCGCAAGGCCCGGGCCGCGAAAGTCGGTGGAAGCTATTCAAATTTTATGTATTAATTAAACCGGCAGTTAATCGTCGCATCAACGATCTCATCTGTGTTAATATTCTCCGGCATCGGGGACATTTTTTAATGAACGTCATTCCGGATAATGATCACGCTGCGCCGCGTCGGATTCAACAATATACATCGATACAGACCCTGCGGGGGCTAGCAGCCCTAATGGTTGTTATCTATCATCTTCCGGCCGCACTAGGCGTGCTCGATTTGCCTATTCCCATTCTAAACAGCGGCGTCGACCTGTTTTTCGTCATCAGCGGTTTTGTCATGGTTCTCTCGACGGAGAACAGACATCGCGACCACCGTGCTTTTTTGATGCAGCGGTTCACGCGCGTCGTTCCGTTCTATTGGGTCATGACCTTCCTCATGGTCGCCGCACTTTGGCTGTTTGCCGGTCGTGGAGTGTCCTTTGAGCAGATTACCAATAGCCTGCTTTTCGTGCCCTATCTCGATACGGCCACAGGCTATGTCCAGCCAGTGCTTGGCGTGGGTTGGACGCTCAATCTGGAAATCCTGTTTTACATTCTGTTCGCGGCGACTATGGGTTTTGGTGCGCTGACGCAAATGGCCACGATTGGCGTTGTCTTTGCAATCGCCGTAGCCGCACGCATTATCTTCAAACCCGCCGCCGACACTGTGCTGTTTTTCTATACCACGCCAATCCTGTTTGAGTTCCTTGCCGGCATGGCTGTCGGCCATCTGGTCGGCAGACTGGTGCGTTTGCCCGCTTTCCTGGGTGCCTCGGCTGTCGGGTTCGCTATTGTGTCCACACTGGTGATGGTACTTGGCTTCAACTTGCCGCGAACCCTTGCTCAAGGTATCCCGGCGCTGATCCTTGTCGCGGGTTGCATCAGCCTGGAGAGCTACTTCCGACTTTTTGCTCCTCGCGTGCTGGCAAGGCTGGGAGATGCTTCCTACTCTCTCTATCTGACCCATCCTATCGTGCTGCTCGCGATCGCTCCTGTCGTTGCAACCGCCAATGTGTCACCATGGCTTGCAGGCATAGCTATTGTCACCGCCTGCATCGCCGTGTCCCTGGCGAGTTATAGTTTTATCGAAAGGCCGCTTTTGGCCATGTCGCGAATGAGCCTCTCCGCTTATCAGGTGAAGGCGTGAGTTGCGGCTACGCCGCAACTCGGTCGGCCTGCTATGCGGGTGCGTTGCTCACTACGACCTCGCGTCGCGTTCAAGCGACCACGGCGGCGGCAAGATCGTCTTCGAACTCCGTCGCCTAGTGCTGTCGCGCACATCCTCGACTGCCTGTCGCCCCAAAATGCACAGCGGTTTTGGGACGACATGCATCCTGTCTTGCCTGAACGCACACGGGAACTGGCACAGAGGGATGACATAGCTCTTGCTGCTGTTAAAAATTCCCCATAAGGTATTTTTCATATCCGAAAGAAAATCCGATCGTTTCTTTCCCTTTATGAAAGCCTTGCCTTTGCGTGAGCATCTCGATCAAACCGATCGACGGCTGGTAAAGCTGTTGTCGCAGGATGCCCAGCCCGGCATCAACCGGCTCGCCGAGACGATGGCGATCTCGGTGCCGACGGTGCGCTCAAGGTTGCGCAATCTGCTCGACCGCAACCTCTTGAAGATCGTCGGGCTGCTCAATCTGACCGAACGCCCCGAGCTGATCTCGGCCATTGTCGGCATCAACGCTCAGGGACGTGGCCGCGCCCGGGAACTGGCGCAGCGCATTGCCGAACTGCCTTTCGTCAACTCGGCCTCGGTGGTTACCGGGCGCTTCGACATCATCGTCGACGTGACCGTCGCCGGCGATGTCGCCGACCTCTACCGCATCACCAGCGAGCTGATTCCGGGCGCCGGCATTCCCGGGGAAGTCGTGCGCAGCGAAACCTTCGTCGTCATGGCTTCATGCAACAAATGGGTCAGCCTTCCCGAAGGCTGCTGGTCGGAAGAAACACCGTCGCGCAAGGAGCCGGCATGAGAATAGCTGTTCTCGGCGGCCTCGGCCTGCAGGGACGGGCGGCCATCGCCGATCTCGTCGCCAGCGCCGGTGTCGAGGAAGTCGTCTGCGTCGATACGTCGGCCGACGGCCCTGCCCGGCTTGCCGGGCTGACCGACCTTTCCCGCGTGCGTTTCGTCGTGCCCGAGGGCCCCATCGGCCCGGCACTTGCCACCGTGCTGGCGGATGTCGACGCCGCCATCGATCTGTTGCCACAGCCATTGATGCGCGAGGCGGTGCAGGCCGCGATCGCAACGCGCACGCCGCTGGTCACCACCAATTACGGCAACGCGATTGCCGATCTGGCGGCGGAGGCTGAACAGGCCGGCGTTTCGATCATGACCGAATGCGGGCTCGATCCCGGCATCGACCTCGTGCTCTACGCGCGCGCCGCAAAGCAGTTCTCTAGGATCTCCTCGATCGATTCCTATTGCGGCGGCATCCCCGAACCGAAGGCGATGGCGAAGCCGCTCTGCTACAAGGTGAGCTGGAATTTCGACATGGTTCTGGTCAGCCAGAACCGCGACAGCGTGATGATCGAGCATGGCAAGCGCGTCGAAGTGCCGGCCGGGCGGCAGCACGACAATGCCTTCATCCACGAGATCGAGGTCGCGGGCCTCGGCCGGCTGGAAGCTTTCCCCAATGGCGACGCGCTGCACTATGTCGAGATGCTGGCGGCCGCCAAGGGATTGCAACGCTCGGGCCGCTATACACTGCGCTGGCCGGGATGGTCGGCGTTCTGGGCGCCGCTGAAGGAACTCGGCTTCCTCTCCGAAGACAAGGTGCCCGGCACCGGCGCCAGCCCCCGCGAATTTCTCGGCCGGCTGCTCGGCCCGCAATTGCAGTATGGCGCTGACGAGAAGGACCTTTGCGTGATGCGCAATGTCTTTTCCGGTCTCGAGGGCGGTCGCGCCAAAACGGTGACATCGGACCTGATCATCGAACGCGACCTGGCATCCGGCCTGTTCGGCATGAGCCTCGGCGTCGGCTATCCCGCCAGCATCGTGGCGCAGATGCTGGCGCGGCGCGAGATCGCCACACCTGGCCTGCTCAACCCGCTGCTGCATGTGCCGGACGAACCCTTCTTTGACGAGCTGGCGAGGCGTGGCATCAAGGTGACCGAAACGGTGGCCTGGGACTGACGATTTTCGAACGGTGGCTGCCGCCGGCAAACGGTGCCGCCGCTCAAAAAACACCCAAAAGGGTGGAATAACAAAGTGGAACAACAACGATAACAGGAGGAATGCCAAAATGAAGATTGCCAGACTTTTTATCGCCGGACTTGCGCTTGCGGGGCTCGCCACGGCGGCCAGTGCCGGAACGCTCGACGAGATCACCAAGCGCGGCGAACTGCGCGTCGCGGTACAGACGCAAGGACCTCCCTTCTCGCTGGTCGGCGCGGCCGGCGAGCGCACCGGCAGTTCGGTCGAACTCGCCGAGTTGATGGCCAAGGAAATGGGCGTCAAGATCACCTTCCTCGACTATGACTGGGACGGGCTGATCCCGGCGCTGCTTTCGGGCAAGGCCGACCTGCTCGTCGCCGACATGACGCCGACGCTGGCGCGCGGCATGAAGGTCGCCTTCACCACACCTTACATGTATACGGGCAGCACCGTCTTCACCAAGGCCGACAGCAAGTTCAAGACAACCGAGGACTGCAAGGCCAAGGGCACCAAGATCGCCGTGCTGTTGGGCGCCACCGGCGAAAAGGAAGCCAAGAACGCCTTCCCGGATGCCGACATCAAGAGCTACAAGGGCGGCGGCCCGCTGCTGCTCGACGCGGTCAACAACGGCCAAGCCGATTGCGGCGTCAACGACGTCTCGGCGGTCAAGGGTCAGTCGACAGCCTATCCCGCCGGCACCTTCACCATCATGCCGGACCTGTTGTCGAAGGAGCCGCTTGCCTTCGCCACCCGCTACGACGAGCCGGACCTGTTGATCTGGATGAACCTGTTCCTCAATCAGGTCAGCATCGACGGCCGCTTGCAGAAGAACCTCGACTACTGGGTCAATTCCGACGCCTGGAAGAAGGATCACTAAGCAGAGGTAAGCAGGGAGTAGTGAGTAGGAAGTAGTGAATGGTGAATGGTGAATGGCCATTCCGGACGCCCTTCACTGCTCACCACTCACTACTCACTACTGCCCATTCACCATTCACAATTCACCGCCATGCTCGAAAATTTCAGCTTCCGCACCATCGTCGAATATCTGCCGCTGTTCGGGCAGGGTCTGATCACGACCGTGTGGCTGTCGGCGCTGTCTTTTGCGGGCGCGCTGGCCGTCGGCATCGTGCTCGCCGCCATGAACCTGCAGCGCGGCCAGCTGTTTCGCGTGCTGGCCAAGGGCTATATCGATGCCGTGCGCGCCACGCCGTTGCTGGCGCAGCTCTACTTCCTCTATTTCGGCCTGCCGCGTCTCGGCTTCGTCCTGCCCGAGCTCGTCGTCGGCATCATCGCTTTGTCGCTGAACAGCGGCGCCTATGTCGCGGAAATCATCCGCGCCGGCATCCTGTCGATCCCGCGCGGCCAGGTCGAGGCCGGGGTTGCCTCGGGAATGACCTATGTCCAGCGCATGCGCCTGGTCATCCTGCCGCAAGCCTTCAAGGTGACGATCCCGCCGCTGCTCGGCCAGGCGATCGTGCTGGTCAAGGATTCCGCGCTTTTGTCGCTGATCTCGGTTTCCGAACTGACGCGCGCCGGCCAGTTGCTGGCGTCCGACCGCTTCATGCCGGCGGAAGGCTTTCTCACCATCGCCGCTTTCTATCTGCTGCTCTATTACTGCCTCAAAGGACTGGCGGGGCTGTCCAGTCGGTGGCTCGGTCTGCAGCCGGCAAGGAGCAGCACATGATCTGGCAACAGCTGCAAAGCCTGGCCGGCAGCTACCCCCTCGCCTTGCGCGGCCTTGGCATGACCGTGATGCTGTCGGCGATCAGCCTGGTGCTGGGCACGCTGCTTGGCTTCGGCCTCGGCATATTGCGCACCGGCGGCAACCGGCTGATCTCGAGCGTGATCGGGGCCTGGGTCGACCTGATCCGCGGCACGCCGTTCCTGGTGCAGATCTTCCTGATCTTCTTCATCCTGCCGGAATTCGGCATCGAGCTCGATGCCTTCACCGCCGGCATCATCGCGCTCACCAACCTCGCCGCGTGCTTCATCTGCGAGATCGTCGCCGCCGGCATCCGCTCGGTGCCGACCGGCCAGGTTGAGGCAGCTCTGGCGTCTGGCCTGTCGCGCTGGCAACGCATGCGCCAGGTGGTGCTGCCGCAGGCGATGCGCATCGTGCTGCCGCCGCTGGTCGGGCAATATGTACTCTTGATCAAGGATTCCTCCGTCGTCTCGGCGATCGGGCTGACCGACCTCACCCGCGTCGGCTGGCTTGTGGTGCAGCGTGTGCCCAACGGCCTGCTGGTCTTCTTCCTGGTCGGCGTCGGCTATTTCGTCGTCTGCTATCCGCTGATCATGCTCGCCCGCCGGTTGGAGCGACGCATGGGCGCGGCGCATGGCGAGGTGCAGCTGTGACATCGAACCCCAAAGGGCTGACCGCCATGACCAATCCGAGCCCGACCAAACCAAACCTGACCAAAACGGGCATGATCGACTTTCGCGGCGTCAACAAATGGTTCGGCTCGCTCAATGTGCTGAAGGACATCACGCTCAGCGTCGAGCCGCGCGAAGTGGTCGTCGTCTGCGGCCCAAGTGGTTCGGGCAAGTCGACGCTGATCCGCTGCATCAACGGCCTGGAAGCGATCAAGGATGGCGACCTCGTCGTCGACGGCCAGCGCCTCGGCGACCCCGCCACCAACATGACGCAGTTGCGCACCGAGATCGGCTTCGTCTTCCAGTCGTTCAACCTCTACCCGCACAAGACGGCGCTGGAAAACGTCACGCTGGCGCCGATCCATGTGCGCAAGATCCCCCGCGCCGAGGCCGAGCAGGCCGGGCGCGACTTGCTGGCCAAGGTCGGCCTCGCTGACAAGGTCAATGCATACCCGTCACAGTTGTCCGGCGGCCAGCAGCAGCGTGTGGCCATCGCGCGCTGCCTCGGCATGCGGCCCAAGATCATGCTGTTCGACGAGCCGACCTCCGCGCTCGATCCCGAGATGATCTCCGAAGTGCTCGACGTCATGGTCGCGGTGGCCGAGGAAGGCATGACCATGATGGTGGTGACGCACGAAATGGGCTTTGCCCGCAAGGTGGCGCAGCGCGTGGTGTTCATGGACGCCGGCGCCATCGTCGAAAGCGGCACGCCGGAGGCGTTTTTCTCCGACCCGAAGACCGACCGCAGCCGGGCTTTTCTAAGCAAGATTCTAAGGCATTAGAGTTTAGCCAAAGCCGGTCGTCCGAAAGGCCGCGGGGCAGGAACTGTCGACGCACGGCGCCAAACAACGAGCCGCCGGTAGAGTGGATCGGCTACGTTTAGGTCTCCGGCTACGCCTCTGGGAACTTCCACGTGCCGTCCATAACCTCCGCGCGTGGTCGATAGAGCCGTACCATCCAGTTCCAGCCGGGCCACCATCGGCTGTACGGTCAAGCCACCGGCGCCGCGCCGCGCCGCTCGAGCGCGGTCCTGCGGATGATTTCCGCGATTTCCGGGCTGCTGCTGCACAGCATCTGGAAATCCGCCGCGTGCAGCGACAGGAGTGAGACAGAAGTTGCGGCAGTGACGGTCGCCATACGCGGTTCGCCGCTGATCAGCGCCATCTCGCCGAAGAAGGCGCCAGGGCCAAGCTCCACCGGGTTCGGCGTCGCGACGCTGACGCGGCCCTCCACGACGAAGAACATCCGATCGCCGGTCTCGCCGCTGCGGCAGATCACGGCGCCCGCCGGCACCGTGCGGGGTCTTAACGCGCGCACGATCTCGACCAGCGTGGCCGGGCCAAGCTTCTGAAACAACGGAACGCCGGCAATCAATTGCCAATTGCGGACGAAATCCTCGCGACGGACTTCTTGATAAAAGCCGGAGGCAAGAATGCCGGCCCAGAGCCCGAAGATGCCGATGCCACACATCATGACAGCCCCGGCAAGGACGCGGCCGGCGAAGCTTTGCGGAATGTCGTCGCCATAGCCGGTAGTGGACAGCGTGACCACCGCCCACCACATTGTCTCGGGGATGCTGCCGAACTTTTCCGGTTGGACGTCGCGCTCGATGACATAGGCCGCGAGTGCGACACCGAACAGAACCAGGCCGAAGACCGTGGTGACGCCGACCAGGTTGCGCGCTTCGTTGGCCAGAACCCTGCCAAGCAGCGGGAAGAAGGTCGAGTCGCGCAGCGGCTTCAGCAGCCAGACAGCACAGTAGAGGCTCCGGTCGGGCGTGCCGTCGAGCAGAAATGCGGCGACTGGAACGAAAACCGCGAGCACATCGATCGCGATTGCCGGCGTCCTGTCCCTGAGGTCTCCCGCCCAGCGCTTGAGCAGGGTCTCGGCCATCTGCAGAAGATAGGCGGCCCAAATGACAGCGAGCACGGCAGCCAGAGCCAGTCTGCTTCGTCCGGACATGTTCGGCATCGTGAGCGCAGCCACCGCCAGAAGCCCAGGCGCAGCGAGCACCGCATTTAGCGGTGCGTAGATTCTCAGAAAAGGCAGTACCGACATTCTATCCCACCAGCGGCCACTGTGCTCCAGAATAGAGGCCTTCCGGGCAAGCGCAAAGGGTGCTTTGCGATCGCAAGATCAGGTCACGCCAATGGCTTTCGGGCGCCGCTATCGGCGCTCCACGGTCGCACCGCAGGCGCGGATCAGTTCGGGAGCCGCCACATTCGCACGCGACCCGCACCGCGCAATTCCGTTTCCTCGAGTGGGTCGCAAGCAAATTTCGGTCCAAGCAGTTGGCAAGTTGCATCGGAAATACGGATTTCATCGGGCTCCGCGGACGTTTGAATACGTGAGGCGAGATTAACGGTCTCACCCCACAGGTCGTAGGCGAACCGCCTCTTGCCTATGACGCCGGCGACGATCGGTCCTGAGTGAATTCCAATTCTCAGCCTTATCGGCTCTCCTGCGAAGCGTTCCCGCCTTACCGCCTTGCGCAGTTCAACTGCATAGCGCGCGAGGGCTTTTGCATGATCGGATCGCGCCGTGGGCAGTCCAGAGACCACCATCACACAATCGCCTATTGTCTTGATTTTTTCGCAGCCGTATCGTTCCGAAAGCCGATCCGCCGCCCTGAAGAAGTAATTCAAGATAGCGAGCGTCGTCACGGCTCCGACGCTTCGCGCTCTTTCGGTAAAACCGACGATGTCGGCAAAAAGCACACTCACCTCCGCGTGGTTGTCGGCAATTTTCTTTTGCGCTTTCAACCGCTCCGCGATCGACGCCGGAAGAATGTTGAGGAGCAGGGTTTCGGCGCGCTGGTATTCACGCGCCAATCCCTCCTGGCTCTTCCTCAGTGCCTCGTTCGTCGATTGCAATTTTTCGTTGAGTTGACGCTCCCTCTCTTGCAGGAGCGTCATTTCATAGGCCTTCTGTTGAAGCCGCTGCCTGTTGTCTCGTTCGGCAGTGGCGTCCAGAAAAAGCAGCCACACGCACGCATTGTCAGCAAAAAAATGAAGGTCGGCGACACGCCCGCCGGGCAGTTCGACCATGTCCATGCGAAACGGAAGCTCCGGGCAAGGCAGCAAACCTTCCATGAATTCAAGCTGCTCGGCAACGGGCTTGCCGATGCGAAGCGATGACAGCCCGTAATGTTCAAAATTGCCGCCCTTGGCAGCTATGCAAAGCTGGGCGTCGATTTTCAGATAAGCGACAGCGTGCCCGTCGAAGAAGAAATTGAAAAACCAATTTCTGACTTCTTTTGGCAATTCATGCATGGTCTATTTGGTGACCATCAAGGCAAGTTGACGAAAGGCGTCATCGACCTGCTCGCCCGAAAGCGCACTTGTTAGATAGATTTGCCATCCACGTTGCCTCAACTCGTTGATCTCACCATCCGATATCGCCCACCGATCGGCCAGATCGGACTTGTTGAACAGCAATACGAACGGCATGGCGCCGAATTCGGCCTCGACCCGTTCGCGCAGCGTGAGTGCCACGGCAAGAGTAGCCGCGCGGGTTCCATCGACGACAAGCACGAGCCCGGTTGCACCGCGAACATAGCTGACGCGGAATGAGCCGATATCGTCTTCGCCGGCCAAATCCCACAAAATCAGATCCACGGTTTTGTCCGGGAGCGCGACGCTCTTCTTGTCGATTTTCACTCCAACGGTGGTCAAATAGGTTTCTGAGAAGATGCTCTGCACAAACCTGCGGACCAGACTCGTCTTTCCGACAGCGAAGCCGCCCAGCATGCAGATCTTTTTTTGCAACATGTTGGGCTCCGCTAGTCCAGGTTTACCGTAATCGAAACCCGGCGATTGGTGGAGCTACCGGTTAGACTGTTTTCAGGTACAGCCGGCTCAAAAGTGCCCGCGCCCCGAACCAGCAGCAGTTCGGGAGCAACGCCGCGCTTGTTGAGAAGCGCACGAACTGTCTCGGCGCGGGCGGCGCTGATCGACGCGTTGGCCGTCTCACGGCCCGTGGTGTCCGAATGCCCGGTCAACATAAACCGCGCCGTTACGCCGGAATTGCGGGCACTCTGGGCGAATTCCTTTATTTGATCCGCCAACCTGTCGAGAACCGGCGTCTGCTCCGGTCCCGGCACAACCTTGCCGGAAGAGAAGAAAATATCGGTCGTCTGGATCGCCTGCCTCAAATGATTAAGTTCTGCGAGGTTCAGCTCACGCAGCTGCGAGACATCCAGAACCACTCCGTCCGCCGAAAGTTGTTCAGCGGCGGCCCGCGCGCGGTTGATCCAGCCGGCAGGAGCCTCACCCACGGCCACAATGCGACCCTGGATGATCGAGAGCTGAACGGTTTTCGGCGGGGACAGCGCCGCCGTCAGCCGCTTCACCACAAACTTCGGATCAAGGCTCTGATAGAATTGCCACTGTGCATGAACGCGGGCAGGATCAACGTCCGTTCCGGACAGCAGGGCTTGCGGGTCGGCGGCAAGCGGGTCTCTCAAGCCGGAAATATAGAAATGTCCGCCCCTCGCCGTTTGTTGGGCGACGATGATTCCCGGTTGGGCCTCAAGTCGCGACACATAATACTGCCAGTGCTCCGCCGCGCGTGCTTCGGGGCTCACGTCACGAACCTTGGAGATGTCGAATTCGGGTCCGCCTGCCGAAAGCTGCCGGGCCGCCGCGCGAGCGCGATCGATCCAGGTGTCGGGAGCCTCACCCTCGGCAACGATGCGATCATCGACGATCGAAAGTCGTACTGTTTCCGGCGGATACAGTGACGCCGTCAGCCGCTTCAGCACGAACTCCGGCTCAAGGCTCTGATAGAACTGCCACTGCGCATGAACCCGGGCGGGATCGACCTCTGTTCCCGACAACAGCGACTGCGGATCGGCGCCAAGCGGGTCTCGCAGGCCGGCAATATAGAATTGGCCGTCGCTTATCTTTTGGTCTGCAACGATGATGCCCGGCTGGGTCTCCAGTCGCGACACATAGGCGTGCCAGCGCTCCGCCTCGCGCACTTGGGGACTTACGTCACGAACCCCCGAGATATCGAAGACCGGCCCGCCTGCCGAAAGCTGCTGGGCCGCCGCGCGCGCCCGGCTGATCCAGGTGTCGGGAGCCTCACCCTCGGCGACGATGCGGCCATCGACAATCGAAAGTCGCACTGAATCCGGCGGAGCCAGCGACGCCGTCAGCCGCTTCAGCACGAACTCCGGCTCAAGGCTCTGATAAAATTGCCATTGCGAATGAACCCCGGCCGGATCGACTCCCGTGCCTGACAACAGCGACTGCGGGTCGACGGCAAGCGGGTCCCTCAGGCCGGCAATATAGAACTGGCCATCGCGTACCTGCTGTTCGGCAACGATGATGCCCGGCTGGGCCTCCACTCGCGACACGTAAGCCTGCCAGCGCGACACGTAAGCCTGCCAGCGCTGCGCTGATTGCCAGGAAAGAAAGTACCAAACGCCTGCCAGACTCAAGAGCAACAGGGCAACGGCCGCCACCAGCCACGGAAATCCGTCGTTTGATTCCTCTTGCTTGAGCTCGACGCAGGTCTGCAACTGCGCCTCTACGGAGGCCAGCTGCGAACCGTCGCCGTCGAACTGCTCTAAAGCCTCTGAGGATTGCTCATGGATGCGAAGCAACACATCGCGAACGATTTCATGCAATTCCTCCGGCGGATTTCCCCGGATCACCGAAACCAGTGTCGCAAACGGTCCAACTTCCGACCAGAGACGAAGCTCGCCGAAACGGATTGTGTCCAGGCCGCTCTGCTCTTTCTCGTTAAATGAGTCTTTTACAAAATCCTGAATCGCACTGAGCATCGAAGAAATGAGCTGAGGATCTTCGCTCGTCGCATTGTCGGCAGTTACATGCGCTATCAAAAGGCCGGAATTCCGATGAATGAGAAAGGCATGTTCCACACGGTAGACAAGGGAATGCTTCAGAACAACTGCGGAGAAGCTTGCCCCTGTTCTCCAGGCTTCAAGTCTCCACTTGAGCCCGTGCCAGGTGAATATGTGCCTTAGAGTTTCATTCAGCGACTGAAAGGTCTGGTCGATCTTTTCGCCGATCGACTTGCGAATTGCCGGCAGAAACACCGGGTACAATATGTCCGTCAGCGTGCGCGGGCTCTTCTGGATCGACCGTTGCACAGCCCGTTCGACAGCTGGCGCAAGCGCCTCGCCGAGTTGCGCGTAAGGCGCTCGTCCGGCAGCACTGGGAAGAACGTCGCCCACGGCCGCCGCAAGCTGCTCGGGTTCGTCGAGCAGATGCGTGACGCGTGAAAGCTCGGAGATTTCGCGGCTGACCAGCAACTGCCGCAGCGTTTCCATGCGCGGATCGGCGGTTGGAACCGCCTCGAACTGCGCACGGTAGTCCGGATCAACGTTCCGGGCAATTTCGATCAAAAGACGAGCCAGAGCCTCGCGATCAATCTCTGTATCGTTCGAGGCTGTTCTTTGCGGAAGGTTGAATGGGTCGACGGTGGACGTCAAGGTCCCATCAACTCACTTTCCAGCTACGGTCCGAGTTGCTCTTGCTCCCGACGGGATCCTGATTGAGACACTTTGCAACCTCGACAAACAGGCCAGCCAAAAGATTTCGGTCGGTCTTGACGTTGCTGAGGTCGGCAAACATCTTCTCGATCAGCATCTGAACGCCTTCATTCTTCTGCTTGATTTCCTCACGCAGCAAATGATCGTTTCGATTTATCCGGTCCGAAACGTCGCGCTCGAGCGCGCTCAACTGATCCGACAACGTGCGCACCTGCTTTTCAAGAGCCTGGTTTTGCTCGCGAAGATTCCGGTCGATCTCTTTGTCGGCATCGGCTCGTGAATCTTTTTCGCTCCGTAATTGCCCTGCAAGCGAATCGATCTGCTTCTTTGCATTCGACTCGTACATTTCGAGATTGCGCTTGGCCTCGGACTCGACATCCTTGAAGCGCTGCAACACCCGTTCTTCAAGCTTGGAAAAACGGCGGTCATAGTCCTGCATCTGGTTGCCGAACAGCAGGTCACGGATCTTGTCGACACCGACGGCGTCGCCGGCGGTTCCGTTTTCGCGAGCCTGAACTCCCATGAAGTTCAGCCCGTTTCCTTCTGTGTTACCTATCAGATTTACGTCCGCCTTCTTTTCTGAAGAAGCGGAATTCGAAGATTCCTTAGCCATCCATATACCCCCATTGAACACATGCCGTCAGGTAAGCATGTCAGCAATCGGGCCGCAAGCCGGATTCGTCTTGACTTATGCCTATTCATGGGGCAGCCGAGCGCGATGCCTAACGGCCCGGCAATGGCAATCAGGGGCGATGCCCTCTTGAAGGCGCGGAGCGTGCGGACGGTTCCGGGTATCCAAAAAGCGGCCTTCAGTCGAACGTCGCCAGCGGCTCGGCATTGATCTCGACCCACTCACAGCGCCGGCTTTCGTGGTAAAAAGACTGAAATGGCGGCGGGAACGACGGGTCGGCGAAGGCGCCGACGGGAATGGCGATCACGCCGGGTTGCGTGTCGATGCGATAGTGGACGGCGGCGCCGCACTCCGGACAGAAATTGTAGATGACGCGGCCGCCCTCGTCGCCGGTGCGCGTGAACTGCTTCGCCCGCCCCTCGATCGATACATCAGCTTGCGCAAACCGGACATTGTAGCTGAAGGCGCTGCCGGTGCGGCGCTTGCAGTCGAGGCAGTGGCAGACCGAGATGCGCACCGGCTCGCCCGAACAGACGGCTGAAAGCTGGCCGCAGAGACATTGCGCGCGGCGCGAGACCATAGTTTCTTCCTCCCCTTCACATCACTGCGTATCGGCGCTGGCCCTCAGTTCCGTCCGCTTCTGTTCCGAAACCATGGCCAGATCCAGCACCTTCTGCAGTTCGGCGGCATGGTGGAATGAAGGCTCGGCCTGCACGCCGCTGCGAACCGCATCGACGAAGCGCTGGTAATTGGTCGGCACCGTGCCGGCGTCGAGCACCTGCCATTTGCCGTTCTCGATATCCTCGCCGACACACGCCTTCAGTTCCGAACCCTCGAGATTGTGCACGACTTCGATGCCGCCCTTGTCGCCATAGATGCGCAGGCGCAATTCGTTGATGTGGCCGGTCGCCCAGCGGCTGCCGTGAACGACGCCAAAGGCGCTGTTGGAGAAATCCAGCGTCATGGCGAAGCTGTCATTGGCGTCGAGGTCGTATTCGCCGATGCGGTTGCCTGGCGCCTTGTCGAAGGTGCGCAGCCGGCAAAACACGTGGTCGATGTCGAGTGCGGCGCCATAGCTGGCGAAATCGAGGATGTGGATGCCGACATCGCCGAGCACGCCGTTGGAGCCGTGGTCACGCGACAGCCGCCACAGCCATTTCGGGTCGGTGCGCCAGTCGCCCCAGAATTTCGACACCAGCCAGCTCTGCAGATAGGAGGACTCGACGTGGCGGACGGTGCCGATCTCGCCGGCCAGCACCATCTGCCGCGCCTTCTGCAAGGCAGCGACATTGCGATAGGTGAGATTGACCATGTTGACGATGCCGGCGGCCTCAGCCGCTTTGGCCATCTCGCTTGCCTTGCCGAAGTCTTCGGCCAGCGGCTTTTCGCACAGCACCGGCTTGCCGGCCGCGATCAGCGCCATGGTGGTCGGGTGGTGAATGCGGTCGGGCGTGACGTTGGCGACCGCATCGAACTCGCCCCACGCCAGCGCGTCTTCCAGCGATGTGAATCGCTTCGGTATCTTGAACCCGTCGGCAAATTCGCCAACGCGCTGTTCATCGACGTCGACAGCACCGACGATCTCGACGCCGTCGATACCGCCGAAGCGGCGGGCATGCTCCTGCGCCATCCAGCCGGTACCCAGTATCAAAAGCCGCATTCTCTGCACTCCGAGCGAATTGGTTCGATTCAATCATATGGCGCAGATACGGTTTAGGAAACCCATGCGGAAAGCCGCTACGCCTTTTTTCCTGGATTTTGCTTTAGCGGAAGCCGGCCTCGCCCGAAGCGTGCAGCTTGCCGCCGCGCTCGACGATCGGCTCCAGCGCCTTCTCGACCGGTACGTTCGGCGCCTCAAGGATCGCCGACTTGGTGCCCTGCGGATTGTGCGCCCACTTCACCGCATTGCGCAGCACCTTGTGCACATTGGCGTCGTGATAGGTCGGATAGGTCTCGTGGCCCGGGCGGAAGTAGAAGACATTGCCGGCGCCGCGGCGATAGGTCAGCCCAGAACGGAACACCTCGCCGCCCTGGAACCAGGAGATGAAGACGGTCTCCAGCGGTTCGGGCACGGCGAACTGCTCGCCATACATTTCTTCATTCTCGAGCTCGAAATATTCGCCGACGCCTTCGGCGATCGGATGGCTGGGACTGGTCACCCAAAGCCGCTCGCGCTCGCCCGCCTCGCGCCATTTCAGCGTGCAGGGCGTGCCCATCAGCCGCTTGAAGATTTTCGAGAAATGGCCGGAATGGAGAACGATCAGCCCCATCCCCTCCCAAACGCGGCGGGCGACGCGCTCGACGATCTCGTCGGCCACCGCGCCATGATCCTTGTGGCCCCACCAGACCAGCACGTCGGTCTCGGCCAGACGGTCGGCCGGCAGGCCGTGCTCCGGCTGCTCGAGCGTGGCGGTCGAGGCGGAGATCGCCTTGTCGGCATTCAGCGCCTTGGCGATGGTCGTGTGCATGCCCTCGGGATAGAGGGCTGCGACCACCTCATTGGTCCGCTCATGGATGTTCTCGCCCCAAACGACAGCGCGTATTGTCATGGATGTCCTCGTGGTGAAGCCGACCCGCAGGGGTCACTCATAGTCTGCCTGGGGGTGAAAAGGGAATAGGCAGTGGGAAATAGGCAATAGGGGCAGAAAAACAAGGAACAGACGATGGACGCTCCTGGGCCCTACTGCCTACTGCCTACTGCCTACTGCCTACTGCCTACTGCCTACTGCCTACTGCCTACTGCCTACTGCCTACTGCCTACTGCCTTACGCTCCCCGGCCTTCCTGAGCGACCCGCGTCAGCGGCTTGGTCAGGCGCGGCACGACGACGAGGCGCTTGATCTTGCCCTTCTTGTAGGCGGCAAGGAAGCGGGCGTAGTCCTTGAAGACGACGCAGCCATTGGATTCCGCACGGCCGCCGCGCAGCATGTAGGTGTGGGCGAGCAGGCCGTCGCGGCCGTATTTATTGCCGCCGCTGACGGGAGTGAGACGGAGCGCCTCGACGCCATGGAAGCGGGATTCGCGCAGTCGCAGATCATAGGTGTTGGGCGGCGTCGGGCCGACATTCTTCTTGTGCACGAAGCGCGGCTGGTCGACCATCGAACCCAGCCCCGAATGGGCCTCCAGCCGCGAGCCGTCCGGCATATAGACGGTCTTGGCCGAGATATCGTACACGGCGACGCCGCCGCCCATTCCGGGCGTGGCGAACAGATCCTTGAAGGCGCGACCGACACCGCCCGCCGGGACGTCCGGCTTGGCATAGGCCAGCATCTCGCCGGCCTGTGTCTTCGACCGTTTGCCAGGCTTGATCCGGCTTGATTGGATGCTCTGGCTGTCTGGCACGCCAGGCAGTGCGGCGACCTCCGAAGTACTGCGTGGCGAGCGCGGCGACGAATTGCCCGGCGACTGGGGTGCGGGGCTCTCGGGCGTCCTGTCGGTCTGTGGCTTGGCTGCCCTGGGCTTGCTGGCTTGCCGAGCCTCGGCAGGCTGAGCGGTTTCGGCGCGTGGACGCCAACCGGGCAACGCAATGTTGTCGGGCAGATCGTCCTGCGGCGGCAGCGAAGCGACCTGAACCTCGGCCTGCTCAGGATCCTGCCCTCCGGCGATTGCTTCAACGGCCGGCGGCGGGGCCAGCATGTCAGCGTCTTCCGGCAAGCTGTTGGCCAGCGCCAGCGCCAGGCGCGATGAGCGTTCGATCTCAGCCACTTCCGGCCCAAAGCGTTCCGAGGCCGGGCCATGCTGATCGGGCAGCCGGACTTCGGCGAAACGGGCAGCGACCGGAAGGCTGGCAAGCATGAAGGGCGCATTCGAGGCCTTGGCGAAGGCGGCAGCCAGCTTTTGCGGCGACAGCTCTGCCTTGGCCACCACGCCGTCGAAGCGCATGCCGCGCGAAGTGGCGAGAGCGACGCTGGTGTTTGGTGCAATGTTTGAGGCGACACTGCTCGGGGCCACAGCGTGCGTGGCCGGCTTCAGCCGCGCCATCTTGCCGTCATGCGCGAAGTTCGCGGCGGCATGCGCGCAGCCGGCGTCGCATTGGCTGAGCAGCGAGGCCTGTGATTTTTGCGCCGAAAGCCGAGGCGCCCACGAATTGGCGAGGCTGCGGCGCGAATCGGCAAGTGCTGCGTTCGGCAGAAGCAGACTGTGCGGAAGGCTGTTGGAGGCTGCGGTGAGCGAGGTACCGAGCGAATAGAGGCCGGCCATGGTTGCCACCGACCACAGCGCCAAGGCCGCGCCGACAACCGGCACCACCACCCAGCGCTGGCCGGATCTCTTCGAAGTCAAACCCCGTTCAGGAGTATCGCCCCGGTCTTTCAAACGCAAAAACGCCATACAACCACTCTCAATCGGCATGCAGGCTTGCGACCCTCGCATCCGTGACATCCACAGTTCGCTGGTGCCCCCTGCACCTTTCGCGTCTGTTGCCGATTGAATCAAAAGATGGACAAAGTTGGTTAACCAATCCCTCCATCAGCCACCGATTATGCGGCGCCTGATACGAAAAAAAGAGCACTCCATGGTCTGCGCCACGGTAGAATGCTCTCCCTCACCCCCGCCTTGCTGCCCGTTTTTGCGATCCAAGTCAAGGAAACGCTGCGTCAGCTTGCTGCAAGCCTGTGCTGATTGCCCGCTGATCGGCCTTCTCAATCAGTTGACCTTCCGGTGGCTGGAAGGTCTATCTGCTCAGAGACGGAGACCTCCGGCGACGGAAATTTACCGATGAGAACCGGCATCACGACTGAAGAATCCGACTGCAGGTCGAACCCCTGCTGCGGCTGGCTGAGCACGGATGGATGGGGCAAGGACATGGCGCCGTGAGATGGACTGTGAAAGCGGCGCCGCTGTGGCTGGTCTGTGCCCTTACGATGGGCGCCTCCGTCGGCAGCGGACCGATCGTCGCGGCCCGCCAGGCGTCGATGAAGGAGATGGCGGCGGCTGCGAAAACCATTGCCGGCATGTTCGACCGCAGGCAAGCCTATGACGCGGCAGCCTTCAAGGCGGCAGCGGACACGCTGCGCGCGCGCACCGGCCCTGCCCTGATTGCCGAATTTCCGAGCGGCTCGCTTGGACCGCCTTCGCAGGCCAGGCTGGAGATCGATCAGTCACGGGCGGAATTCGAGGCCCTGGCAAATCAGATCGGAACGCTGGCCGACGCTCTGGCCGCCAAGGCCGAAAGCGCGCCGGCCGTCATCACCGATGACATGCGCATGGGCACCGGCCTGGCGATGGGCGGCGGCAGCCTGCTCGGCAAGCGCTCGATTCCAGAGGAAGCCGATCCGACCAAACTGCCGGCGGAGCATATCCTGCATCTCATCCTGCAGGATTGCTCGACCTGTCATTCGAAATTCCGGCAAAAGGTACAGTGAAGCGACATTATCCGGCGGAGCATTTTCTTGCTGGCCTGCGCCACAGTCACTTTGCATACAAGTAAATTCGTTTGTGCTAATATATCGCCGGTCGTGCATATCCATGCATGACGAGCATCGGGAGGATGCAATGAAAACCATGAATCGCAGGTCTGCAATTGCCCTCGGTCTGACGACCGCCGCGGTAGCGCCTTTGTTCACCTTGGCGGCATCGGCAAAAATCAAGAAATACGGCCCGAAAGAGGGCAAGGAGATTGCGCCCGGTGTCAGGGTGGTGGAGGTCGGCACCGGCAATGCAGACATTCCCGCCTACAAGAGCATCGCAATTATCGACGTTGTGTTTCAGCCCGGAGCACATGCTCCTCAAACCGTGATGGACAACGACATGGTGTGCACCATTACCTCAGGTGCATTCACGATCAAGAAAGCGGACAAGGAATTCAAGCTCAAGACGGGTGATATGTACACCTGCTCCAAGGGCAAGACCGATGAAGCGACGAATACAAGCAAGGAGGTCGGCGTGCATCGCATCGCCGTATTGATACCCGCATAGCAGATGGAATTCCGGCCGGACCACGCCGTCGCGAGTCCGGCCGGCCAGACGAGGCGATCTCGTTCCGTCGTCAGCGCGGCCATCTCACGCCAGCCACTCCCTGATCGCCGGGCGGGCGGGAACGGCGCGCATGTGGTCTTCGCGCTATGGCTTTGTTTGGGCATGATCTTTTGGGGAAGCTGGCTTGGTTTCAAAATCAACGGCTAGGTCGAATGGCTGATCAATCAGCGCATCCACGTAGCCAATACGGAGATCGAAAACCGCACGAGTTTTGCCGGCCACCAGGCGGTGTTCGAGGCGATCGAGCGCCGCGACCCGGAAGCGGCCGGCCAAGCGATGCGGGCGCATCTGGAAAACGCCCGGCGCAAGTTCAATTCAGGTTCGGGCAGATTGGACTAGCCGGCAGACGCGGCAGCGCTCTGGCGCAAAGCAAAAAGCCCGCCGTTCAAAGCCGGCGGGCTCCCTTCAATCATACAGCGCGATCCGGTCGCCGATAACCAGGACGACCGAATTTCGGCCTTCAGCGGCTGGTTGCGCTCAGGGGGCGGGCTTCGACGGGTTCGAAGCGACCAGCGATCCCAGTTTGCCGGCTTTGGCCAGACTCGGCCTTTCGTAGGTTTTTTTCACAGAATCCCTCCTTAATAGCATCAATTTCGTCTGCCGGGCCCGTTTTGTCAAATCTGGCAGCAGTCCGTCACAGGTCCCGGCGGCAATTCGTGCCGTTACGCCGGCTCGCGCTTCAGCGCCTGCGCCATGCAGTGAATGCCGCCGCCGGTCTTGGAAATCTCGCTCATGTCGACGGCAGCAACCTCGAAGCCGCGCGCTTTGAGTTGGCCGATCAGCGACTGGCTCGACGTCGGCGCGATCACCCTGTCCTTGCCGAGCGACATGAAGTTGCAGCCGAGCGCCATCGTGTCCTGGAAGGGCACGTCGATGATCTCGTGGCCCTTGCCCTTCAGCCAGTCGACGATGCCGGGCTCGGTGCAGGCGAGGCACACCGCGGTGAGCTTCTCGGCGATCGGCACCACCATCAGGTCGATATGGACGTAATATTCGTCGATGAAGGCGAGGCGCGTTTCCCAGCCTTCCTTTTCGAACCAGTCCTGCACCTGGCGGGCGCCCTCTTCCTGCGTGCGGGCGCCGCCGCAGCCGATCAGCACCACGCCCTCCTCGATGACGTTGAAGTCGCCGCCTTCGAAGGTGCCAGCCGTGACCATGTCGTAGATGGGGATGCCGAGCTTTTCATAGGTGCGGATGGCGGCATAGTTCTCGCCGCGCCGCCACCAATTGGCCATGGCGGTGATGAAGGCGCCGTAGGGCGTCATGACGCTGGAGTCTCTGGAATAGACCTGCATCGGCAGTTCCGGCGTCGGCTCGTGCCAGTGGATGTTGACGCCGAAATGCTCGTAGGCGGCGACGAGGTCCTTGTGCTGCGCCTGCGCGATCTGGACGTTGCAGGGCGCTTCGCGCAAATGCTTGCGCGACAGCGAGCTGGTCGAGAGGTGGCGCAGGAAGTTTGGCGAGCCGAGCAACACGTCTGTCAGCACGTCGGTCTCGTTGGCAAAGCCCCATGACGTCAGCGGCTTGGTGCCGCCGGCGGGATTGCGGCGCTGCAGCGAGAACGGTTCGGCGATGATGCGATCATGGACGGTCATAAGGTTCTCCTCGATTTGACTATGCAGCTTGATTGGATTGGCTGCTCGGAATCCACCAATCGCGCCCCCGCGCGGTGGTGACATATTCCGGCCAGCGGAAATTGATCGGCGGGTCATAGTCGCAAAGCGGCGCGATCCAGTTGGAGCCACCAATGCCGCCGCCGCTGCGGGTGACGAATTCGTCCATGGCCGCATCGCGCGCGGCCTTGTCCTCGAGCAGGCGGAGGGCTGCAAGCGCAACCGTCTTGGCGGCGCAAATGACCATCGGGTCGATGGTGGCCGAGATACCGCCCAGCGCGTTCATCGCCCAGGATGGATAGGCATGGCCATTCGCCGAGCGCAGCGCCGGGCGAGCGACATAGAAGCGTGCGGTCGGCGTGTGCCACGACATGTCGGTGTAGTCGTCGGAGGTCGAGTTGATCTGCGACGGAGGCAAATCGCGGCGCAGGATTGCCTCGGCCTCTTGCGGCGCAACCAGCCGCTCCATCTCGTCGATGAAAGGGTTGTCGGTCGCGGTGCCGCCGGCATTGACCTGGACCTCGCGACCGATCGCTTTCGCCGCCTCGTCCCAGCTCGGAGCGCCAACGGTGGACAGCGCCTCATAGGCAATCCCCGCCATGGCGTGATTGGCGAGGCCCGGCCTCGACTTCGACACCCAATGGCGCTCATAGCGACAACCGCTGACCGCCGCGGCCGCGGCCGCATTACGGTCGAGCACCGCGGTGACCTGCTCTGCCATGGCAATGGTCGGCACGCGGATCATGTACTGGATCTCGGCCAGCCCCGCCGGCAGATTGTCGGCGGTCGCCTGCCCGGCGGTGAGGATCGCCTCGCTGATCGACCAGCCGCCCTGGTGAGGCAGCATGGAATCGCGCAGCGCCTTGGAGGTCATGTACATCGTCATCAGCGCGTCATTGGCGCCGGGCGCCCGCACCGCCGAATGCGCCTGCGGGATCGGCGCGCCATCGCTTGCGCGAACCCAGTTTTCGGGTTCGTCGCAGACAAATCGGTAGATCATCGCGTAGGCCGCGCCGCAATGCGTGTCCCAACGCGCCGTGTTGCAGAGCGGCAGCATATAGAAGGGATGGAACGAGATCATGCCGGCAAGGCCGTCATAATAGCCTTTGGCTGCATGGATCGGCTTCGAGCCCCTGACCTTCTCGGCCGGCTCGCCGGTGAAGCGCAGCGTCCCCTTGATGCCGTGGCGTTGCATTGCCGCCTTGGTGACCAGAAGTCCGCCGAGGCTGGCAATGCCTAGTCCGGAATGCGGATCGGTGTGGCCGCCGGCCTCGACGCCGAGGCCCGGGCGGGGCCTCTTCACCGTTGCCGCATCCTGGCAATTACCGGGCACAGCGTCATATTCGCTGTACATGCCGATGGTCGGACCTGGGCCATTCGTCCAGTGGGCACAGAAGGCGGTCGGCATGCCGGCCGACCCTTCCTCGACCGAAAAGCCCTCATGCTTCAGCCGCGCGACATACCAGGCCGCCGACTGGTATTCGCGCCAGGCTGTTTCGCCGAAATCGAAAATGGTGCGCGTCCACGCCGACAGCGAGGGCTGGATGCCATCGAGACAGGCAAGCGCGGTGGCTTGCGCCGAGGTCGTCACCGGTTTCTCCATGCGGCCCAAGAAAGCAGTGAAGCGGCATTGCAAAAAGTGATATGTTTTTCCGGTTCATGCAAATTCGGTTCACCTGAGGCCTCTTGCGAATACCTTCCACACAGGCGCTGCGCGCCCTCGACAGTTTTGCCCGTCACGGCAGCGTCTGGCGCGCCGCCGACGAACTGCACCTCACCCGCAGCGCCGTCAGCCATCAGTTGCGGCTCCTCGAACGCGACCTCGGCTTCGACCTGCTGGAGCGCATCGGCAAGGGCGTGGCGCTGACACCGCGCGGCCAGCGCTATGCCGCCGATGTGAGGAAGGCGCTGACCGTGCTTGGCGATGCGGTAACGCGCCAGGCCGGCACCGGCGTCGGCGGTTCGTTCGCCGTTTCCTGCACGCCGGGCTTCGCCTCTCTGTTTTTATGCACCCACATCGGCGAGTTCCGGCAGATGTATCCGGACGTGGCGCTGTCGATCCTGACGCCCAGACGGCTGGACGATGTCAGCAATCCGGACGCCGATGCCTTCATTGCCTTTGGCGTCGGCAACTGGCCGAACCGCTCGGTGGAGTTGCTGTGCGAAATCTCGTTCACGCCACTTTGCAGCCCGACACTGCTCAACAAGGTCGGCGGCTTTTCAAAACCGGCCGACGTGCTGCGCGCCAATCTCCTGCATCTCGGCGACACCGAGGACTGGGCGCGCTGGCTGGCGCTGTCCAAGGTGGAAAACCCCGACACCGACGGCGGCATCTTCTTCTCGGACATGAACCTCGTTTTTTCCGCGGCGATCGCCGGCCAGGGCATCGCCATGGGCGACGAGCTGACCAGCCGCCGGGCGCTGAGCGAAGGCCGTCTGGTGCGCCCCTTCGACATCGCGATCCCCTCGCCGCGCTCGTATTTCCTGGTGTCGGAACATGCCAAGGCCAGCCACCCGGTGCTGGAAGCATTCAATGGGTGGTTGAGGTCGAAGCTGTCGGAGAACCGGATCAGCCCGTACTAGCCTCCCATCCGTGAATCAAATTTGCCGGTCTGGCGAAAACTATTCGGTTGCGGTGAGCCGGCGCACTGCCCTACGCTCAAGCCACGATCAAGGAAGAGGCAGGATGCAGCAACCCGGCCGGGCCGCAGAGATCAAGGCAATCGGGATCGGCAAGAGCTTCGGCTCGTTCCAGGCGCTGGACGATCTGACGCTCAATATCGGCCGCGGCGAGTTTTTGACGCTGCTCGGTCCCTCCGGCTCGGGCAAGACCACATTCCTGATGATCCTCGCCGGCTTCGTGCAACCGACCGCCGGCAAGCTTTTCAGCGACGGCATCGACATCACCGAGCGGCCGGCCGAACAGCGTGCCGCCGGCATGGTCTTCCAGGGCTATGCGCTGTTCCCGCACATGTCGGTCGAGGCCAACATCGCCTTCCCGCTCAAGGTACGCAAGAAATCGGCTTCCGAGATCAAGCGCCGCGTTGCCGAGATGATCGAGCGCGTCGGCCTCAAGGGCCATGAGACGAAACTGCCGGCGCAGCTTTCCGGCGGCCAGCAGCAGCGCGTGGCACTGGCGCGCGCGCTGGTGTTCGAACCCGGCGTGCTGCTCCTCGACGAGCCGTTCTCGGCGCTCGACAAGAGCCTGCGCGGCCAGATGCAGGCCGAGATGAAGCGGCTGCATCAGGAGACCGGCACCACCTTCGTCTTCGTCACCCACGACCAGAGCGAGGCGCTGGCGCTGTCGTCGCGCGTCGCCATCTTCAACCATGGCAAATTGCTGCAGGTCGGAGCGCCGGACGAGGTGTATGACCGGCCGGCCAACCGCTTCGTCGCCGAGTTCCTGGGCGAGATCAACATGCTGCCGCTCAAGGGCGTGAAGCGCGCCGACAATGGCGCGACCGCGCTCTGCGAAGACCGCGCGATCACGCTGCGCGGCAATGCCGAGGCGGTGAACGGCAACGCCATATTGGCGATCCGGCCCGAACATATGTCGATCGCGCGCGAAGCCGCCACCGGCGAGAATGGCATCGCCGCCACCGCCATCGGCTCGACCTATCTGGGTGCGGCGACCAAGCTCGACCTGACGACGCGCCAGGGCGCCAAGGTGACGGTGTCGGTGCCGAACGAGGTCGCGGCCGCGGCGCTGAGCAAAGGCAATTCCGTCTGGCTGACCTGGCCGGCGGAAAAAGGTTTCCTCCTTCCGGACGGAGGATGACGACCAAAGCGGGCTTCCAGCAATGAATCTGGGATTCGCGCCAACTACCGGAATTATCAACAACAAAAAGGGGAACTGACATGACAAACGAAACCAAAAAACAAGCCATGGACGGCTTGTCCGCTAGGGCAGCGCGCGGAGAGATTTCGCGCCGGCAATTCACGCAGCTCGCCGCACTTGTGCTGGCCGGCACGCCGATGCTCTTGCGCTCGACCGGAGCCTTCGCCGCGGCCAAGGAGCTGGTGCTGGTGAACTGGGGCGGCGATGCCCTCACCGCTTATGACGCCGCCTATGGCCAGGCCTTCACCAAGGAGACCGGCATCGCCGTCAAGATGGACGGTTCGGGCCCGACCGAAGGCGCGATTGCCGCACAGTTCAAGAGCGGCGCGCCGACCTGGGATCTCGTCGATGTCGACCCGTTCTCGGCCATCACGCTCGGCGCGCAGGGTGCGCTCGAGCCGATCGACTACGCCATCGTCGACAAGAAGAAGATGCGCGAGGGGTTCGGCTGGGAATACGCGGCGTCGACCTATTTCTTCTCCTATGTCATCGGCTATGATTCCGAGAAATACGGCAAGGACGCGCCGACCGGCATGGCCGACTTCTTCGACGTGAAGAAGTTTCCGGGCAAGCGCTCGCTCTACAAATGGGGCGTGTCGAGTTGGGAAGCAGCGCTGCTTGCAGACGGCATCGCGCCGGCCTCGCTCTACCCGCTCGACCTGAAGCGAGCGCATGACAAGATCGCCGCTTTCAAGGAAAACGTCGTGGCTTACTGGGGCGGCGGCGCCGAGAGCCAGAGCGTGCTGCTCAACGGCGAAGCCTCGATGGCGATCGTGTGGTCGACCCGCGCCTCGCTGATCGAGCAGGACTCGGGCGGCAAGATCAAGTTCATCTGGGATCAGGGCCTGATTTCGCCCGGCGCGCTGGCCGTGCTCAAGGGCAACCCCGGCGGCAAGGACGCAGCGATGAAGTTCATCGCCAGCGCCCAGGATCCGCAAAAGCAGCTGGTGATGTTCGACAAGCTCGGACAGGGTCCGGCCAATCCGGCCGCCGATGCGCTGATCCCCGCCGACAAGAAGCGCATCAACCCGGTCGATCCCGAAAACATGAAGAAGCAGATCGCGCTCGACATGGACTGGTACGCCAAGAATTACGGGGCAGCACTCGACGAATACACCAAGATCATCTCGGCCTGACCAGGCCGGGCACGAGCTTCGATGAGAGGCACCCTCTCCGACAGGATGGGCGCGGCGGTGCTGATGGCGCCGCTGCTCCTGTTCCTTGTGCTGGCCTACGCCTGGCCGTTCCTCGGCGTCGTCAAGTGGAGCGTCACCTTGCCGACACCGGGGCTCGGCCAGTATGGCGCGCTCGCCACCGATGCCCTGGTGCAGTCTGTGTTCATCCGCACGCTGCGCATCGCGCTGATCGTCACCGTGGTTTCCGTGGCGGCGGCATACGCCATCACCATGGTGTGGGTGCGCGGCAGCCCGGCACAGCGCATAATCGCTGAATTCTGCATTCTCGTCCCCTTCTGGATCTCGGTGCTGACCCGCGCCTTCGGCTGGGTGGCGCTTTTATCCAACCGCGGCCTGATCAACACCTGGCTGCAATCGATCGGCTTCATCTCCGAGCCGCTGGCGCTGGTGCGCAACGAGTTCGGCGTCATCGTCGGCATGACGCATTTCCTCATTCCCTTCGCGGTGTTCCCGCTGGCCTCCGCCATGCGCAGCCTCGACGAGCGCGTGCTGCTCGCGGCGCGCGGGCTCGGCTCCAGCCGTATGCGCACCTTCTGGACCGTGTTCGTGCCGATGACGCGCTCCGGCATCATCGGTTCGGCGATGATCGTGTTCGTCTTCTCGCTCGGCTTCTTCGTCACGCCGGCGATCCTCGGCGGCGGCCGCAGCGTGATGATCGCCGAGCTGATCTATCTGCGCATCTTCCAGAGTCCCGATTGGGGACTGGGCGCGGCGATCAGCGTCGTGCTGGTGCTGTTCGTCGGCGCGCTCATGGCGCTGCTGTTCCGCTATGTCAGACCGAAGCAACTGATCTGATGCCGACCTATCGCCCCGGTCCCGTCTCGCTGATCCTCGCCGTGCTGGTGGCACTGTTCCTGCTGCTGCCGCTGCTGGCGGTCATCCCGGTGTCGCTGACGCCAAGCCGCATGCTGGCTATGCCGACGGGCGAACTGTCGCTGCGCCACTACCGCGCGCTGATCGAGGATCCGCGCTGGTTCGACGCCATCCTGCTGTCGATCCGCATCGGCATCGTCAGCAGCGTCATCTCCACCGTGCTGGCGCTGTGCTTCAGCCTTGGCGCCTGGATGTTCCAGCCGCGATTTACCGCCGCCCTTGTCGGCTTCGTGCTGTTGCCGATGGTGGTGCCGCCGGTGGTCTCGGCGATCACGCTCTACTTCCTGCTGACGTCGATCTCGGGCATGAGCTCGTTCTTCGGCTACGACACCTGGCTCGGCGTCGCCATGGCGCATTCGGTGATGACGGTGCCTTTCGCCACGGTGCTGATCCTGGTCGCGCTCAGCCAGCTCGACCGCCGCATCGACCTTGCCGCGCGCGGCCTTGGCGCCGGCGTGTGGGAACGCGCCACGCGCATCATCATGCCCAACATCAGGTTCGGCATCGTCACCGCCGCGCTGCTGTCCTTCGTGCTGTCCTGGGAAGAGATCGGCGTCACCCTGTTCATCACCTCGGTCAACGCCATCACGCTGCCACGGCTGATGTGGATGGGCCTGCGCGACAACATCGACCCGGCGATCGCCGCGCTCTCGGTGATCCTGATCATCATCACCGTGCTGGTGCTGGCGGTGCGGACTGTGGTGGTGAAGATGCCCGGCGGGCACTGAGCCAAGGTGGCCAACAACAATCGGCGATAGCCAAGCCGCTGTGTGAAGGGCGTTACGGACGGTGAGCGCCGGGTACATTACGCGGCGTCATGGGAAACCTGCCGCTGGTGACATTTGCCTTTGTGTCGGTTCTCGGAATGGCCGTTCCGGGACCGGACGTCGTGCTCGCCATCACCAACGGCTCCCGCTACGGTTTTCGACGCGCGTTTCTCGGCATGGCCGGCGTCGTACTGTCTGATTTCGTTCTTATCAGCATCGTCGCGCTGGGCTTCGGCGCTCTTCTGCTGGCTTCGGAATTCTATCTCTCGGCTCTCAGGATGTTCGGCGCCGGCTATCTGCTTTTCGTCGCCATCGGTACCCTGCGCACCGCGTCCCGACCTTCGTTCAACCCCAACCTTCCCGAAACACGCCATTCAGCCAAGGCACTCATTGGGCGCTGCTTCCTGGTGGCGGTCACAAATCCGGCGGCCTGGCTGCTTTTCCCCGCGATCCTGCCGCATTTTGTCCGCGTGGATGAGCCGATCGCGATCCAGTATGGCATCCTGGCCATTATCGCCGCGCTTGCCGATGTGTTTGTGCTGACGTTTTACGCAGCCCTTGGCGCGCGGGCCGCAACGCTTCTGGCTGGGCCAAACGCCGTGTGGATCGACCGGTTTTACGGTATCGCCCTGCTTGGTCTTTCGAGCACTTTGATCCTGCAGTCCCTCGGGCATCTGAGATAGTCGACACAGGACTACACAGGGCCGGATTTAGCAATCGGTCCGCCGTCAGCTTGCGAAGAATCTCGACAGCCTTGCAGCCGTGTCTTCGGGGTGCTCTTCCGGGAAGAAATGCCCACCCTTGACCGAGCCGCCTTCGACGTTATCAGCCCATTGCCGCCAGATCGCCAACGGGCCGCCCTCCTCCGCATACCAGTTCTCCAACCCGCCCTCGCCGCTCCAGAGCGCAAGCAGCGGGCATCTGATGCGACAGCCATTAGCCTGGTCCTGCGCGTCGTGCTCGCGGTCGATGCCTGCGGCGGCGCGATATTCCTCGCAGATGGCGTGGGCATGGGCGGGATCACGCAGCGCCTCGATATAGGCGGCCCTGACCTCAGCGGGAAAAGCATCTGGAGCCGAGCCCCAGCCGGCGATCGCATTGTCGACAACTGCGTCGGGTGCTGCGGACAACAGACGCTCAGGCAGCGGATCGGGCTGGGCAAGCAGGCTCCACGGCCAGAAGGCCAGCGCCAGCCTGGCATCAGCACGATCCCAGGCGGAGGCCGTGGGGATGACGTCGAGAATGGCGACCTTCGACACGGTTTCGGGATGGTCGAGCGCCAGCCGGTAGGCGACGCGGCCGCCACGGTCATGGCCGGCAACCGTGAAGCGGTCGAAGCCGAGAACGTCCATAACCTGCACCATGTCGCGCGCCATCGCTCGTTTGGAATAGGCGGCATGATTGGCTCCGGAAGCCGGACAGCCGCTTTGTCCGTAGCCTCTCAGATCGGCGGCAACCACGCTGAAGTGCGGCGCCAGGGCCACGGCGATGTCCCGCCACATCACATGCGTTTCGGGAAAGCCATGCAGGAGCAGCAACGGCGGCCCTGAGCCACCGGCCCTGACGAAGATCGATGTCTCCTCCATTTGAACGGTCCTGGCGTCAAAGCCCGCAAACATCAGCTGCCGCCAACCAGTCCGTGGCTGGAACGGATGCGCAGCACCTGGACACCCTTCGGCAATTCGATCAGGAACTCCTTGTCGCGGTCGAGATGGTGGATGCTTTGCGGATCGCCGCCGGTAAAGGCGGCCATCGCCTCGACGCTCTCCCAATAGGAGATGGTGATGAATTCCGAATGCGTCGGCGTGTCCTCGCGAAAAGTCTGCACGCCAAGCGCTTTCTCGATCAGCGGCTTGATACCAGCCTCGTAATTGTAGCGCTCATAGGCGTCGGCCCTGCCGGGCGAGGTCCTGCCGCGCCAGATGCGCGCAATGGTCGGGGTTTTCGGTGCCATCAGCGACAAACGCCTGAACGCGAGCCGCGTTCCGAACATCTCGACTGGTGGCAGCCGGATCGCGGTCCGAACCTGCGAGCAGAGGCCGGCCAAGTTGACTAGCTGTCGCGGTCAATGCACAAGGAGCCATGGTCTGAGGGCGGGACGGTGACGCATCGGTCTGCAAAACCGACGTAGTGGGTTCAATTCCCACTCAGGCCTCCACACTATCTCTTTGAAGTTGTTGGCGATCCCGACAGGATTCGAACCTGTGACCATCGGCTTAGAAGGCCGGTGCTCTATCCAGCTGAGCTACGGGACCGCTGGCCGGCATTTGATATCTTGGCCGGCTGGTGTCTATGTGCCAGGCGCTGACCGCCGGTCAATGCGTCCAGGGTATCCTGCGGTCATAGCGGAAATTTTCCGCATAGGAAATCTGCCGGCGCTTGGTCTCTTTCGGCTCCTCGACACGGAAGGCCAGCCCCTGCTTTTCGGCATAGGCCACCGCTTCTTCCCTGGTGTCGAAGGTCAGCCTGATCTGGCTCAGCATGTCGCCCGATGTGGTGTAGCCCATCAGCGGGTCGATCTTCTTGCGCTGGGCGGGATCGAATTCCAGCACCCAATGGCCGGTCTTGGCCTTGCCGGACTGCATCGCGGTTTTGGCTGGGCTGAAAATTCGCGCGGACATGGGCACCTCGTAGCTGCGTTGGCGGTAGCGCCGCCTTATTTCAGTCAATACTGTGCAACACTGCCGACGGCAAGGCCGAAGCGGCCTGCAACCAGGCCGCTTCGGCAGCGGCATCGGCCCGATACACTGGCGTAGCATCAAAAGTCATGGTCATGATGGCGACACAAGGAGGCATGGACGCAGGGATTTTGCACGCCGAGGACGACAGCCAAGCGATTTTCGACGGCGCGATCGTGATCGGCGCCGGGGCAGCCGGCTTGACCGCAGCCCATGCGCTGCTCAAGACCGGCGTGCCTGTGATGGTGTTGGAAAAGGAAGCCCGGCTGGCCGAGCCATGGCACGGGCGGCACGAGCGACTGCATCTCAACACGCATCGCGACCTTTCGGCGCTGCCGGGCGTTTCCTTTCCTGCCGGCACCCCTGCCTTTCCGCACCGAAACACCATCATCGGCCATTTGAACGAATTCCACGCCATGCACCGGCTGCCGGTCGAGTTCGGCATCGCGGTCGAGGAGATTGGCTTCGAGGGCGACCACTGGCTTGTGCGGACCAGTGCCGGGCCGCGGCTGGCGCGCCATGTCGTCATCGCCACCGGGCGCGACCGGCAGCCCTTCATCCCGGCCTGGAAAGGCATGAAGGCCTTTGCCGGACGCATCATCCATTCGGCCGCATTCGGTAACGCCAAGGCCTATGCGGGCAAGAAAGTGCTGGTCGTCGGCGCCGGCAATTCCGGCTTCGACGTGCTCAATCACCTGGTGGCAGCCGACGCGGGACAGATCTGGCTGTCGGCGCGCAACGGTCCGGCACTGCTGCCCAAGCGCCTCGGCCAGATCGCCGTCCACCGATTTTCGCCGATCCTGGCGCGGCTGCCGTTCAAGCTCGCCGATGCGGTGATGGCGGCGACGCAGCGATGGGCCTTCGGCGACCTCACGGCCTACGGCCTGCCGCCGACGCCTTCGGGCGGCGCAAGCCGGCTGGCGTCGGATTATACCGCCATCGCCACCGATGACGGCGCCGTCGATGCCATCAAGGACCGCAGGATCATCGTGCTGCCAACCGTGCGGGAATTTACCGGCGACACGGTCGTTTTCGACGATGGCGCGACGATCCAGCCCGATATCGTCATCGCCGCGACCGGCTACCGCACCGGGCTCGAGGCCATGCTGGGCAAGCTCGGCGTGCTCGACCAAAAGGGCGTGCCGCTGTTCAACGGCGCCGACAGCGACCCGAAACTGCCGGGCCTGTGGTTCACCGGCATGCGGCCAAGCATCCGTGGCTGCTTCGCCAATGCTCGCATCCAGGCCAAGGCGATCGCAGCCAGGATTGCGCGGGAGCGCATACCGCCAAGCCCCGTTTGATGTTTTAGGGGTTGCGCGACAGGGTCCGGAACCGTATACGCCGCAGGGCCTCGGAGTGTAGCGCAGCCTGGTAGCGCATCTGGTTTGGGACCAGAGGGTCGGGAGTTCGAATCTCTCCACTCCGACCATTTTTTCCCACAAAGCCAGTCCTTGCCCAAGGTATCACTCCCAAGGTCGCCAATGGCTGCCTCGCCGGTAGCGCATGGCGGCACGCATTGCCCAAGCAGCAGCCGCTCGCCGATCGGACCCTACATTGGAACACCAGTTCGCTCCGAGAGTTGTGTATGTTCAACCCAAGGAGCAAACAATGAAAACCCTTCTCATCGCCTCGATGATCGCGTTCGCCGGAACGGCGGCTTTGATCGCACCGGCGCAAGCCGCCAGTCTGACTATCCAGTCCGATGACGACGATCAATATTCGTCCGACGATGGCGATATACAGATTCTTCGCCATCACCAGCGCCACAAAGACTATAGCGACGACTATGGCGACGACTACAGCGACAACCAGGATGGCCAATGGCGGCGCCACCATCGCCATCACCGCTGCCATATCGAACTGGTCAGGCACTGGCGCCATCACCACAGGGTCGTCGAAGAGGTCAGGGTCTGCGGCTGATCCGATCGCTTTAGACCTGCTACGGCCGAGTTTGGCGACCGGAGCACCAATCTGACTTAAAGCGCGTCTCATTTGAACGGACTCACGCGACGCGCTTGAGGTCTTGTTTGATGCATGTTTGATGCATGCGGTTCTCTCAAAACCGGGGCCACTTGAGCGACATGCATCAGGCGCCCGTGTCATCGAACAGCATCCCTTCGGCGGGTTTGGCTGAAAATCGACGCAGGGATAATCCCCTCGCTCCACCTCTATCGCCGGTCTAAAAGCGCGTCGCGCTGAAACGTATCCAGGCGACGCGCTTTGATTTTTGTTTTGATGCATGTCGTTCTCTCAAAACCGGGACCACTTTTGAGCGACATGCATTAGACTCCGGGCAAGGGGAGATTCTGGATGCTTGGTCTCGAGGCATGGCTTTCGCTGATTGGCCCTGCCTACTTCGCTTACATCGGCATCACGGTTCCGTTCGTCGTCGTCTGGGCCATTATCTGTGCGGCCCTGTGGATCTGGAACAACCGGCCGAGCAAGAGGCAAGGCCCTCCCCGCTCGTGGCCCGCCAGCGTGCTGTTCTTTGTCGTCGTTGCCGCGTGCTACGTGGCAGCGCATACGGTGGTCTATCTGCTGGTCCGGTATCTGGCGGCGTTGTGGGCATAAACGTAGCTCTATAGAGCGCTCTCGATATCGGTCTTCGAAAAATCGTCGCCAACATAGAGTAAGCGGCAGGCTCGATCCTTTGCCACTTCATAGGCAAAGCAATCGCCGAAATTGAGCCCGGCCGGATGAATACCCTTGCCCCATCGCCCATACGCCTCGGCTATGCGTCGGCCAGAGGCTGGTGTCACCGCCGTGACCTCGAAGCCGAGCCCGTCGATCAGGCCGGCCATTTCCTCACCGACATTGCGCCTATCCGCCACGATCAGCGCCTCGGCCACTGTGCCAGCCGAGATCAGAATATCGTCTTCGGCTTCCAGCGCCGCAATGCAGGCACTGGATTGAGGTTCGGCAAGAACGATCGCCATCAGGGCCGAGGTATCGACCACGATCATTCGGGCAGGCCATCAGCGCCATAGAGGAAATCCTGGCTCCGCGCGGCATCCGACCCGGCCTTTGCCTTGGCAGCGCCGGATGCTCGCATTGCCTCCAGCAATGCCCGGCGGCCTTTCCTGTCAGGGGCAGCCTTCACGGGAACAAGGCGCACGGCTGCATGACCATGGCGGGTCAGGATAATTTCATCCCCAGCCTCGGCACGACGCACCAGTTCGGTGAGCTGCCCCTTGGCGTCTGTAACGGATACCTGCATTGACCGCTCCTTTATGGACCATGCTCTGGTCCATATCCAAAAAGTAGACCATCTAATGGTCCATTTCAATGCAGGACGATGAGATCTTGCGGCTTGGTGAAGTCTGAATGACAGCTGGCGCGCAATCGTAGGCCTTGCGGCGATTCTATCTGAAGGTAAGCTCGCCGGGCGAGAACCCCAATCATCACTCCCGGCGAGCCTACAACCCGATCAGGAACGCGATCAGGACCGGGGTCAGCCGGCAAACGCAGTGTTGCAAGATGGATGCCAGAGGTTTCTTCTCGAAATGGGACAGGAGCGGAGTCTTCTCCTTCCACTGCCTAAACCTCGAACTCGCCCTGCCCTTCATCCATGGCGCTGACGATCTCGGCGGCGAGCGCCCTGGTGATCGGCGTCTTGCGCTCGAGCGCGGTGCGGTCGAGGCGCTCGACCACGCGCATGGCGGTGGCCAGCGAGCGCTCGATGCGGCGCACCAGATATTGCACGACATGCGGCTCGACCTCGACCTGGCGGTCGGCGAAGAGTTTGGTGATGACACCGGCCAGAAGCAAATCGTCCGGCTCATGGATCTCGACGGTTGCCGCCGCCTTCAGCCGCGAGGCAAGATCGGGCAACCTCACCCTCCAGGCGGCGGGGAAGCGCCGCGCCGTCAACAGCAAGGTGGCCCCGGCGCCGCGCACTTCATTGATGAGATGGAACAGGCCCGCCTCGTCGATGGCTGTCTTGTCGACATCGTCGATCAGCGCCGGCCTGCCGCCAAGCCCGGTGATGGCATTGCCGATGCGCTGGGCATCGACCGCCACAGCGTTGGTCCGCGCCTGCCAGATCGAACCCAGATGTGTCTTACCTGAGCCGGCCGGGCCGGCGAGCACGATCACCGGCGACGGCCAGTCCGGCCAGCGATCGACAAGGGCTGCCGCCTCGCGGTTGGTGGCCGACACCACCAGTTCGTCGCGCGAGTAGCCGGTGCCGTGGCCAAGGTCGAGCGGCAGTTGGCGCGGCGGTTCGGTCTTATGATCCGTCACGTTCAGCCGCGCGGCGACCGGTGGCCGCCGCCGCGAGCGGCGGGCAGCGGCGGGACGGGCTCGGTGGAGTGTCCCTTGTAGAGCGGCGATTCGAGATAGCGGGCAATGGCAAACCGCACCAGCACGGCAACCGCCGCCGAAGCAGGAACGGCGATCAAAAGGCCGACGAAGCCGAACAGGGCGCCGAAAGCGAACAGCGCAAACATCAGCCAGACCGGGTGCAGGCCGACGCTTTTTCCGACCAATCTGGGCTGCAGGATGTTGCCTTCGATGAACTGGCCGATGAAGAACACCACGGCGACAGCAACGATCATGGTCCAGTCCGGCCAGAACTGGACGAAGGCGACGCCGACGGCCAGGACCAGTCCGGTCAGCGAGCCGACATAAGGGATGAACGAGATCAGCCCGGCGAAGAGGCCGATGAGGATGGCGAAATTCAGCCCGGTCAGCGTCAGGCCGGTGGCATACATGCCGCCGAGCACCAGGCACAGCGTGCCCTGGCCGCGCACGAAGCCGGCGGTCGCGGTGTTGATGTCCCTGGAGATCGCCCTGACCGTCCCGACATAATCGCGCGGCACCCAGCTGTCGACGACCGCCACCATGCGATCCCAGTCGAGCAGCATGTAGAAAGCGACAACCGGAGTGACCACGAACAGGCTGACCACCGACACCAGAGCAACGCCGGAACTCCAGATCGAGGTGAAGACGGTGCTCAGCAGGCCGAAACCGGAAGTGAGCAGCGAATTCAGCCCGTCGCGCAGGCCATTGGCATTGACGCCGAATTTCTGCTCCAGCCATTTCGGATCGAAGCTGGTGATCAGCGACTGCAGCCGGGTCAGATATTCCGGCAGCTTGCTGGCGAAATCGGCCATCTGCGTGGCCAGTACCGGAACCAGGATGACGAAGGCCAGCACCAAAAGGACGATGAAGGCAATCAGGATGACCACGGTCGCCATCAGCCGGGAGAGGCCGAGGCGTTGCAGCCGGTCGGCGACCGGGTCGAGAAAATAGGCCAGCACCATGCCGGCAACGAACGGCAACAGGATGCTGGAAAAAATGTAGAGGAACAGCGCCAGGAAGATTGCCGTGCCCAGCCAGAAGAAAATCTGGCGGCGAAACGCCAGGGACGCAGCCGCCTCTGCCAGCGCGGCAGTCGCGGCATTCTTGTCAACTACCCGGGGTGGAGCCTTCGCCATAGCCGCTCATATGCCTCAGCCAAGCCACGAGATAGGCCGCGGCCGAAGCCACGGTCAAGACCCCGGACAGCAATATGAGCGCAGGCCTGAGCGGGTCGAGGTGGAGGCCAAGGGCAAGTTCGCCCAGCACCACGGCGCCAGCACGATCTGGGCGGCGGTGTTGGCCTTCGACACATAGAGCGGCTTCATCTCGACCGGATGCGCCATGACCGTGGACAAAAGCACGGCGCAGATGATCAGCGCATCGCGTGACACCATGGTCACCACCAGCCACAGCGGCAATTGCCCGATGAAGCCCATGACCACGAACACCGAGACCAGAAGCACCTTGTCGGCCATTGGATCGAGATAGGCGCCGAGTTTCGAATGCTGGTTGAAACGGCGGGCGATGAAGCCGTCAACGCCGTCGGAAATGCCGGCGACGAGAAAGCCGGCAAAGGCCCAGTCCCAGCGCATATTCAGCATCGCCAGTACGACGGCCGGAACCAGCACGAAGCGCAGGATGGTGATGAGGTTGGGAATGGTCAAAGGCATGTCCCGCCATGCTTGTTCTGCAGATAGATGATGGAGATGGATTGTGGCTGCAAGGACCAGCGGTGAAGGGGCGACTGTCCACGTATTTATCTTGGGCAAAAGCCCGGTATCCTGTCGTCATCCTTGCCCCCCGAAACCATTCATGCGAAGAGCCGCCGAGGGAAACAGGGATGCGCCGACGATGAGCAAGGGCGACCGGGCCAAGCGCAAGAACGGGCTCACCTATGCCGAGGCGGGCGTCGACATCGATGCCGGCAACCTCATGGTCGAGAAGATCAAGCCGCTGGTGCGCGCGACGCGCCGGCCGGGCGCCGATGGCGAGATCGGCGGTTTTGGCGGCCTGTTCGACCTCAAGGCGGCGGGTTTCACGGATCCGGTGCTGGTCGCCGCCAATGACGGCGTCGGCACCAAGCTGAAGATCGCCATCGATGCCGGCAAGCACGACACGATCGGCATCGACCTCGTCGCCATGTGCGTCAACGACATCGTCGTGCAGGGCGCCGAGCCACTGTTCTTCCTCGACTATTTTGCCACCGGCAAGCTCGATCCCGACCAGGGGTCGGCAATCGTCGGCGGCATAGCAATCGGCTGCCGACAGGCCGGCTGCGCGCTGATCGGCGGCGAGACGGCCGAAATGCCCGGAATGTATAACGACAAGGATTACGACCTTGCCGGCTTCGCCGTCGGTGCGGCCGAACGCGGCCAGTTGCTGCCGACAGACGATATCGTCGAAGGCGACGTGCTGCTGGGGCTGGCTTCCTCGGGCCTGCATTCAAATGGCTTTTCGCTGGTGCGCCGCATCGTTGGCGTCAGCGGGCTTGCCTGGAGCGATCCGGCGCCGTTCAACGATGAGGCGACGCTGGCCGAGGCACTGCTCGAGCCGACGCGCATCTATGTGAAGTCGATCCTGAAGGCGATCCGCAACACGCATGGCATCAAGGCGCTGGCCCACATCACCGGCGGCGGCTTCCCTGAAAACATCCCGCGCGTCCTGCCGAAGGACTTTTCCGCCGAGCTCGACCTCAATGCCATCGACGTGCCGCCGGTGTTTTCCTGGCTGGCGAAAACCGGCGGCGTGGCGCCGGAAGAGATGATGCGCACCTTCAACTGCGGCATCGGCATGATCCTCGTCGTCGCCTCCGGCCAGGCCGCACAGGTCGCAGCCGTGCTGCAGGAGGCCGGCGAGACGGTGACGCCGATCGGCCGCATCGTGCCGCGCCGCGACGCCGGCGTCATTTATCGGGGCTCGATCGGCCTATGAGCAGGAAACGCACGGTTGTTTTGATCTCGGGACGCGGCTCCAACATGACGGCGCTGATCGCGGCGGCCAGCGACCCGGCCTATCCGGCCGAGATCGTTGGCGTCATTTCCGACCGGGCCAACGCCGCCGGCCTCGGCATCGCGGCCGCGCGCGGTATCCCGACCAAGGTCATCGTGCGCGCCGACCATGCCAGCAAGGAAGCCCATGATGCGGCGATCGACGCCGCGCTGATTGCATTCAACGCCGAGATCGTGGCGCTGGCCGGCTATCTGCGCATCCTGTCCCGCGGCCTGGTCGAGAAGTGGCAGGGGCGCATGATCAACATCCACCCTGCCCTGCTGCCGGCCTTCAAGGGCCTGGATACCCATGCACGCGCATTGCGCGCCGGCATGCGTATCCATGGCTGCACGGTGCATTTCGTTACGCCTGAGATGGATGACGGCCCGATCATCGCGCAAGCCGCGGTGCCGGTGATGGTCGGCGACAATGAGGACACACTGGCCGCCCGCGTTCTGAAAGCCGAGCACCGGCTCTACGCGCTGGCGCTCGGCCTCGTCGCCGACGGCAAGGCGCGCATGGAAGGCGGCCGCACTGTGCTGGCGCATTTCGCTGACGATGCCGAAAACGGAACTTCCGTGGTGATGGCGCCCGACCCGCTGCGCGAAGAACGCGATCTCGAACATCTGGCGCGGATCACGCCGTAGGCCGACATTGGCGACACCGAGACAATTGCTTCTTCTTCGCCACGCCAAGTCGAGTTGGGACGACCCGGCGCTTGCTGATTTCGACCGGCCGCTCGGGCCGCGCGGGCTGAAGACGGCGCCGCTGATGGGGCGCGAACTGGCCCGGCGCAGTTGGCAGCCTGACCTGGTGCTGGTGTCGCCGGCGCTGCGTACGCGCGAGACATGGCGGCTGGTCTCGGCGGAACTGTCGGCGAGCGTAACGGTGGAGTTCGCCGAGGCGCTTTTCGAAGCCACGGCTGGCGACATTCTGGCCGAGCTGCAGCAGGCAGTCGCATCGGCTAGCTGTCTCCTGGTGCTCGGCCATAATCCCGGCCTGGAGGACTTTGCCCGCCGGCTCGCCGGTCCGCGATCGGGTGTGGCTGCTCTCAGGAAACTTGAAGAGAAATTCCCGACCGGCGCCCTTGCCCGCTTTGTCATCGACGGCGACTGGGCGGATCTCGGCTTCGGCGCGGCCCGGTTGACGCATTGCATCAAGCCGAAGGATCTAAGCTAGACCAAGCTGCCTAACGGGCTAGCCGCAGGTGACAGCCGCAAACCGTGTTTTGAAAAGACCACGGTCAAACAAGGAGATAGGACCAATTGCTGGCGGATTGATTCAAGATCTTTGCGGCCCCGAGTCGATTGCATAAAAACAAGAGCGGTGGGCCGGGCCCACCGCTCTTTGTGGTCGTAGATTTCTCAGAAAATCAACGACCCCAGATGCCCTGGCCGGATTCCGGCTGGTTCGAGTCGCCCTTGATCGTGAAATCGCCGAGGCTGGCCGGCTTGCGGATCGAGGCGGTATAATTGTGATCGATGTTGCCGGCGGGCGCTGTTACAGCAGGCTGGTTGACGCTGTCGGAGCCGTAGTGGTCGCTGCCTGCGAAAGCGGTGCCGGTGGCAAGGAGGATGGCAGCAGCGGTAAGTGCGATCTTGGTCATTTCAGGTAATCCAGATTTTTCAGTTCTGTCCGTCAAGTGGCGTGCCTTGGGAGGAATTCGCGTCGCTCGGACCACCCCGAAATGGGTGTGCGTTGCTGCCATTGCCAATCACAAAAATGTGCGAACCGAACCGTTCGGTTCGGTCTAGGAAGGCGCGAAATGGCGTAGTTGTTGCTATATTCTATTCTCTATACGGCTCCGACGTCGCAACGCCCCTCGTTGCGTTACGCTTGCATCTCAAAAGGTCGTGAAGCCCAGTACGTCGCGCATGTCGTATTCGCGGGGCGGCCGGACGGCGACCCAGCGTGCTGCCGCAATGGCGCCGCGCGCGAACATCGAGCGGTCGGCGGCCGAATGGGAAAGCGTGAGCGTCTCGCCCTCGGCCAGCAAGCTCACGCTGTGCTCGCCGACGATGCTGCCGCCGCGCAGCACGGCAAAGCCGATCTCGCCGGCAGGGCGTGGACCTGTAACGCCGTCGCGGATGCGTTTCGCCACATCGTCCAGCCTGACGCCATGTCCGCGAGCGGCCGCCTCGCCCAGCATCAGCGCCGTGCCCGACGGTGCGTCGACCTTCATGCGGTGATGCGCTTCCAGGATTTCGATGTCGGTGTCGGGACCAAGTGCTCGCGCCGCCTGCTCGACCAGCCCGGTCAGCATGCTGAGCCCGAGCGAGTAGCTGCCGGAGCGAACGATGGCGACGGAGTTCGAAGCAGTAGCGATGGCGGCGAGATCGGCCGGCTCGAAGCCGGTCGAGCCGATGACCAGCGCCGGGCCGCCGCGGGCCGCGCAAGCTTGTGCAAGATCGACGGAGGCCGAAGGCGTGGTGAAATCGATGACGACATCCGCAAGCAACAAGGCCTCGTCGCGCTCGATCAGGCCTTCGCCCTTTCGGCCCGGCCGATGGAATCGGGCAACGAGCTGCAGCCGCGGATCAGCCTCGACGGCCAGCGCCATCTCCCTGCCCATGCGGCCGAGCGCACCGGCTATGGCTATCTTCAACAGATGCGGCATGGCGGCTTTCACTGGAAATGCGAGTCACAACAATGATCTACCATGCCGCCCTGCCAGATTGCTTCAGCCGGCGCCATGCGTCTTGAGCATCATGCCGGCGATCTCCTTGACCAGCTTGGCGGCAACCAGCGCGGTGAGATTGGAGACATCCTGGCTTGCATTGTATTCGACGACATCGGCGCCGACGATGGGCTGGTCGATCCGCTGGATCAGGTTGATCACTTGCCGGGTTGTAAGACCACCGGGTTCGCGGTGCGACACGCCGGGCGCACAAGCCGGGTCGAGGCCGTCGAGATCGACCGAGAGATAGACCGGCGTCTTGAGATCGAGCTGCAGATCCTCGCTGAAATGCCGCGCCTCGATCATTTCGACGCCGAAGCGCTTGAGCTGGTCACGAAGCTCATCATTGAGGGTGCGCAAGCCGATCTGGATCAGCCGGTCGGCCAGCCCTTCCTCCAGGATGCGCGCGAAGGACGAGGTGTGCGATCGCCTGTTACCCTGATAGGCATCGTAGATGTCGGGATGGGCGTCGATCTGGACGATCGTTAGCCTGGCATGGCGGCGGCGCACGGCACGCAGCACCGGCCAGGCGATGGCATGATCGCCGCCGAGGCTGATCAACGGGTGGCCGGCATCCAGCGCGCGGCCGACCTCGGCCTCGATTCGCTCCCACGGATCGCCGGCGCCTGAAAAGTCGATGTCGCCGTGGTCGACGAAACTGTCCGCCACATCGAAGCCGGTTTCGCTCCACGAGCTGTGCGCGTCGCTTTTGAGTTCCCGCCGGATCAGGGCCGGCGCTGCGGCCGCGCCCTTGAGATAGGACGAGTTCTCGTCATGCGGTATTCCCAGAAGCGAAACCCTGGCCATCGGCGTGCGATCTCCGGCAACGCCATCTCCCTAAACCCGGCAGCTGGCTGGCGATAGCAGTGCCGCTTGGGCCAGCTGCGAAGGCGATCAGGCGTCACTTCACGATCGCGCCGCCCAGTCTTTGCCTGACGATCGCGATATGGAAATCCGTGCCGTGCAACAGCCCGTCATCGTTGAAGTCGTAGCTGGAATTGTGCAGCGGCGGCGAGGTCTCGCCATTGCCGAGAAACACGAAGCAGCCCGGTACGTGATCGAGGAAGCGGGCGAAATCCTCCGAGGCGGTCATCGGCTCCGCCGCGATGCTGGCGGCGCCATAGGCCAGCACGCGCCTTGCGGCGACAAAGGCCGCGTCCACCAGGTCGGCATCGTTCTGCAGCGGCACGAATTCCCTGCTGTAGGTCACGTCGGCGGTGACATTGTAGGCAGCGGCGGTGCCTGCCGCGATGACCCGCATCTGGCGCTCGATCTCGGCGCTGACCTCGGGACGAAAACTGCGGGCGTCACCGAGGATGCGGGCGAGGCCGGGCAATGCGTTGCGGGTGCCGTCGGTGATCAGCTCGGTCACCGAAACCACCGAAATGTCGGCGGGACTCAGCCGGCGCGAGACGATGGTCTGCAGATTGGTGACCAGCGCGCAGGCGGCGACCAAGGTCTCGTTCCCGGAATGTGGCCGCGCCGCATGGCCGCCGATGCCCTTGAGCACGATCTCGAAATTGTCCTCCGCCGACATGAACGGGCCGGCACGGGTCTCGAAATGCCCGACGGGCAGGCCAGGCATGTTGTGCAGGCCAAAAATCTCGTCGAAGGGAAAGCGCTGCTGCAGCCCGTCGTCCAGCATCGCCAGCGCGCCCCTGCCCCATTCCTCGGCGGGCTGGAAGATGAAGCGCACGGTGCCGTCGAAACCGCCCTCGGCGGCCAGCAGCTTTGCCGCGCCGAGCAGCATGGTGGTGTGGCCGTCATGGCCGCAGGCATGCATGATGCCGGGGTTCTGCGAGCGATGGGCGGTCGCGGACTGCTCGGTGATGCGCAGCGCATCCATGTCGGCCCTGAGCGCAATCGCCCGGTTGCCGCTGCCGCGCTTCAATGTGCCAACGACGCCGGTGCCGCCGACCCCCTCTGCAACATCGTCCAGCCCGAATTCGCGCAGCTTCGCGGCGACAAAGGCAGCGGTGCGCTTTTCCTCGAAACCGAACTCGGGGTGCGCGTGCAAATCGCGCCGCCAGCCCGTCATCTCCCGCTTCAGCGCATCACGATCGAGTTCAGCCATTTTTCTCCCCGACCTCTTTTGCAAGCTCACTGGCGACATCAAGCAGGATGTTGGCGCCGGCGACAAGCTCGGCATCTTCAGTGTGTTCGCGCGAATTGTGGCTGATGCCACCGGCGCTCGGCACGAAGATCATTGCCGCCGGCGCGAGGGGGGCCATCATCTGCGCGTCATGGCCGGCGCCCGATGTCATGCGCCTGACGCCGAGACCGCGGTTCTTCGCGGCCGCCTCGATCGGTTCGACGATGCCGATGTCGAACAGCACCGGTTCGAAGCGGGCGAGCCGCTCGACCGAGATCGATACGTTCTCCGAAACCTCAAGCTCCTCGAGATAGGCAGCAAGGGCCGCCTCATGCGCCTGCAGGCGCTGTTCGTCGGGATCGCGCAGGTCGATGGTGAAGACGGCGCGCGCGGGAATGACGTTGATGGCGTTGGGTTCGAAGCGCATCGTGCCGACCGTGGCCACGGTTGGCCCATTTGAAGCCCTGGCCCGATCGTGCAGGAAGGTGATGATGCGGGCGGAGGCGTGGCCGGCGTCGCTGCGCATCGACATCGGCGTGGTGCCGGCATGGTTGGCGGCGCCGTCGATGGTGATGCGCTGCCAGGAAATGCCTTGCAAATTCTCGACCGCGCCGATCGGCACGCCTTCACGCTCCAGCACCGGCCCTTGCTCGATATGAAGTTCGAGATAGGCATGCGGCTTGAGGAAGCCGGGTTCGCGGTCGCCGGCATAGCCGATGCGGGCGAGCTCCTGGCCGAGCACGCTGCCATCCGTGCCGATGGCGGCCAGCACGGCCTCGGCGCTGACGCCACCGGCATGGCATAGCGAGCCCATCATGTCAGGCGTGTAGCGCACGCCTTCCTCATTGGTGAAAGCGGCGACCGCGACCGGGCGCGACGGCGAAAAGCCCGAAGCCTGCAGCGTCTCGATCACCTCCAGCCCGGCCAGCACGCCGTAGCAGCCATCATAGATGCCGGCATCGATAACGGTGTCGATATGCGAACCGATGAGCAGCGGCGCCTGCCCGGCATTGTCGGGGCTTTGCCAGATGCCGAAGATATTACCGACCCGGTCGATGGCGACTTCCAGCCCGGCCTGCCTGAGCCAGCCGACAAAGAGGTCACGGCCCTGTCTGTCTGTGTCGGAGGCGGCGAGCCGGATAAGCCTATCCTCACTGTCGCGGCCAACGGCGCCGAGTTCCCGGATGCGGCCAAGCAGACGCTGTGCATCGATCCCGATCATGGCTATGCCTCGGCCTTCAGCTTGCCGGCCAGCACATCGGCGGGGCTCTGCCCGACCAGCTCGGTATAGCGATGCGGGTCTGTGGCGCCTTCGGTGTTGATCAGCAGCACGCGGGATTTGTCGTCGAGCCCGAGCGCGGCCTTGTGGTCGGCCACCGCCCGGATCAGCCCGGCCAGACCGACGCCGCCGCTTTCGCCGGCGACGATCACTGGATCATTGCCAGCCGGCCGTGCCAGCCGCCGCATCACCGCGACCGCCTCCTCCTCATCCACTGTCATGAAGGCATCGGCAACCCGCGCCAGAACGCGCCAGGCAACTTGCGAGGCCTCGTAGCATTCGAGCATCGCCATCACCGTCGGCTGATCGTGTGCGACCTTGACCAAGTGGCCCGCCCGGGCGGCTGCGACAACGCACGCGGCGCGGGCTGGCTCGACGACGATGAAGGTCGGCCTGGCGTCACCGAGCACGATGGCGAGATGGCCGGCCAGGGCGGCGGCAATGCCGCCGACACCGGCCTGCACGAAGACATGGGTCGGCGGCTGCGGCAACTGGCGCAAGGCTTCGCGCACGATCGCCGTATAGCCCTGCATGACCAGACCGGGGATGCGCTCGTAGCCCGGCCAGGAGGTGTCGGACACCACGGTCCAACCTTGCTCAGCTGAAACCTCGGCGGCCTGCCTGACCGAGTCGTCATAATTGCCGTCGACGCGGATCATCTCGGCGCCATAGCGGGCTATTGCTGCAATGCGCGCCTCGCTGACGCCGGCGTGAACGAAGATTGCCGCTTTCGCGCCAACCAACTGTGCACCTTGCGCGACCGAGCGGCCATGATTGCCGTCGGTGGCGCAGGCAACCGTCATGCCGGCAGCGACCGCCCGGACGTCGAACCGGTTGAGATCGGCCACGTCAACGGGCCGACCAAGCGATCGGCTCGCCTCCTCCAGCACCAGTCGAAAAACGGCATAGGCGCCGCCGAGCGCCTTGAAACTGCCGAGACCGAGGCGAAAGCCTTCATCCTTGATGTGGACGGCGCCGAGGCCGAGTTCGCCGGCCAGCGTCGGCAATGCATGCAACGGAGTTGCGAGGTGATTGTCGCGATGGGCAAGAAAGCGCTCGACCGTATCGGCACCGGCATTCCCCAGCGTTTCGGCATCGACCGGATCGAGCGGCCGGCGGTGCAAGGCATTGCTGTTGAGCAGGAACACGGGTGGCCTCCTTTGGGTGTGACGAAATCATATTGCAGCCGAGGCGCAAATAGCGCTGTTATTGGCGCTTCGAAATGCAAGTTTGTTTCGCCAGGATAGCGCTTTGCCTCGATCGCCTTCGCTCGACAGTTTCGACCTCGCCATCCTTGCCATCCTGCAGCGGGACAACACGACGCCGCAGCGGCTGATCGGCGAAGCCGTCAACCTGTCGGCGCCGGCGGTGCAGCGGCGCATCAAGCGCATGGAACAGTCCGGCGTCATTGCGGGCAATGTCGCCGTGGTCGACCCGGCGGCGGTCGGCCATCCCATCACCATCTTCGTCGAAGTGGAACTGGAGAGCGAACGCTCGGACCTGATCGACGCGGCCAAGCGGCAATTCTCGGCAGAGCCGCAAGTGCAGCAATGCTACTACGTCACCGGCGAGGCCGACTTCATCCTGATTATCACCGTGGCCGACATGGGCGCCTATGAAGCGCTGACGCGCAGACTGTTCTTCGACAGCAAGAATGTCCGAAAATTCCGCACCTTCGTTGCCATGGACCGTGTCAAGGTGGGGCTGACGGTGCCTCTGCCGGGATAGCCAGTCACTTTTATGCAATTCCGGACGGAAAACCGCTCACACTTTTCCTGGAATTGCTTTAGCCCGCCGGCCGCAGCCAGACCTTGTTGTCGTGGAAGGCCGCACCGCCATAGGGCGCTGGTGCGTCGGCGCCGGTGAGCACATTGATGCCTTCGCCACGCTCATGCGCGCTGTTTGGCCAGATGCCCTCGGCGATCACCACGCCGCGCTTGAGGCCTTCGAACAGCTTTGCGTGCAGCACCACCTCGCCGCGCCGGTTGCCGACCTCGATACGGTCGCCGTCGCCCAAGCCAAGCGCGGCAGCGTCGTCCGGGTGCACCAGGAGTTCCGGCCGGCCTTCCTTGGCTCTCGACACAGGTGTCTCGGCGAATGTCGAATTGAGAAAGTTGCGCGCCGGCGATGTGGCGAGCCGAAACGGATGCTCGGCGTCCGCCACCTCGATCAGGTCGACATGGTCAGGGAATTCGGGGAGTTCCGCCACCGGCCCGAACAGGCCCATGATTTTCGGCGGCCGGTTGGGCGCCGCCTGCCCGCTCCAATTGGCGCGGAAGTGAAATTTCTTGTCGGCATGGCCGAAACCATCGATGAAATGCGCCGCCTCGAAATCCGGCTGCAGGTCGACCCATTTGTCTTCCTTGAGGCTGGCGAAGGAGCCCAGCCCGCGCTTGCCGAGGATGATGTCGATATGCTGCTGCTCGGTCAGGCCAAAGCCCGGCCGGTCTGCGACGCCGAGACGCTGCGCCAATTGCTCGATGACGAAATGGTTGGTGCGCGGCCCTTCCGGCGGTTCGATCAGCTTGGGACCGAGCGTGATGTTCTGGTTGCCACCGCCCTTGTAGACGTCGTCATGCTCGAGAAACATCGTTGCCGGCAAAACGACATCGGCAAGCTTTGCCGTGTCGGTCATGAACTGTTCGTGCACGCAGGTGAACAGGTCATCACGCAGAAAACCATGTTTCACCAGCCGCTGCTCGGGTGCGACATTCACCGGGTTGGTGTTCTGGATCAGCATCGCCGTCACCGGCGGGCCACCGTAAAGCGCGTCCGCTGCGCCGGTCAGCACCGGACCGATGCGCGACTGGTCGAGATGGCGAATATTGGGATCGCGCATCGCGGTGCCTTCCAGCACATCCTGGTTGAGCTTGAAGATGCCGGAATTGGAATGGAAGGCACCGCCACCCTCATATTGCCAGGCGCCGGTGACGGCGGCGATGCAGGACGCCGCGTGCATGTTGACCGAACCATTGCGCTGACGCCCAAAGCCATAGCCGAGGCGGAAATAGGTTTTCCTCGTCGTGCCGACGAGGCGGGCGAAAGCCTCGATCTCGGTGACGGCAAGACCGGTGATGGCGGAAGCCCATTCCGGCGTGCGCGTCTCCAGATGCGCTTCCAGCCCCTTCGGATCGTCGGTGTATCTTTCGAGATAGGCGCGGTCGGCCATGCCTTCCCTGAACAGCACATGCATGACCGCGCAGGCCAGCGCGCCATCGGTGCCGGGCTTCAGCACAAGGCCTATATCGGCCTGCTTCATCGTCGCGTTCTCGTAGACATCGATGACGACGATCCTGGCGCCACGCTCCTTCCGCGCCTTGATGGCGTGGGTCATGACATTGACCTGCGTGACCACGGCATTGGTGCCCCAGATCACCACGCAGTCGGACTTCGCCATCTCGCGCGGATCGGGACCGCGCAAGGCGCCCGCTCCCATCATCCAGCCGGTCCAGGCCAGATTGGTGCAGATCGAGCCGAAGAAGCCGGAGTATTTTTTCGCATGGCGCAGCCGGTCGATGCCGTCGCGCTGCACCAGCCCCATCGTGCCGGCATAGAAATAAGGCCAGACGGTCTCGGAGCCGTATTTTTCCTCGGCCGCGATGAAGTTCTCGGCGACGACGTCGAGTGCCGCTTCCCAGCTGGATTCCTTCCAGACGCCGTCGCCCTTGGCGCCGGCGCGCATCAGCGGCTTCAGCAGTCGGTCCGGATGATGGACACGATCGGCATAGCGCGCGACCTTGGCGCAGACGACGCCAGCCGTATACGTATTGGACTTGGCGCCATGGACACGGCCGATGCGGTTGCCATCGAGCAGCTCGACCTCGAGCGCGCAGGTCGAAGGGCAATCATGCGGACAGGCGGAGTGGCCGATTCTGAGCTTGGCGTGCTGGTTCATGCGGCGTTTTTAGCGGGTTTCGCGGGCGGCGTGTAGGGCCAGATCTTACCCTCCCCTTGATGGGGAGGGTCGGCGCGCAGCGCCGGGGTGGGGTGCGGCGCAGACCCCCGCCCCGCTCGGCTTTGCGGATCGACCCTCCCCACAAGGGGGAGGGTAAATCACTCCGCCGTGCCTTCCTCGTACTCGGCCGACATGGTCAGCCACTTTTCCTCGTGACCGGCAAGCTGCTGTGCCAGTTGCGAGCGCTCCTTGGCCAGCCGGGTCGCCGTCGATGGATCCTTCTCGTATACCGCCGGATTGGCGAGTTCATCCTCGATCAGGTCGATGCGCTTGCGGATGCGGTCCATCAGCGCTTCGGTGGCGCGGATTTCCTTTGCCAGCGGCTCGAAGGCGGCGCGGCGCGCCGCGGCATCGCGGCGGCGATCGGCCTTGGATGCCTTCTCGGCCTCGCGCTTGCCGCGTCGGTCGCCGGACACGCCGGTGACCAGCGTCTTGTAGTCCTCAAGGTCGCCGTCATACGGGTTGACCGCCCCGTCCTTGACCAGCCACAGCCGGTCGGCGGTCGCTTCCAGCAGATGGCGGTCATGCGAGATGAGGATGACGGCGCCGGGAAACTCGTTCAGCGCATGGATCAGGGACTCGCGGCTGTCGATGTCCAAATGGTTGGTCGGTTCGTCGAGGATGAACAAGTTTGGCCCCTCAAAGGCCGACAGGCCCATCAGCAGGCGCGCCTTCTCGCCGCCGGACAGGTCCTTGGCGGCGGTGTTCATCTTCTCGGTGGTGAGACCGAACTGGGCGACGCGGCCACGTACCTTGGATTCCGGCGCCTCCGGCATCAGCCGGCGGACATGCTCGTAGGCGTTTTCATCAGGCCTGAGATCGTCGAGCTGATGCTGCGCGAAGATCGCCACCTTCAGGCCCGGCGCGACCGTCATGGTGCCGGTTTCCTGCTTCAGCCGGCCCGAGAGAAGCTTGGCGAAGGTCGACTTGCCGTTGCCGTTGGCGCCGAGCAGCGCGATGCGATCGTCGGCATCGATGCGCAACGTCATCTTCTTCAGGATCGGCTGGCCCTCGGTGTAGCCGACATTGACGTTGTTCAAGGCAATGATCGGCGACGCCACCGTTTTCACCGGTTCGGGGAAAGAGAACGGCCGCACCGTGTCGTTCACGATCGCGGCAATCGGCTTCATCTTCTCCAGCGCCTTGATGCGCGACTGCGCCTGTCTCGCCTTCGAAGCCTTGGCGCGGAAGCGTTCGACGAAGGACTCCATGTGTTTGCGCGCGGCTTCCTGCTTGACGCGGCCCTTCTCCTGCAATTCCTTCTGCTCGGTGTACTGGCGCTCGAACTGGTCGTAGCCGCCGCGCCAGAAGGTCAGCTTCTTCTGGTCGAGATGAACGATGGAATTGACGGCGCGGTTGAGCAGGTCGCGATCGTGCGAGATCAGAAGCACCGTGTGCGGATATTTCGACACGTAGTTTTCCAACCAAAGCGTGCCTTCGAGATCGAGATAGTTGGTCGGCTCGTCGAGCAGCAGAAGGTCGGGCTCGGCAAACAGCACCGCGGCGAGCGCCACACGCATGCGCCAGCCGCCGGAGAAGGACGAGGCCGGGCGGCGCTGCGCGGCGTCGTCGAAGCCAAGGCCAGCGAGGATGGTGGCCGCGCGAGATTCCGCCGAATGCGCATCGATATCCGCCAGCCGCATATGGATGTCGGCAATGCGGTGCGCGTCGGTGGCGGTCTTTTCCTCCTCGAGCAATGCGGTGCGCTCGAGGTCGGCCTTGAGCACGATTTCGATCAGCGGCTCCTCGGTGCCGGGCGCTTCCTGCGCCACCTGGCCGATGCGGGTGTTCTTGGGCAGGCTGATCGAGCCGGTCTCGGAGGGAAAGTCGCCGGTGATGGCCTTGAACAGCGTCGTCTTGCCGGTGCCGTTGCGGCCGACGAGGCCGGCCTTGGTGCCGGCCGGCAAGGTCAGCGAGGCATGATCGAGAAGCAAGCGTCCGGCCATGCGGAGCGAAAGATCGTTGATGATAAGCATGCCGGGGCTTTTGCACGGGAGGGCGGCGCTTCGCAAGGGCCTGGGCGCCGGCGGGGGCATAAGGCATGAAGACGGCGCGCCCAAAGCGCGCCGTCCATCACTGCTAACTGCAGACTGACTTTAAGAGGCTGCCTGGTTCAGGCTTTGGGTTTGCGCTTCGTCACCTTGGCCGCGGCGGCCGGAACGGCCGGCTTGCGGCCGAGGCCCGAGGACTTGGCCAGTGCCGAACGGGTCGCGGAGTAGTTCGGCGCCACCATCGGATAGTCCGACGGCAAGCCCCATTTGCCACGATATTCCTCCGGGCTCAGACCATGGTCGGTCATCAGGTGGCGCTTCAGCGACTTGAATTTCTTGCCGTCCTCAAGACAGACGATGTGATCGGGAAACACCGACCGCTTCGGATTGACAGCGGGGTTCAGCGCGGGGCTTTCCACGGCGGCAATGCTGCCCAGCTTGCGCACCGATGCGCTGACGCTGGCGATCAGATCCGGCAGGCCAGACGCAGGGAGAGGATTGTTGCCGACATAGGCCGAGACGATGTCAGCAGTCAGTTCAATAGCGGTCTTGCTGTCGATGGTGTGCAATTCTGTTTCTCCCGCCGGTCATGAAGTTGCCGGCTTTTTTTAAGACTTCTCTTGATGTATCGACCTAGCTGCACCCCCCAACGGGTCGCTAAAGTCTCAATAAATGATCAAGAATCGGAACAGGAGGATGTTTCCACAACAGGTTGCAACGTTGCAAATTAGAAAATCTAATACTTGGAAACGGCCGACTTCGCGCCAGCAGATTTCAACTGCACGGACGCCGCAGGTTTAGAGTCGGCCAGTATGTCCAGAATGCGCTTCCAGCGGGCGCACCGGCCGAAATCTTTTTGCTCTATCGCCTTTTCGGCCTTCATGGCGGCGTAGAGCGGCGCCTCGGCGCCGAACTCCTTGAGCAGCCAGAATGCTTCCTGTCTGGCGAGGCGTTCATCGTCGTCAAGCATGTTCAGCCTCCGAGCGTTCTATGCCCACCGCAATACAGCTGCCGATGACGAGGACCGCACCGGCTATCGCGGTCAGCGTCAGCCTTTCGCCCGAAAGTGTCAGCAGCAGCGTCGATGCGATCGGCGTCAGATAGGCGATGACCGCAACCTTGCCGCCGCCTTCAAGCTTCAAGGCGCGCGACCAGAAATAATATCCCAGCCCCATCGGGCCGGCACCGAGATAGAGGCCAAGCAGGAGGTGCTCGCTGGATGGCCAGGCAGCGCCGTCGTGAATACACCACAGCAAGGTCAGGCCGACGCCGACCAACGCCGAAGGCAAAAGCAAACGCTCCGACGGTGTGGCCAGGCGGGCGACCGCAATCGAATAGAAGGCCATGCACAGCGCCGAGCCGAAGGCAGCGAGATAGCCGACGATGCTGCCTTGGAGAAAAGGCTGGCCGCGACCACCCGAGATCACCAGCGCCACGCCGACAAAGCCGAGCACGGCAGTCAACCCCAGCAGCACGGGGCGTTGCCGCTTGCCCAGCACGATGACCGCCGCCGCGACCATCAGCGGCCAGGTGTAGGCGACGAGATTGGCCTCGATCACCGGCATGGAGGCAAAGGCGATGTATTGCAGCACCATGGTGCCGACCAGGCCAATAAAGCCGACCGCGACCGGCGCCAGGGTGCCGTCAGCACCCTTGGAAAAGGCTGCGTCTTGCAGGCCCCTCTTCCGGCTCGCCAGATGGATGACGGCGAACACCAGAGCCGCTCCACAAAATTGCAGCAACTGCACGAGCGACACTGGATGGCTGGCCAGCAGGGATTTGCCGACCAGCGCGTTGGTCGACCACAGGGCGACCGCGCCGGCGGCGAAGACCAGGGCCGATGGCGAGCCGGATCCATCCCGGAATCGGCGCGACGGTGCCTTGTCCTTATCGCCGACCATGATGTTACCGACGACCAAACCGGCGTCCACTTCTATGCTCTGGCTACCATGAATCCCTTGACCCGCCCGGGACCGGTGCATCGGCCGCCGCCGCAACCGGACGTTCTTCCTCGAAGCGGCGATAGGCCGGCAGCTGGTTCGTCCAGACGTCTTCGGCCAGTTCGTTGACCCATTCGCGATCGTGATCATTGTCGGCTGCGAGATAGAACATGCGATTGTCGTCGACGTAGGGCTTGGCCACAGAGCGCTGGTTGAGGACCAGCGTGACGCGCGAGCCGAGCTGGATCGGCGCGGTGCGGTGCAGCACACCGAGAAACTGGCCGAGCGTGGCGTAGTTCATCTTGTGGTCGATGCGCATGACCTGGTTGCGCGGAATCTCGCGGCCGGATTCAAGGATGGCGCGGCCGGTCTCGGAATCGTCGCAGTAGATTTCGAGATGGCCGCCGACCAGCGGATTGCTGATCGACAGCGGAATGAGTTCGGTGACCGGGACACCGTCGCAATGCCAATCGACGGCGCCGTCCTTGGGATTCATGAAAGTGACGGTCGAGCCGACGATCGACAGCGGATAGGGCTCGAGCTTGGTGCCCATCATGTCGGACAGACGTTCCAGGCGCAGCTTGTCATGCAGCAGTTCCTTGATCTCCGGGATAAAACGGTCGGCGCCGGTGATGAAGGTAAGGTCGAGGTGCTTGTGCACGGCGTGGCTGGCCTTGAGCTTCAACGCCGCCTCTTCGATCGCCGCCAGCAGCGCCGGGTCGTAGCCATGCAGATACTGCGCAACGCCGAAACCCGACACTTTCCAGGCCGTCTCATGGCCGATAATGGCTTCTCGGCTCATCGCGTAGCGCAGTTCAGGTATGGTATGGGCGTTCATTCTACTTCTCCAGGATGGGGGCATCACTTGGTAAACTGTCGATTAATTTCCCCACCCCTGTAAAATTAGGAATGCTGGTGCTAGTGTAAGCCCAGCTTAAGGTCGAAACGCGTGCGTCTGCTCAGTCAGGTCAACCTCAATTCGCTGAAGATTGTCGAAAGTGCCGCCCGGCACCGTAACTTCACGCGCGCGGGCGAAGAGCAGTTTATTACTGCTTCCGCCGTCAGCCAGCGCGTCAAAAGCCTCGAGGACCAGCTGCGCTTCAAGATCTTCCAGCGCGGCGGCAATGCGGTGTCGCTGACACCCGAAGGCGAGACCTATGTGTCGCGCGTTCGCGAGGCGCTGGAGCGCATCGTGGCGGCCAGCATGGAGGCGACCGGACAGTCGCAGGCGCATGTGCTGAAGATTTCGGTACTGCCGACGTTCGCAGCGCGCTGGCTGTTTGCCCGCCTGCCGCTGTTCCAGCGGCAATATCCCGAAATCGAAATGCGGGTCTCGACCTCCTACGCCACCAATGAGTTCGCCACCTCCGAGTTCGACCTCGAGATCCGCTATGGCGACGGCAGCTTTCCCGACCTCAAAGCGGACCTGCTGTTCAAGGAGGATTTGACGCCGGTGTGCAGCAGGAAGCTGTTCCACGAGGTTCTCGGCGACACGCCGCCGTCACAGGTGACGCCCGACGACCTCAGGCATTTCACGCTGCTGCATTCCGACACCTGCACGCAGAACTGGCAGTCGTGGCTGGGTTTTGCCGGCGCGAGTTCCGTGCTCGGCGAGACCAAGAGCATCTATTTCGATTCCTGCATGATGTCCTATGAGGCGGCCAATGCCGGCATGGGCTTTGCAGTCGCCAACCGCGCCTATATGGCGAGCGAGATCCGCGCAGAGAGACTGGTGGCGCCGTTTGCCGTGCATCACCCCAACACCGCCGGCTGGTATTTCGTCTGCCCGGTCACCGCGCCCTACACGCGCAAGGTGGAACTGTTCAAGCAGTGGATCATGGCCGAGGCGGCGCTGACGCAGTGCCAGCTGGACGCCGGGATTGCCGGCGGCCCGGTGCTGCGCAAGGCCATTGCCTGAGGTCCTCCCGTCGAGTTTCGTTCCGCACGCCATCTGACATCGAAGTTGTTTTGTGCAGAAGCGCCGTCATGAAGCAGGTCGATGCGGCCCACCTCATGACGCAGGCGAGAGACTCAGCTATCTTCGGTTGTTGCGGCGGACCTGATATCCGCCTGGCCGGCGCTATCAGCTCACCTCCCAAGCGGCGCCGGCCTTCTTCTCCCGAAGGCTACCTTCAGCCTTGTCGTCCCGCTAAAACGATCATTGCGCGGGCTGATCGCCGCCGGCCGCCGGCTTTGGCGCCGAATCCGACTGCGGGGCATGGTCGAGCAAGGGTGCTTTGGTCGGCTGGATATTGTTGTCGCAGGCGGCGAGCGCCAAGCCGACGGCCAACAGAACAGGGAGCTTCTTCATGGCAACCTCCTTCGTTTGCCCTCCCCTCGTGAAGGCAACGAGAGGATTCAGCTTTGGTTGCACGCTCGCAAACGACACCGCGTCGGCTGGAACCAAACGGCGGCTCTGAGGTTGGTTGCCTAAAGGAGATCGCGCCATGATCCGTCTGCTCATAACCGGCCTTTTCGCTTACGCGACCTATCGCATCGCCAAGGAGATCATCAAGGACGTGCCCGACAATTTCGATCCGTTGCCGGTGCCTGGCGACGAACGCGCCGCCTTGCGGCGCCAGTCGGCGGCAACGGGTGTCGCGCCACGGCGGTAAGGGCGACTTCCGCCCGTTGCGAACAAAGCGGAAACGATGCTTGATAGGCGATGACCATCGCCATCAATGATTCGTCCTTGCGGCCCGCCTATCTGGCGAAGCTCAACGCCGAGCAGCGGCTCGCTGTCGAACATGGCGACGGCCAGATCGCCGGGCCGCTGCTGGTGATCGCCGGCGCCGGCTCCGGCAAGACCAACACGCTCGCCCACCGGGTTGCGCATCTGATCGTCAAGGGCGCTGATCCCAGACGCATTCTGCTTATGACATTCTCGCGCCGCGCCGCCACCGAAATGGCCAGGCGGGTCGAACGCATCGCCGGCGAGGTGCTGGGCCGAGACGCGTCCGTCATCGCCGACGCGCTGAGCTGGGCCGGTACGTTTCACGGCATCGGCGCCAGGCTGCTGCGTGACTATGCGCTGACGATCGGCCTCGACCCCGCCTTTACCATCCATGACCGCGAGGATTCCGCCGACCTGATGAATCTTGCCCGGCATGAGCTTGGATTCTCGAAGACCGAAAGCCGGTTTCCGACCAAGGGCACCTGCCTGGCGATCTATTCGCGCGCCGTCAACGCGCAGGCGCCGCTTGGCGAGGTGCTGGGTTCGGCCTTTCCCTGGTGCTCGGGGTGGGCAGAACAGCTGAAAGAGCTGTTCGCCGGATATGTCGAGGCCAAGCAGGCGCAGAACGTGCTCGATTACGACGACCTCCTGCTCTACTGGGCGCAGATGGCCGCCGAGCCGGAGATCGCGGCGCATCTGGGCTCGCGCTTCGACCATGTGCTGGTCGACGAATACCAGGACACCAACCGGCTGCAGGCCTCGATCCTTTCGGCGCTGAAGCCGAACGGCGCCGGACTGACAGTGGTGGGCGACGACGCGCAGTCGATCTATTCGTTTCGCGCCGCGGAAGTGCGCAACATCCTCGATTTCCCGCAACAATTCGCGCGAGCCGCCAATGTCATCATGCTGGAGCGCAACTACCGCTCGACCGTGACTATTTTGGCGGCAGCCAACGCGGTCATCTCGGAGGCGTCGGAGCGCTTCACCAAGAACCTCTGGTCGGAGCGCAAATCCTCGCAAAGGCCGAAACTGGTCAGCGTGCGCGACGAGGCCGAGCAGGCGAACTATGTCTGCCAGGCCATCCTGGCCGAGCGCGAGGCCGGCACGGTGCTGAAATCGCAGGCGGTGCTGTTTCGCGCCTCGCACCACAGCGGCCCGCTGGAGATCGAACTGACGCGCCGCAACATCCCCTTCGTCAAGTTCGGCGGGCTCAAATTCCTCGACGCCGCCCATGTCAAGGACGTGCTTTCGGTGCTGCGTTTTGCCGAGAACCCGCGCGACCGCATCGCCGGCTTCCGCGTGCTGCAGCTGCTGCCCGGCATCGGCCCTTCGGCGGCGAGCACCATCGTCGAGACCATGGCGACATCGCTCGACGAGGAAATGGGGCTGGCCCGCTACCGGCCGCCGCAACGCGCGGCTGAGGACTGGCCAGCCTTCGTTGCGCTTTATTCCGGCCTGCGCGCCCGGTCGGGGAAATGGCCGGCCGATCTCGAACAGGTCAGGCTGTGGTACGAGCCGCATCTCGAGCGCATGCACGAGGATGCGACGACGCGGCGAGCCGACCTCATGCAGCTCGAGCAGATCGGTTCCGGCTATGCTTCGCGCGAGCGCTTCCTGACCGAGCTGACGCTGGATCCACCGGATGCGACCAGCGACCAGGCCGGGCCGCCGCACCGCGACGAGGACTATCTGATCCTGTCGACCATTCATTCGGCCAAGGGCCAGGAATGGAAGAACGTCTTCGTGCTCAACACCGTCGATGGCTGCATCCCGGCCGATCTCGGCGTCGGCACCAAGGAAGACATCGAGGAGGAGCGCCGGCTGCTTTACGTCGCCATGACGCGGGCCAAGGACGGCCTGCATCTGGTGACGCCGCAGCGCTTCTTCACTCACGGCCAGGCAGCGCGCGGCGACCGCCACGTCTATGCCTCGCGAACCCGTTTCATCCCGGCCTCGATCCTCGGCGCCTTCGAGCAGACCTCTTGGGCGAGCGTCCACGCAAAGGACGATCCGCGCCACAGACCTGAAGTCCGCGTCGACCTCGGCGCCCGCATGCGCGGCATGTGGAAATAGAAGCCGCCAACCGCGGATGCCGCCGGGGAGCGACCTCAAGAAGCAAATCGGCCTGTCATGGCATCTCTCAGGGAACCTCGGGCCGCCGGCCGCGTTTTCTGGCGTCCAACCCGCGATCGGAGAGCGGCGACCGCCGCCTTCCGCCCATCCAGAGAGGCCAGAATGCACGACGCGATGTTCTTCACCCCGGTTGCCGTTAGCGTTGGCGCCGGCCACAAACGCATGCTCGCCTCGCTGTTCGAGATGCATGATTTCCTGACCGAATTTCCGCCGTCACGCCGGCGCCTGAGCTATGGCGCGGCCGTGAGGGCTTGCGAGGCGGCGCGCGCCGGAGAAATCTCGACCGAGGCCGCACGCGATGCCCTGATCACCTTTGCGGTCACGGCAGGCATCCTCTGGCCCGCGGTCCAGCCGGCCGTCTCGGTCAAGCCGGTCGCACACGGTTATGGCGGCTACGCCGTCTGAGACGGCCGGGACCAGGCCTGCCCAGCAAAAAGATCACTCGGACTTGCCGGCAGACGTCGAACGACAAACACGTCTTGGTGATCCCACCAAGCGTCCACTTCATCTTGGAGTAACTCGGCATTGGAAGCGTCTTGAGATAGTTTGATCACGAACCCAAGATCCATGGCCATCATGCCGTATTCCTCAACCGCGATGTCGGCCTGTTCACTGTTCAATGCAAACAGGCCGCACAAAGCTGAACAGACGAACCAGCCATCGCGACCAGTTGTTATCGGCATGTGGAAAAGAATGAAAGCGCAAAGACTGCATCATAGAGCCGGCCAAAAACTGCCTCCTCCGGTATCGATCGCGACTGAATGGCTTTAACCTTGAATTCGTTCGCCAGGAAAGAAATCGCTTGTGGATGATCGGAACTGACGAGATCGATGTCTTCATCCTTTACATGGTGCCACGTCACGCATCCATACCCTGAGGCGAACTCGAGGAGTAAAAGGCCCCGGCCTAGATGCCGAGTTAAAATTCCTTTGAGTTTTATTGCAGATGCTTGCCCCATCTCTGAAATATTAACTGCCCCTTGAGACGTCAGAATCCATTATGGTCAATCAGGAAGTTGAATATATCGTCATCTTGATGAATGGATGGAACAATGGAAAATCCGGCGCCACTCTACGGATTATTTCTTCTCTAAGTAATAACAAGTTTAGGCCGACTTCTGGATCCACTGACTCATCCGATCTATGAGCATTGGATAACGGTACAAGCCGCCGAGGCGGGTACCACGCGCGATAGCGAGCGACGCTGCAGCCACCGTTTCGCCATCGCGTTGATCCACACCTCGAAGCAGAAATGGACGGCCAACCCGCAAGCAGCGGCAGACGCACCAAGCGAGGACTAGGTACATCTGAAGGCATCATATCGATGCGGCAGGCCAACGGATCGCAGCGCCAACCAGCAGACCGAGACACTTGCGTTAAGGAACGAGGCCTGCTGCAGTCGACACCATGGAAGCTGACGGCGCCGCTGCGTGTTCCAGGTCGCATTGCCGCGATCCGTTTGAAAAGCGCCTGTGCCCGACCGGAGCCTCGCCTGGCGCCCGCATTTCAATGCAACGTCGGATCACCGGCCAGCAGGGCGCGCGGCCCGGTCGTCTCAAAACTGACCTGGTCGCGGCCGTTGGACTTGGCCTTGTAGAGGTGCCGGTCGGCCGTCAGGAACATGTCGGCATAGGTGGTCGGTCCGCTGAAGGCGACGCCACCGATGCTCACCGAGAGCGGACAGGGCCGTCCACCCGGAGCAAACTCGACCTCGCGGATGCGCCGCCGGATCCCCTCAGCAACCAGCCAGGACTGCGACGGGTCGGCGCCAGGCAGGAAGATGGCGAACTCCTCGCCGCCGATGCGTCCAACGATGTCGGCGCCGCGCAGCTGAGCCTTGATCGTCTGCGCGATCAGCTTGAGCGCTTGATCGCCGCAATCGTGGCCCAATCGATCGTTGATAGTCTTGAAATGATCGGCGTCGACGATCAGCAGGGCGCCGGCATCGACGACGGCCTGGCTGCGCGCCTGTTCGAGATAGGCCTCGACCAGCATTGAAAACGCGCCGCGGTTGAACACCGCGGTCAGGCTGTCGGTCGCCGCGACGATGCTCAGATTCTTCTGGGCGATCGCCAGCTGGCGCATCTTGTACATAAGGAAAGAGAAGAACGACCCACCCAGCACGAGCGGCAGCAACAGGTCGGTGAGCTGCGCCCAGCGCAATGCTTCGGGCGACAGCGACGGAAAATTGTAGGAATCGACAAGGAAGGCCGCCGCGATGCAGATCGCTGTGCCGACAACCGTGACTGCTATGACCCTGCCCCAGCTCGTGGGCGACAGATCGACCCGCATGCCAATTTCTCCCACTGTGTTCGCTATTTTGCAGCGGGAACACAAATGAAACCCTAAACCCTTGCCTTCAATTCTAATGTGGTTAACGGTTAATCGAAAGTGTGACCGATTGCCGTGAAGATGGCGGCGGTCACAAAAAGCCCGCCACTTGCGCGGCGGGCTTTCCGACTGGCCGGAGGCTTCTCGTCAGCGCATGTCCCTCGGGAAGTCTGGGCCATGCGGTAGGAGAGTGCCGTAAAGCCTCACGGCTGGTTCGACACTCCCGGCGAAACCTGTCTCAGCGACGCGAGATCATAAGGCATAGCTGCCGCAGATCGCTGTCGTAGGTGCCCTCACTGGCGAGCACATCGACGCAGCGCTTCTTCATACGTGTCAGCTGGCTGTTCGACATGCTGGCGACGACACCGGGTGTCCCAGGTGTGCCTGGTGTTCCAGGAGTTCCTGGAGTGCCGGGCGTACCCGGCGTGCCCGGCGTTCCGCCAATGCCGACGCCGACGCCGACGTTGATGCCGCTGCCGACGTTGACGCCGACACCGGCCTTGATACCTCCGCTGCCGCCGACCGTGGCCCCAACACCGGCCTTGATGCCACCGGCTCCGCCGACCGTCGCGCCAGCGCCGGCCTTGATGCCGCTGCTACCGCCGACTGAGGCGCCGAGGCCCGCAGTAACGCCGCTATTGCCGCCGACCGTTGCGCCAGCACCCGCCTTGATACCGCCGCTGCCGCCGACCGAGGCGCCGGCACCGGCCTTGACCCCGCCGCTTCCGCCGATCGAAGCGCCAACACCTGCATTGATGCCGCCAGCACCGCCGATAGATGCGCCGACACCGACGCCAATTCCGCCTCCTGCATTCGCGGGAGCGGCAAAAATAACGATAATTGCACCCGCCGCCAGTGCTCTAGCGATTTTCTGAGTGATATTAACCATGACACTCTCCTTGTTGCCGTTCTGCTTTGTGCATTGCAACATGCCAGCAAACCAAAGCAGACATATGCTTATGCACTCACAGCTACGCACGAGTCTTCCTTATAGTTTCTTTATTTTTTTCGACATGGGCCGTTGTAGTTCTCAATCAGTGTACTCGGTTTCTAAAAAAAAATATGTTTTTGCTTCAATATTTAAACTTTGTTGAATTTATTAAATAGAAACTCTACTGAAAAATGGAGCAGGTTGTAGCGGCCGGCCGAGCAAGGGGCGCGCCAAAGGGCGGCACAAGCCACCGGGCAGCGTCGTGCAACCACGGGCTTCAAAAAACCCGGCTTGGGATTCAGGCTGAAGGTTGAGGCTTTGGCGCTGTCCGTCGCGTCCAGAGGCGTTTCACTGGTATCGACAGCCGGTCGCGGACGGATGGCACAAAGGCGCCGAAGTAATGCCGCTCCGGCGTCTTCAAACGCAAAGCGCGGTCAAGAAATCAGGCGTAGGCGCGGCCTTCGTCGGTGCGTTGGAAAAACGCCAGATCGAGCTGCACCGAAGGCCGGCCGAGAATGGTCAGGATGGCGTGCGCCTGGCCCCGGTGATGGGTCTGGTGGTTGAAGACGTGGCTCAGCGCCGGCGCCAGTCTTTGCGAGACTGTGCGCATGTCGGAAACGGTCATGTAGGAAAAGCGGCCGGACAAGGCCTTGTCGCTCAAGCCGCCCACCCAGTCGGCGATCCGCCTGTCCTCGGCCTCGCGCGCCAGCCTGAGGCCAGGCAGCGCCCGGTGCAGGATGGCGTCGAGCTTCGTCGGCGCGTCACCCTCGCCGGTGAAGCGTTTCATCCAGATGCGGTCGGTGGCCAGGAGATGGTTGAGCGTGCCCATCATCGAGCCGAAAAATGCGCCGACATCACGGTTGAACTCTTCTTCGTCAAGCGCGGCGACGGCATCGTAGATGCGGCCATTGGCCCATTGATTGTAGGCCGCGAACATCATGAAATGCTGTTTCATCTTTTTCCCGCCGACGAGTTCCGCTTCAGCCGCAGGCGCCTAATTAGACCGCGATGGCGCAGCCGCCAATGACCATTCTGTTCAATGAACTCGTCGGACACGACGCGACCCGTCCGTTCAGCCCGCATTGCTGGAAGGAGGCGGCGGCAGCAGCTTAGGGAGTAGGCAGTAGGCAATAGGGTCCGAGCGCTGTACTGCCTACTGCCTACTGCCTACTGCCTACTGCCTACTGCCTACTGCCTACTGCCTATTCCCCACACAAGTCTCCTGATCGCCATGCCACCACCCCCCGATTTCACCGACGATTTTCGCTCCGGGCTGGTCGCGCTGCTGCGCTGGCGCCGGGATGTGCGGCGCTTCGAGCGGACGGCTTTGCCCGAGGGTACGCTGGAGCGGCTGCTGGAGCTTGCCAGCATCGCGCCGTCCGTCGGTCTCAGCCAGCCGTGGCGCTTCGTGGTGGTCGAGAGCGCCGAGCGGCGGGGCGCGGTGAGAGACTGTTTCGAGCGGTGCAATGCCGAAGCTCTTGAATGCTTTTCAGGCGAGCGCGCCGCTCTCTATGCCCGGCTGAAGCTCGCCGGTCTCAATGAAGCGCCCTGCCAGTTCGCGGTTTTCGCCGACCGCACGACGCAACAGGGCCATGGGCTCGGCCGCATGACGATGCCGGCAACCATCGACTATTCGGCCGTCATGGCGGTGCACACGCTGTGGCTGGCGGCGCGGGCGGAAGGCATCGGCATGGGCTGGGTGTCGATCCTCGACGCCGCCGAGATGGCCGTAATCCTGGACACCCCGCCTGAGTGGACGCTGATCGGCTATTTCTGCCTCGGCTATCCCAGCGAGGAGCATGAGATGCCGACGCTGGAGCGCGAGGGCTGGGAGCGCCGGCGGCCGCCCGTTGTTATCAGGCGGTAGTGATACTGACAGTCACTTCGCGCCGTCTTTGCGGACCAGCTTCACGCAGATCGGGTCGCCCTTCGGCATCGGCGTGCATTGCCATTCGGGGCCGAAGCCGAAGTTCGTATCTGTGCGGCGACCCAGAAAGAGCAGCAGAACAAGGCCCACGGCAGCAAAAATGCCGATAATCAATAGGCTCCCTTTTATGTCGCCCGGCCTGGGGTGGTGGTAGGCCAGCGCGTCCCGTCAAACATGGTCCGATGTCTTTCCGTTCCGCTGATTTCCCTTCGAAACCGTGCGTGCCTGCGCAATCGCCATTTTCCCGCAAAGCCTTGCCTTTGACCAGGGCGTTGCGAACAGCCATGCGGGCGGTCGCGGCCGAATAACGCTGCCGGGGCGCGTCCCCTTGGCAATGGGCCGGGCGGCTTGTATAGAGCCCGCCACTCCACATTCCGATCTCAAGACTTTCATCTCAAGACAAGGACGACCCCATGGCGCTCGAACGCACCTTTTCCATGATCAAGCCGGACGCGACCCGGCGCAATCTTACCGGCGCCATCACCAGGATGCTGGAAGAGGCCGGCCTGCGCGTCGTCGCCTCACGTCGCGTGTGGATGAGCCGCCGCGAGGCCGAAGGCTTCTATGCCGTGCACAAGGATCGTCCGTTCTTTGGCGAACTGGTGGAATTCATGTCGTCGGCGCCGACCATCGTGCAGGTGCTGGAAGGCGAAAACGCCATTGCCAGGAACCGCGAAGTGATGGGCGCGACCAATCCAGCCAACGCCGCCGAAGGAACCATCCGCAAAGTCCACGCGCTGTCGATCGGCGAGAATTCCGTGCACGGCTCCGACGCGCCGGAAACCGCTGCTGAAGAGATCAAGTACTGGTTCTCGGACACCGAGATCGTCGGCTGAGCCGATAGACAGGTTTGACTATGAAAGCCGGGGCAAAACCCCGGCTTTTTGTTTTTGGCCCGCTCCCTTAGCGGATCAGCGGCGTGTCCCAGAGGTCGCCGAGCAGCGTTTTCAGCTCGGTGAAGCGCTTCTGCCCAAGCTCCTGCGCCCATTCCCGCTCGACGTCGAGCAGGATGTCGGCCATCTTCTGGTATGCGGCGCGCCCGCGGTCGGTGAAGTGGACGACGGTCCCGCCGCTCTCATCGGGCGCCGCCGAGCGAGTGATATAACCCATCGCTTCCAGCGTCTTCAGCAGTTGATTCATGGCCTGCTTGCTCATCGCGGCGCGCTCGGCGAGCGCGCTCGGCCGAAGGCCATCCGGGCCGGGATATTGGATCACCGCCATATGCGGCGGGCTGAGGTCCTCGAAACCCGACGCCCTGAGATCCCTGATCAGCTTGCGGTGAATGGCCATGGCCGGAACGCGCAGCAGTGCACCGATCAGCGGTGGCTTCTTTGGCGGTTCTTCCGCGGATAATGGCATTGACACTCTGGTAAATCGAGTTTACTCATTTCGGTAAATTCAATTTACCACGTGGGAGGATGAAATGCTAGACAGAGCTAGCCAGATCAGCGTCAATCCGGCCGACGAGACAATCAGCCATGGCGGCCTTGCCGTGCGCTTCCTGCTTACCGGCGACCAGTCGAACGGCAGCATCGCCGCCTTCGAACTGACGGTCGCCGGCTCGCAGCGCCTGCCCGCCCCGGCGCACAGCCACGATCACTATGAAGAGACGATGTACGGGATCGAAGGCGTGCTGACGCTGACCGTCGACGGACACCGGCACGATATCGGGCCTAGGCAGGCGCTGTGCATTCCGCGCGGCGCGGTCCATCGCTTCGACAACGACACCGCCGCGACCGCCAAGGTGCTGTGCGTGGTGACACCGGCGGCGATCGGCCCGGAATATTTTCGCGAGGCCTTCGCCATCTTCAGCACTGGCGGCCCGCCAGACCGCACCAGGCTGATGGACCTGATGCGCCGGTTCGGCCTGACGCCGGCGCCCCCGCCGCCGCAGTCTTGATTCTTAGCTCGCTGCGTTGAAGCGCAAGATATCGTGGCCGTCCTTGTCGGCGATGATCAGCTTGCCGCCATCGACACGGTATGACGCCGCCTTGGCGAGCGCCTCGAACAGCGCCTTTTCCTCGGCCATGATCTCCGGCGCGCAGGCCTTGTAGGTCGAGCCGATGTCGCTGATGACGATGGTCTCGCCATCGACCTTGGCGGTGGCGAAATAGGCGTTGCACGGGCCGCTGCCGCCCGCCTTGCCGGCTTCGCTGACCCGGAACGTCGCCTGCGGCTCCGAAATCACGCCGATACCGTCGATATATTCGACTAGCCAGCTCTGGCCGAACAGCGAGGCCGAGGTCGGCTTGTCGCTCGGCGCCACCATTTTCAGCACAATGGCCTGCGGCGCCTCGTTGAGCGGATCGACCTGATAGCGCGAGTCCGTGACGAACAGCAGCTTGTCGTCGGCGATGATGCGCGCCTGCAGCGCATAGGTCATGTTGGGCCGGATCACCGTTGGATCGAAGCTGATCTCGAACTTGATCGGCACCTGGCCGGCCGGCGCTACCTTGCGCTCGCCGACAATGGCGGCCGGCGCATCGGCCAGCGATACATCGGCAAGTTGAACCGACAGCACGGCGTTGGGCGGCAGCGCGATGCGCTCGCGATACATCACCTCGCCCTTCAGGGTTTTCTCGGCGGCGACGGAAGGCTCGGGAACGGCCAGAACGCCGATAACCAGCGGCACAAAACCGAAGACGAAGAATTCGGCGATCCTGTCCAGCATGCCCTTGCTCCCTTTTTGCCGATGCGATTTGGCCAAGGGAATGCGGTCAATACATGGCTGCGCCGAGATTTATTCGGGCCGCGCCTTCCAGCGCGCCGCAGCCTGGTCGTCGGCGTCCTTGGCCTCGACCCAGCCGCCATCGGTGCCGTCCACGCGGTGCTCCTTCTTCCAGAAGGGTGCACGCGATTTCAGGAAATCCATCAGGAAATTGGCCGCTTCAAACGCCGCCTGCCGGTGCGAGGACGCCGCCACCACCAGCACGATGTTTTCGCCCGGTGCGATCTTGCCGTGGCGATGGATGACGGTCAGGCCTTGCAACGGCCAGCGCTGAAGCGCCTCGCCGGCGATCCGGCTGATTTCGGCCTCGGCCATGCCTGGATAGTGCTCGAGTTCCAGCGCCGACAGCCGGCCCTGCTCGTCGCGGCAAAGTCCTGAGAAGGACACCACGGCGCCGATGTCGGCGCGACCCCCGGTCAGTTTCGCGATCTCGGCGGCAACGTCGAAATCGTCGCGCTGGATGCGCACCGTCGGCGCGCCGGACATGGTGTCAGCCCCCGGTCATCGGCGGAAACAGCGCGATCTCGCGCGCGCCGGCTATCTTCTCGCGATGCTCGACATGTTCCTGGTTGATGGCGACGCGGATCACATCAGGATATTGCAGCGCGTGCTCATATTCCTCGCCACGCGATTTCAGCCAGCGCAGGAGGTCGGCCACCGTCTCGATACCGGCGGGCAGTTCGACATCCTCTTCCGGCTTGCCGATCCGTTCGCGCACCCAGGCGAAATAAATGAGCCGGGTGATCATCTCACTCGTCCATGATGTGCTTGAGGCCGGCGCGGAAATAGTCGTAGCCGGTGTAGAGCGTGACGAGGGCTGCGATCCACAGCAGCACCAGTCCGGTCTGCGTGGTCAGAGGGAAGATCTTGTCGCCGGCAGGCCCGGCCAGCAGGAAGGCGATGGCGACCATCTGGATGGCGGTCTTCCATTTGGCCAACTGCGTCACCGGCACCGAGACTTTCAATGCCGCCAGATATTCGCGCAGGCCCGAGACCAGGATTTCGCGGCACAGGATGATGATTGCCGCCCACAGCGACCAGCCTGCGATGCCGGCATGGCGGTCGGTATCGGCGGCGAGCAGCAGCAGGCAGGTGGCGACCAGCAGTTTATCGGCGATCGGGTCCAGCATCTTGCCGATGTTGGACGTCTGCTGCCAGGCGCGCGCCAGATAGCCGTCGAGATAGTCGGTGATCGAAGCCAGCAGGAAGATGATCAACGCCGACCAGCGGGCGAAGTCGCTCGATTTCAGATGCCCCTCGAGAAAAAAGCACAGCACCACCAGCGGCACCGCGACGATGCGGGCATAGGTAAGCATGTTGGGCAGGTTGAACGCGCGCTTGGCCATATCTCAGGGACTCTTTCTGCCTGCGTACTCAAATCAGAACCGGATGTAGGGGGTCAACAGGCGAGATTCGATTGGCCAGACGAAAATAGCGCGCGATTGCCGGGATTCGAGTGGCCTGCGAGAAAAGAACGGCTGCTGCCATTCATCGGGACAGCGGCGTCACCGGCGCTCAGCTCTCATGGAAATGATTGTAGACGAGCTTGGCGACCTGCTCTGAAATACCGTCGACCTTGACCAGATCCTCGACTGCCGCGCGGCTGACCGCCTTGGCAGTGCCGAAGGCCAGCAGCAGCGCGCGCTTGCGACCGGGACCGATGCCGGCGATCTCGTCGAGCGGGCTCTTGACCAATTCCTTCTTGCGCCGCGCGCGGTGCGAACCGATAGCGAAGCGATGGACCTCGTCGCGCAGCCGCTGGACGAAATAGAGCACGGGATCCCGCACAGGGAGCGAAAACGAGTCCCTGCCTCTGACGAAAAAACGCTCGCGGCCGGCATCGCGGTCCTGGCCCTTGGCGATGCCGATGGCCGCCACGCGATCCTCGATGCCGAGGTCGGCGAGGATCTTGCGCACCGCGCTCATCTGGCCCTGGCCGCCATCGATCAGGATGACGTCCGGCCAGGCCGGGAAGCTGCCGGAGATGTCTTCCTCGATGTCGTCGCCTGCTCCACCGGCTGCCGCGTCGTCGGGAACGACATCGCCATGTTCCTTCAGCAGCCGCGAAAAGCGCCGTTCCATCACCTCGCGCATCATGCCGAAATCGTCACCGGGCGTGATCTCGGTCGAGCGGATGTTGAATTTGCGGTACTGGTTCTTCACAAACCCTTCCGGCCCGGCGACGACCATGGCGCCAACGGCGTTGGTGCCCATAATATGCGAATTGTCATAGACCTCGATGCGCACCGGCGGCTTCGGCAGGCCGAAGGTCTCGGCAAAGCCGGCGAGCAGCCGGCCTTGCGTGGAGGTTTCGGCCAGCCGGCGGCCGAGCGCCTCGCGGGCATTCTGCAGCGCGTTGTCGGTCAAATCCTTCTTCTCGCCGCGCTGCGGCACCGAGATCGACACTCTACGGCCGGCGCGGGTGGACAGCGCTTCGGCCAGCAGTTCCTGATCCTGGACGCCTCGCGACAGCAGAATGTTCCGTGGCGTCGGCTTGTCGTCATAGAACTGCGCCAGGAACGAGCCCAGCACTTCCGCCCCCTCCAGTGCCGGATCGGCCTTGGGGAAATAGGCGCGGTTGCCCCAGTTCTGGCCGGTGCGGAAGAAAAACACCTGGATACAGACCTGGCCGCCCTCCTGATGGATGGCAAAGACATCGGCCTCGTCGACCGTGGCCGGGTTGATGCCCTGATGGCTCTGCACATGGGACAGTGCAGCCAACCGGTCGCGATAAATGGCGGCGCGCTCGAAATCGAGCTCCTGCGAGGCCTGCTGCATGGCGGCAGAGATTTCGGTCTTCACCTTCTGGCTGCGGCCCGACAGAAAATCCTTCGCCTCGCTGACCAGCTCGGCATAGTCGCTATGCGAGATCTCCCCGGTACATGGACCGGCACAGCGCTTGATCTGGTAGAGCAGGCACGGCCGGGTGCGGTTTTCGTAAAAGGAGTTGGTGCAGCTCCTGAGCAGGAAGGCGCGCTGCAGCGAATTGATGGTGCGCCCGACCGCGCCGGCCGACGCAAAAGGTCCGAAATAGTCGCCCTTGCGCGAGCGCGCACCGCGATGCTTGTAGATGCCGGGCGAGACGTGATCGCCGGTCAACAGGATGTAAGGGAACGACTTGTCGTCCCGCATCAGCACATTGAAACGCGGCCGCAAGCGCTTGATGAGATTGGCCTCGAGCAGCAGCGCTTCGATTTCGGTGCGGGTGACGACGAACTCCATCGTCGATGTCTCGCGCACCATGCGGCCGATGCGGGCGGTGTGGAACCGGCCTTGGGCGTAGTTGGTCACCCGCTTCTTCAGGCTGCGCGCCTTGCCGACATAAAGCACGTCGCCGGCAGCGTTCATCATGCGGTAGACGCCGGGCGCATTGGGCAGCCGCTTGACCAATGTCTGGATGACCTCGGCGCCGACCATGCCGTCGGCGTCGCCGGCATGCGGCGCCCAGTCTATCGCTGTGAAGGCGACATCGGGCCCGGTGGCCTCGGGCTCGACGATCTCCTCGACCGCTTCATCCTCAAGCTCGATGTCGGGCGGCATATCGTCGGCGGCGCCGGCGCGCGTCTTGTGTTTCTGGTCTGCGGGACTCATTCCACCATGCCTGTCACATCCGGCGTCTGCCATGCAAGATGCTGGCCGCCGTCAAGCGCGATCATCTGGCCGGTCACCGAGCGCGCATCCCAGAGATAGCGGATGGTGGCGCCGAATTCGGCCAATTGCGGGCCGCGCTCCAGAATCAGGCCATCGACCTGCTTCTGGAAATCATCATCGTCCTGGCGCGTATTCTTCAGCGTCGGACCGGGACCGATGGCGTTGACGCGGATGCGCGGACCGAGCGCCTGTGCCAGCATTTCGGTCTGCGTCCACAAGGCCGACTTCGACAGCGCATAAGAGAAATAGCGCGGCGTCGGCCGCCAGACGCGCTGGTCGATGATGTTAACGATCAGCCCCTCCTGCCCTTGCGGCAAGGCGCGGGCGAAGTTTTGCGCCAACAGCGCCGGCGTCTTCACATGGATGGCGAAGTGAAGGTCCCATGCCGCCCAGTCGAAGTCCTCGACGCTATCGTCGACGAACAGCGACGCATTGTTGACAAGAAGCGTGACCGGGCCGAGCGCTGCCGCGGCGCGGCCGACGAGATCGCCAACCGCATCCATGTCGGTCAGATCGGCGGCTACCACGCCGGCGCGGCCGCCTCCGTCCCTGATGCTCGCAGCCAGCGCGTCGGCCTCGGCGGTCGAGCGGTTGGCGTGGATGGCGACGGCAAAACCGTGCGCGGCCAGATCCTCGACCATCGCCTTGCCGATCCGCTTCGCCCCGCCCGTCACGAGCGCCGTTCCGGCGGCTTCGATCATCTGTCAATCCTCAATCTGCGCCTCAATTCCGCCAGCCGGCACATTGTGACGCGCCCAGGGGTTAAATACCGTTTCCACCTGGGGCAGGAATGTGGCGAAACGGCTTTTTCACCGCCTGGACCGCCCCGGATTCGGGTCGGCAGGACCGCAATATAGGACGCTGAACCCGTTGCACCAAGCCGAGTGCAGTGCAGCATCGCCTGCGTACTGACATTTCGCTGTTGCGAAGATGCAACGTCAAGCTTCGGCCTCATTCGTGCCGGGGAATGACCCATTTTCAGGTTCGCTGCCGCCGCATTTTGACACGACATTCGGAACCGTTGAGTGCCAGATCCGTTTCACCCCCCGGACGGGTTGATGGCGCTCAGGACAAACAAGCCTACGTGTCTTGTGGCTTAAGGAGTAAACAACAATGCAAACCAATCTCAAATTCGCGCCGCTCGCGGTTGCGCTGGGGCTCTTCGCCCTGAGCGGTACCGCTTTTGCTGCCGACGTCGTCTCGGAAGAGCCCCCGGCACCGGCACCGATCGCCGAGCTCCCCGTCGCTTCCTGGGCCGGCCCGTATGCCGGTCTCAGCGCCGGCTACGGCTTCAGCGGTCATGCCAAAGTCCACGACGGCGGCCCCGATATCAAGACCAAGGGCTTTGTCGGCGGCGTTTTCGGCGGCTACCAGTGGCAGCAGGAAAACTTCGTGTACGGTGCTGAAGCCGATCTCGGCTACAACGGCGTCAAGGGTGACAGCGGCGGCGTCAATTCCAAGGGCGGCTTCGAAGGCTCGCTGCGCGCCCGTCTGGGTTACGCCGTGACCCCGGAAATCCTGCTCTACGGCACCGGCGGCGGCGCCCTGAAGAACCAGAAGGTCTCGACCCCCTTGGGCAGCGACGACAACACCATGCTCGGCTGGACCGCAGGCGTCGGCACCGACATCAAGCTCACCGACAATGTGTTCGGCCGTGTCGAGTACCGATACACCGACTTCGGTTCCAAGAGCTTCGACAGTGTCGGCACCAAGGTCAAAGAGAGCGACAACCGCGTCACCTTCGGCGTCGGTATGAAGTTCTAACTGTCGTTCAAGCCACGACACAAGAAAGCCGGGCCTCGCGCCCGGCTTTTTTTGTTTCGCCCGTCAGGCCGGCACAGCCACCTTCAGCCCCGGAAACTTCTCATCGAAACGCGCTGCCCAGCGGGTCAGGCGGCCCCGGCCCTTTTCCCATTTGCCGGCGAAGCGCAGAGAGAGGTAGCCGAGGCAGGCACGCAACGCCAACTGGCCAAGCGTGATCTTCTTCGGCAGCTTCGGCGGATTGGCGTTGAGGAAATCGAGTGCGGCGGTGATCTTGGTCCACTGGCGATCGAGCCAGGGTTGATAGACCATCTCCTCCGGACGCGTGCGCCGCTCATAGACCATCGACAGCGCGCAGTCGCATATGCCGTCGGCCAGCGCCTCCAGCACTTCGGCCTCGAGGCGCTTGTCGGCATTGCGCGGCAACAACAGGCTCTTGGAAGCGCGGTTGAGATGCTGGGTGATGGCGCGGCTGTCGTGGATCGAGCGGCCGTCGTCGAGCACCAGCACCGGAATCTTGCCGAGAGGATTGGCTGACATCAGTTCAGCAGGCTTGTCCTCGGTCTTGACCGGCACCAGCTCGACGGCAATGCCGGCATGGAGTGCTGCCATGCGCACCTTGGAACTGTAGGGGGATGAGGACGCGTAGAGCAGCTTCGGCATGATCGGTTCCCTGTTTTCGGACGGCCAGTGCATGTCGCTCAAAAATGCGATTCCGGTCTTGAGAACGACGCGCGTAAAGCAAAGGTCTAGAGCGTGTCGCCTGAACCCCATCGAATGCGACCGCCTTAGTGTTGGCCGATCTTCCCTGAGGGAGCAACTGCCAGAAGGGCAAAACCAGGCGGCCAATCCGCCGACAATGAAATCGCCAATGCATGTCTCACAGAAGTGGCGTCAATTTCGAGAGAACGACATGCATCAAAACAAGACCTAAATCACCACAAAAAAGCTCCCGGGAATCTGCCAGTCGGCAAAGTTCCCGGGAGCTTTGAGATGGTCCGCTGTTACTTCTTCTTGGCGGCTGGCTTTTTGGCCGGTGCAGCCTTCTTCACAGCTGCCGTCGACTTGGCGGCGGCGGCCTTCATCGGAGCCTTGGCGGCGGGTTTTGCCGCTGCCTTGGCTGCCGGCTTCTTGGCGGCGGGCTTGGCTGCTGCCTTCGCAGCAGGCTTCGCCACAGCCTTGGCGGCCGGCTTCTTGGCGGCGGGTTTCGCTGCTGCCTTGGCGGCGGGTTTTGCTACTGCCTTAGCTGCCGGCTTTGCCGCTGCCTTGGCGGCCGGCTTTGCCGCTGCCTTCGGTGCTGCCTTCTTTACTGCTGCAGGTTTCGCGGCAGCTTTCGGTGCCGCTTTCTTTGCCGGCGCTTTCGCCGCCGGCGCCTTCGTCGTGGTCTTTGCCATGCGATGCCCCTTGCGTTTGTGCCGATGGCCGTGAGTGACCCGGCGAGCTAATGCATATCTGACTCGTGCGTATCTAGCCAGCGAAGCATTACATAGAATTTCGCAGATTAAGTTTCGGTTACGCTGAGAGCATGATCGCAATGATCGGCACAGAAATCGGCAAGAAATCTTCCCGCTTCGCAGCGAACTGTTGCGAGAGAAATCTCTGATATCGCGACTCACACGTTCTTCTCGTCAAGCTCACATTCTCTTGCAACGCCGTCGATCTCACGCGGTCATCGGCGGCCTATTGGATGGCAACAATCATCGCACCGCAGAGGCTGATCTTGCTTCATCCCCACGGTTGCAGGAACAGCACTAAACTAAACGCGAGCTTTTTACTCGTATATCGAAAGTGGTTGGATGGAAGCCAGGAAAGACAGTACTTGAAGGGACAGCCTGTTGTGTTGGACGTTTCCCAGACGAGAAGGGAGATCGCCAGCTTCGGCGCAAGAGATGCCCAACGGAAATGGGAAACGAAAGATCGGGGAATCCTCCTCCCGGGAAGCCGCGGTCCCTTGGAAGCCAACGGGTGCGGGCCCCTAAGCGCCAACCCGTTCGCGCACCTGCAGCCGGCGCGAAGGCTCGGCGTGGTGGAGGTGGACGGCAAACGTATCCCACGGCGGCGCAATGCCGATCTGCATCAGGATCCGCCCGATCTCGCCGCGGTGATAGCCGCCATGCGTGACGACATGTGTCAGCATTTCCTGGCGTGACATCATCGCCCTGTCGCCGTCGGTGAAGGTGAAAGGCACAGGCTCTGACATGAGCTTTGGCGAGACGGCTTCGATATAGTCGAGATACCAACGATCCACCGCAGCGACATCAGCGCTCAATTCATCGAGTGCCGGTGTGTCCTCGGTGTTGTCGGACGCATAGCCATGACGCGTGCCGGAAAGATGCGCGGCGAATATCTTCGATACGACAAGGTTGTGGTTGATGAGACGGGTCGCCGTGTGGCGCTGATCGACATGCTCCTGCTGGTCGAGGCCCGCAAGCTTCTGCAGCAATTCACCATTCGCCCAGGCTTGATAAACGAAGAGGCTGCGGAGCAAATCCAGCGCGTCCATGGTCTGTATCCTTTGCAAAAAATGTGAGTATATTATCTATATTCTTGGCTGCTGGAGCAGACATGTCTACTCGCATTGCAAAGCCGCGCTCACGCATGCGCAAGCAGCCGCGCCAGGCGCGTTCGAGAGCGACGGTCGAGGCGATCATCGAAGCCGGTGCTCATGTTCTAAGCGCGCTCGGCTGGGCCGGCTTCACCACCAACAAGGTGGCCGATGCGGCCGGCGTCAGCATCGGCTCGCTCTATCAATATTTTCCCGACAAGCTGTCGCTGGTCGAAGCAATTCGCCGGCGACATTTCGATCAGGTGCTGTCGGTGATCGCCGAATCAACAGAAGGCGACAAGCCGCTCAAACGATTCGCGCAGGAGCTGGTGCGCGGCATGATCGATGCGCACAGCATCCATCCGACGCTGCATCAGGTGCTGCTCGACGAGGCGCCGGGCGATCGCGGCTCACGCGCCGCCCATGCCTCGTTCCAGTCGCGCTATCTTGATCACTACACGGCGGCGGTGGCGCAATATCGCAGGCGCAGAAAGGACAATGAGACCGTGGCCCGGGTGCTGTCCTCAGCGGTCGAGGGCGTCATCCACAATGCCGCGCGGCGAGACATGCTCGACTTGCCGGAACTGCAGAAGCAGTTGGTCGAGCTGATCTGCGCTTACGTATCTGGTGGGAAGGCGATGTGAGGCAGCGGCAGCAGTTCGGAGATTGGCGAAACCGGAGCGACATCAGATCTCCCCCTTGCGGGGAGATAGCAGGTTCAACGGCGGTTCTTATCCGACCTTAGCGCAGGACGCGGCAGCGGCCGTTGTAGACCATCCAGCGGTCGAAGCCCGAGACGCAGAATTCGACATTGTCGCCGATCGAGGCAAAACCCTGGCCTTCCTCGATCAAGTACCAGATGGTGCGGGCGCGGCCATCGGAAAGGCTGACGGTGGCGCCGCAATAGCGGCGGCCGATCGGCCATTCTTCGCTGGCCGGGAGATAGCGATGCTGGTGGATGCGTTGGAAATCGGTGATCGAAACATCCGGCAGATGCGGCACGTGATGCACCTGGTAGGAGAAGCGGCTGGAGATCTTGCTTAGCACCCAGGCCTCGCCGCAAACGCCGCTGTCCTCGTCGGAATAGACGGAAAGATCGGCGGCCTGCGCTGGCTGGCCGAGGGGTGCGGCCAGCGGCGTGCAAAGCGAAATCAGGGCAGCAAGAGCGGATTTGGCAAAGCGAGTCATGGCAGCCTCTCAAAGGTCGACTGCGCCCACTTTGCGGATTCGGCGGCGCGCGGTCAAGCGGTCGCGCTGCCGATGGTTTCCCGCTCCGCAACCGGTTTTTCCGGTGCGAAGCTGCGAAACCACGTCCTGACGTTTGAAAAAGCTCGCCTTGCCCATTAGGAAAAGCGGCCTGCCCATGGCCGGCGGGCCGCCGAAACCCGGTTCAGCCTTGCTTGGCGTCGCCCTGCGGTATGGCGGCCGGGTCCATCCACATCGCTTCCCAGACGTGGCCGTCAGGATCGGCCAGGCTGCGATTGTACATGAAGCCATAATCCTGCTGGGCGTTGATGTCGGCGGCGCCGCCATTTTTAGCCGCCGCCTCATTCATCGCATCGACCGCCGCGCGGCTGTCGCAGGACACGGCAAGCATGACCTCGCTCGAGGTGGCCGGTGGGATGGGGCGATCGGTGAACTGACGCCATTTGGCATGGGTGAGCAGCATGACGTTGATCGTTTCGCTCAGCACCATGCAGGCTGCGGTGTCGTCGGTGAAGTGCGGGTTGTTGTCGAAACCGAGAGCTTTGTAGAAGGCCATCGACGCAGCGAGGTCGGCGACGGGCAAGTTGACGAAGATCATACGGGGCATAGCGTCTCCTTGACAGTACACAGTTGAAACCGGACCGGCGTTGCGCCGGACCATCCTCCGATGCCTTCTCTCAACGCACCGGTTTTGCTTTGCCGCGCACCCTCTCGGTCTGCGCCTTCTGCATCGCTTCGACCTCTTGATAAGCCGAGCAAAAACTGCATCTCGGCCGCCGAATATTTCTCCAGCAATGCGTCGCCCGCCTCGAGGATCGGATGGTAGCAGCGCCGGACGAGTTCCTCGGTGCCCGCCGCGACCATGACCTTGCGCCTGTCATCGGGATCCGGCTGGCGGCTGACGAAGCCGCGCTTTTCCAGCCGGTCAATCAACGTCGTAACCGCCGCCGGCGTGAGATTTGTCTCCCTCGCTACGACGTTTGCCGGCCGCGGGCCGTGACTGATCGCGCCGAGACAGCGGCGCTCGGCAGCGCTCAGCACATAGATTTCGGCAACGGTCCCATCGAACGTTTCAACGGCATCCTGCCAGCGCGACATCGCGAAGCCTATCGCGTTGACCCGTTCCTTTTTTGTCGATCTTGGCTTCGATTCGAAATCTAATAATTAGACATCTATCTATCTGATTCTGGGATTAGCGTCAACGCCAAGCCGATTAGATGTGCATCTCCATGGTTTCGGTTCGTTGAACACAGCTGAGCATTCGCGGATGGCGCCACCGTCAAAACTTCTAGCGACTTTGTGTCTTTGCCGCGGGCGTCGCCCGCTGCGAAGCGTCGCTACTCCCCGGCCAGCCATTCCAGCGACCAGTGCGCCGGCTTTTCGACCGCCAGCAATCTGTGCAGGACCGGCAGCACGATGCGCAGTTCGCGCTCCAGCGTGAAGGGCGGGTTGACCACCACCATGCCGCTGCCGTCGAGGCTTGGTTCACGCGATGCCGGCCGGATCTCGAACTCGATGTCGAGCAGTTTTGGAACGCCGGATTGCTTGAGCGCCTTGCGGAAGGCGATGATCGCTTTGCGGTCCTTGATCGGATACCACAGCGCGTAGATGCCACCCGGCCAGCGCCTGTGCGCTTTCTGCATTCCGTCGACCAGGCGGTCGAATTCGCCGGCTTCTTCGAACGGCGGATCGATCAGCACCAGGCCGCGCTTTTCCTTTGGCGGCAGATGCGCGCCAAGCGCCAGCCAGCCGTCGAGTTCGATCACCCTTGTCTGGAAATCGCCGGCAAACAGCGTCTTCAGCCTGGCAGCATCTGCGTCGTGCAATTCGATCGCCGACAACCGGTCCTGCTTTCGCATGAGGTACCTGGCGATCAATGGCGAGCCCGGATATTTCTTCACCCCGCCATCGGGATTGAGCGAACGCACCGCTTCAAGATAGGGGGCAAGCAGCGCAGCCGCCGATTTTTCGATCGGGGCGTGGATGAGGCGGCCGATGCCGCCTTGCCATTCGCCGGTCTTTTGCGCTTCCGCCGACGAAAGATCGTAGCGGCCAATGCCGGCATGAGTGTCGACGACACGGAACGCCTTGTCCTTTTGCTTCAGATAGTCGAGCAGAAGGCTGAGCACGACATGCTTGACGACGTCGGCGAAATTGCCGGCGTGATAGGCGTGACGGTAGTTCATGCTGCGCTCATGTCGAGGAGCCTCTGCCCCAACGCGGCGGTGGCGGCTTCGAGTTCGGGTTCTCCGGCCGGCGACCGCCGAAAGCCAGAGTAAGCAGGAAGCCGATCAGGCCGACGGCCATCAGCCCATAGCCAACCGGCCGTGCGCGTTGATCGATCTCACCGGCGCCGGAGCGCAGTATCAGATCCACTGCGCGTATCGGGATATCGTCGGCGTCGCCCGGGCCGGCGGTGAAGAGATAGGCGCCTGGACTGACGGTTTCGATCACGCCGGCCTCGTCGCGAAAGATCTTGTCGGGCAGTTGCGGGCTGACCTGGCGCGGATTGTCGGCGTGGTTGAATTGCAGCGTCGAGGCAAGCACCGTGCGCCCGGCTGTGGCGGCAGTCAGCGTCAGCACGGTGCGCTGCTGCGAGACAATGCGCTCGGCCTTTGCCGTCAGGTCGACCAGCACTCTGACCGGCGCGTCGCCAGCTTTCAGCGTCACCGTCACAGGCCTAAACCGTCCCTGGTCGTAGACGCGCCAGGTGCCGATCTCGTGGCCGGAGAAATTGCTCATGGCCCAGGGATAGACGAAGCCAATGGCGGCGCCGGCAAGCAGTATCAGGACAAACAGAAAGCGCATTGAGGAGATCCGGGTGTTCGACAGATTGCCAATAACGCCCCGAAGGCCAAAAAGCGATGGCTGACGCAGCGGAGCCACCTTTGTGGAGTGCGTTGGCGGCACGCAAGCCATGTGGCACTTATGGCGAATGAAGCCTTCCGCAGAAGCATCGACTCGTCTTTTCCAACCGATGCCGGTGGCTCATGCCCAATAGCACCGTGCTGATCACCGGTGCCCGCGCGCCGGTGGCGCTGCACCTGGCGCGGCTGCTGCATGGCGCCGGTCGCCGGGTGATCCTGGCCGACAGCCCGGCCCGGCCGATGGCCGCAGCGAGCACGGCCTGCGCCGCCTACCATCGCCTGCCGCCGCCGCGCTTTGCCGCCGACGCCTATGCCAAGGCGGTGGAAGCGCTTGTCCGCGCGGAAGGCATCGAACTCGTTATCCCGACCTGCGAGGAAGTCTTTTATCTCGGTCGTCTCTGGCAGCACCGCGCCATGCCGGCCCGCCTCTTCGCACCCGAGATGGCGATGCTCGCCCGCGTTCACGACAAGCATGCCTTCATCCGGCTGGCGCAGAGCCTTGGGCTCGACGTGCCGGAAACGATACTGCTGCAAAGCGAGGCCGATCTCGACGGCGTTCGTGGCCAATCGCGCGAATTGGTGTTCAAACCTGTGTGGTCACGTTTTGCCCGTGACGTACTGCTGCGGCCATCGCCGGACGAACTCGACGCCGTCCGCCCCTCGCCCGCCGCTCCTTGGGTGGCGCAGCGCTACGTCGCCGGTGAAGAGATCAGCGCCTATGCGGTGGCGATCGAGGGTGAACTCAAAGCGCTGGCGCTCTACCGTTCGCTCTATCGCGCCGGCAAGGGCGCCGGCATCTGTTTCGAGCCGGTCGAGGATATCGCGGCGCGGCGCTTCGTCGAAACCTTCGTCGCCGGCGCCGGCTGGACCGGCCAGATATCCTTCGACCTGATGCGCGAGAACAACGGCAGGGTGCTGCCACTGGAGTGCAATCCGCGCGCCGTGAGCGGCCTGCACTTCTTTCGCGATCCGCGGCGCTTCGCCGACGCGGTCCTGGAGGATGGCGCCGAGGTGAAGCCCGACGTGACGGCGCCGCAGACGGTGAGGCTTGCGATGTGGATCTACGGGATGCCGGCGGCACTGCGCTCCGGTGGTCTCGGCAGCTTTCGCCAGGCGATGCACGATGCCGATGAGCTGCTCGACTGGCCGGGCGACCCCGCGCCGAAGCGGGCGCAGTGGCGCACGCTGGCCGAGATCGCCGGCACAGCACTGCGCCAGCGCATCAGCCTTCAGGCCGCGTCGACGCGCGATATCGAGTGGAATGGGCCGGAGCAGGACTAGTCGAGTTGAAGCGGAACTTCCCGTTTTCAGCTGAGTGCGTAAGTCCTGCTAAGGTTGCCTAAACGGGATTAACTGGCTTTGCGGACAATTGCAGGCCAAGCGCCTTGGTTACGCCCAGCAATGTACTGAGGCGCGGATCGCCCTTTTCGCTCAGCGCCTTGTAGAGTGCCTCTCGGGTCACGCCGGCGTCCTTCGCTATGCTTGTCATGCCGCGGGCGCGCGCGACAATGCCGAGGGCGTGCGCAATATAAGTCGCGTCCCCGGTCTCGAACGCATCAGCGAGCAGTTCGGCTTGAGACTCAGCATCATCAAGATATTCGGCGGCGTCGAATGGTGTGGTTCTGAGGGTCATATCAAACTTCCTTTGCCATTTTCCTGGCTTTTCCGATGTCCCTGTCCTGCGAGCCTTTGTCACCGCCGCAGAGCAGGATAATGACCGTGTTGCCGCGCCGGACGAAGTACACGCGGTATCCCGGACCGTAATCTACGCGCAATTCTCCTATGCCATCGAAGAACTTGGCATCTCCCAACAGCCCAGCCTGAACGCGGACAATCCGTTGGGTGATCTTCTTTACGGCGCGAATGTCCGTGAGCCCTCTGAGCCATTTTCGGAATTCGTCAGTGGATCGAACTTCGATCATCCGTGAACTATAATTTACAGCAGAACTGGAATCAAGTGCCGTGAACTTTAGATTACAACTCGATTTGGTGCACCCGCGGCTCTGCCGCCGCCGGTGGCATCTTGCCGTCGATGATCGCCGCTATGTCGCGGCGCAGGAAATCCAGCGGGCCGATCGCCGGCTGAACCTGCGGCGATATACGGGCGTTGTCGCTGGCCGATTTCAGCACATGGCGATCCTGCTGCAGGGCAAAGGCAAAGAGCGGCCGGAAAGCAAGCGCCTTGAGTTCGCCGAACAGGCCCTGTCGCGGGCCGATCAGCCAGCCGACGCCTTCGACGGTCCGTTCGTCCGCCTGACGCAAATGGAAAGTGGTCGCCAGCGCCAAGCCGCCCTTGCCCCAATATTCGAGTTCGACGATGCCGGGATGGCGGTAGCGGCCGATGGTCTTGGCGCGCTCGCCTTCCAGCAGCCGGCTGACCAGCCCCTGTTGGCGGTCCTCGCCGGTGTAGCAGCTTTCGACCCAGCCCTTGCCGCCGGTCACCTCGACGCGCACGAGATGGCGCTTTGCGGTCAGGCCGCGCAGCACACCCTTGTGGGTGAAGTGGGTGTGAGTGGCGTCGAGAATGTTCTCGGCGGCGTCGAGCACCGTCGATCGCGCCGAGCTTCGCACCCGCTTCACGACGACATCCTTGCCTTGCATGCAATGGAGATAGGGCTCGCCCTCAGGCGTGCCTGCCGAGACGAAGACGACGCCGTCGCGCTCGATCGCGCTGTAGCGGCGGATACGGTAATGCGGGACGTCGCCGACATGGCCGGGAATGGCGGTGCAGCGCCCTTCCCCATTGTAGCGCCAGCCATGATAGGGACATTCGATCTCGCCACCGACGACCTTGCCGGTCGAGAGTTCGACCAGGCGGTGAGCGCAGCGGTCGAAGAGGGCGGCAATGCCTTTCGCCGAGCGGAACAGCACCAGTGGCGCGCCGTCGAACAGGATGCGCTTCGGCTTGGCTTTGATGTCGGCAGACCGCATCACCGCCTGCCAATAGTCTTTGTCTTTCTGCTGCCGGGTGTCGCTCAAAGTTCAAATCTCCTGAGCAGGGGAATGCCGATCTTCGCGAGCACAAATTCCATGATCCGCACCGCCATGCGTTGGCGGCGCGGCAGATGGGCAGCATAGACGGCGTTGTATTCCACCGTCGCCACGGCGCCGCGCAAGCGTTTGAAGGCGGCGGCACCGGCGCTCATGTTGAAGAACAGGCTGTGCGCCATCGCATGATCCTGCGCCAGCGCCATCATCATGCGGTAAAGGCCTTCGCTCACCGGGAGGCCGGTGTCGTAGCCGACGATGGGCTGCGTCAGTGTCCTGCCGTTCTGAGACAAAGCGGCGACGGCGACCAGTTCACCGCCGGGACGACGCAGGCCTGCCAGTTGCAGGATGCCGCGACGGTGCGTCTCGCCGATATAGCGGGCCGTGTAGTGCGGGTTGAGCGGCGTGTATTTGTCGAGATAGAGCATCCGGTAGAGCGCTTCGGCGCGCGCATAGTCGGCCTCGGTGAAGTCGCCATTGCCGACCTGCTCGAAAGGCGTCGTGGGCAGCCGCTTGCGGTCGCGCTTCATGTCGTTGGTCATGGCCGAACCGTCGCCTGCGAAGATGTAGATCTGCCGCGCCGCCAGCATTCGAAAACCCTCCGCCTTCAGCGCTGCGATTGTCGACGGATCGGCGATCTCGTTCAGGGAGCGGATGAGAACAGCGCGATCGGGAAAACGCGCGGTGAGATCGTCGCGCATCGCCGCGACCGCGTTGCGATCGAGCAGCGGCACCGGATTGGTCGAATAGAGCCAGTTGTTGACCTGAACCTGATGGTCAAGGCCGCTCATCCTGACCAGCGGCGCGCACAGGCCGATCAGCATCCGCATCGTTTTTTGCAGCAAGGGCGAGGAGACGAAATTGCGGGTCTCGTCGATGGCATAGTCGACATAGGCGCTGGACGGGCAGCAGATGTAGCAGTTCGGCGCTTCGCTTCTGTCGTTCAGCGTCAGCGGAAAGGAGCGGCCGGCGATCTCGAAGGTTTCGACAGCCACTGTCAGATTGCGCACGAGGTCGCGCACCGGCACCTCGTTGAAAAGCTGAACGAAGGCTTCGACCTCACGCGGGTTGTTTTCTACCCGGTTCGTCTGATCGAGTGGCAACATAGCGAGCCGGTTCATGATGCCGCTCCCAGGTGGCATTCGACCCGACGCAGTTTGCGGCCGGTCTCCAACGGCAGGTCCCTGCGAACAAGGCTGACCGAAGCTGTCGCCTGGCGCGCCGCCAGCAAATTGCGCACGGACTGATGGGCGGCGGTGGCGGCTTCGTCGGCAAGCCCGGGGGCCAGGCTGAGTTCGATTGCATCTTCAGCGGTCTGGACCAGGCGGAAATCGTCGATGCGCCGGTCGGCCTTGAGCACCGCATTGCGTAGTATGTCGGGCGTGACGAGGAGCTGCCCGTGCGGCGAGGCTAGCCGGAAAGCGTCGTCCATGCGGCCGACGATCTCGTCCAGCGTGCGCAGCGGCGAGCCGCAGCGGCATGGCTTTTCGGACAGCCGCAGCAAGTCGTTCATCCGGTAGCGCGCCATGATCTGGGTCCGGCGGCGAAAGGCGGTGATCAGCGGCATGACCAGGCCGTCGCCGGCCGGTTCGAACTCGAAGAACACCGAATCCTCGGCCAGATGCAGCCCGCCCTGGCGGCAGGTGACGGCGAACAGCCCTTCGGTCGCCATGTAGATCTGGTCGACCTGACCACCAAAGAATGCCTCTATGACCGGCCGGTCAACCGGGTCGAGCGTTTCGGCGGCGCTGAAGACACGCTGCGGCTTGAGCCGAAAGCCCTCGGCCGCGAAGTGCCGCAGTATCTTCGGTGGCGCGATGATCACCGTCGGCGCGAAATCTTCGAGAGCGCCGCGCCAGCTCTCCGGACCGCGCGTCAGATCGAAGAAGCGCAGGTCGATACGCCGCGATTTGCGCGCGCTATCGTAGAGCCCGGTGTTTTGCGGCAGGATCACCGCAACGCGCTGCCGGCGCCAGAGCAGATCGGGCACGGCTTTGGCCAGGATGGTGCCCAGCCAGCGGTATTTTTCCGCCTCGGAAATGACGAACAGGCCACGATTGCCCGACGTGCCGGTGCTGGAGCCGACAGTCAGCTCGCCAATGCGGCTATCGCCGGCCTGCGCCTTCCAGGCCTCGGCGGCCGAGACGCCATGAATGTTGAAGCGCTCGAAATTGCCCATCAGCGTCGCCTTGTCGGTCACCGGCAGATCGCCGAGATGACGCGGCGTCTTGCCGTAGAACGGCGCGCGCGGCAGGTCGCGGTCGAGAAAGCGGCGCAAGGCATGACCTTGCCAGCGTTCGAAATTCTCACGGCTCTTGCGCGAGAGCCATTGCGTCAACACAAACGAACGGGCCGCTTCCGTCGGCCCGTTCATGCGCTCTCTCCGGCCAGATCGTAGGCCGTCACCGCCGGATCATGACAAAGAACAACCTCGCCGCCGGTCGCCAGAAACCGGCGCAACATTACGCTGGTCGGCTCGATCGCGGCGGCATCCTCGGCCAGCAGGGTTGCCGGCAGACCGGGAGTTCGGTTTTCGACAAGGGCCGCGAACAACCATTGCGCGTCGACGGCGTAGAGCAGCGGCCGCTCCAGATTTGGGAACGAAAGGCCGAACTGGCCATCGGCATGGCCGGGCAGACCGACTGCGATGACGCTGCCGTCGCCGAACAGATCGGCGCCGCCCGGTACGCCGCCACGCGGCTCGACCTGCCGCTTCGACGACAGCCCGTCGAGTCGGGCCTCGAAGTCAGACGGGAACAGTTCCTTGAAGACGCCATGGCGCAGATTCTGCAGGGAAGTCTTGGCCTTCGCCCGCGCCCAGGCGGTGTCATTGGCGATAAGCCGAGCGTTGGGAAACAGCGACAGGCCCGACATGTGGTCGGCATGGAAATGCGTGACGATGACGGTGCGCACATCCTGCAAAGACAGGCCGAAGCGCGCCAGTACCGCGAGCGGCTGCTCGGCTTCGTTGAGCTGGGGCCGGAGGATCGCACTGTAAAGACGCAACGCCGTGCTGCGCTCGCTGCCTTGTGTCACATGCGGCGTGTAGCCGGTATCGACCAGTACGGGGCCGGCCTGCGGATGCATGATCAGGCCGTAGCGGACACGTAGCCTGACCTTCGCCCAGCTGCCGCCGCGCAGGATCAGGCGCTCGACTGCGCCGACAGAGGCGCTGTTGGCGAAGACGATCTTCACGCAGCCTCCCTGCTTTCCGTCGCCTTGCCGAATGTGCGATCGAGCCCTTCCTCGAACGACACTTTCGGCGCCCAGCCGAGGATGCGGCCTGACTTGGAAAGATCGAGGCTCTGCGCATAGGCGAACAGGCCAAGACCGTAGCGCGTCACCGGCGGTTCCGGGCAGCCGGGCAATATATTCGCTACCGTCTCCGCTATCCCGGCCGCCAGCATGGCGGGCCAGAGCGGCATTCTGCGCCAGCGCGGCTGCACGCCGGCGCGGGCGCAGGCCGCCTCGGCAATGCGGCGGACCGGCACCACTTCGCCGCCGGAGATGTTGAATACCTGTCCCTCGGCAGCGCTGCCGGCGGACAGCGCGGCAAGCACCGCATCGACGACATCCTCTATATAAGTGAGATCGATGCGCGCCTTGCCGTCGCGAAACAGCGGCAGCGGCCGCTGCCGTGCCACCTGCAGCAGACGCGGCAGCAGCGTGCGGTCGCCGGGACCGTAGAGGCCGCGCGGCCGTAGCACCACCGGGCTGATCTCAGGCGCCGCCAGCACGATCTCCTCGGCCTGCCGCTTGGTGCGGGCATAGTGGTTGACCGGAGGGGGCAAGGCCGCATTCTCGGAAACTCCGAGCTGGTCGCGATAGGCGAAACAGACCGTCGGGCTGGAGATATGGACGAAGCGGCGCACGCCTTGCCCGCGCGCGAAATCGCTGAGGTTGCGGGTAGCTGTGACATTTGCCGTCTGGAAATCCGCCAACCTACCGAAGGGCGCGGAAAGTGCCGCGCAGTGGATGATCGCATCGACTCCGTCTAGAGCGCGCGCGGCAGCTGCATCGAACGGTTGAGACAAATCGAGCCGAACGACCCGATGACCAGCGGCTTCGAGCGCCGCGCAGCGTTTGGCGTCCCTGCCAAGACCCAGCGCAGGTGTACCCAGTGCAGCCAGCCGCGCCATGACATGCGCGCCGAGGAAGCCGCTGGCGCCGGTGACGAGGACGCGTCCCACGGTCATGCTTCCAGCGCCATGCCGCCGAACGACACGCCGGCCGAGGTGCCGAGGAACAGCACCTTGGCGCCGGGCACAATGCGTTGTTCGCGGCGCGCGACGTCGAGCGCAAAGGGGATGGAAGCGGCGATCTGATTGCCGTAGCGCGCCGCGATGTCGACGAGCTTTTCCCTGGCGAAGCCGGTCTGGCGCGCCATGTGGGCGAGCGCGAAAGGGCTTGCCTGATGCGGCACGACGAGGTCGACATCGTCGTGCCGCCAGCCGGCGCGATCGAGCAACTCCGCTACAAAGCCGTTGAAATTGCGTGACGTGACGCGAAACAGTTCCTTACCCTCCATGTGGAACAGGCTGTGGCGGGCGAATTCCTCGGGCTCACGATGAAAGTCGAACCGGGTGCCGCCGGAGCCGATGCTGCAGGCCGCATAGGCGGAAGGGTAGGTGCGCATCAGATTGGCCGCCACCCCACCTTCGCCAGGGGCTGCCTGTTGCAGCACGGCGGCCGCCGCGCCATCGCCGAAGAGGGCCGCAATTTCCGGCTGGTCCTGCCACGGCAGGGCGCGCGAGGCGATTTCAGACGAGAACACCAGCGCCGTCCGGCATTGCCCGGCCTCGATCAGGCGCGACGCGGTCTCGAAGGCTGTGAGGAAACCGAGGCAGGTGCTGTTGACGTCGAAGGCGGCCGCCGACCCATCGGCAAGGCCGAGGCGCTGCATGACCAGCGGAGCCGTCGACGGCAACGGCTGATAAGGCACGCCGCAACCGCCGATGACCAGATCGACACTGCCTGCCTCAAGTTCGGCATCGGCAAGCGCCAGACGGGCTGCGGCACAAGCAAGGTCGACCTGCGATTCGGCGTCGCAGACATAGCGTTCGATGACGCCGGTCGCGGCCTCGAAATGTCCATCGCCATACCCCAGCCGCGCATCGAGGGCGCGCGACGTCACGCATCGAGCCGGCACGGCCCGCCCGGTTCCGATGATCCTGATCCGCATTCTCAGCCCGCCCAATGAGCCTGCATCCAGTCAATCCATAAAACGGATCCAATGTGATGGCCATCATCAAGACGAATGCGTGGGAACTATGGAGCCTTCAGTGGATTGCGGCTAGAATCTCTCGCAAGTATAAAGACCCGTACGGGGGCGATTATGGCCAGATCTTTTTTCCGCTTTATTTCTTCAATTTTTGGCGCGTCCGACGCCAGACAGGAAGGAAAAGCCGAGCCCAACAGAGCCAATACAGGGGGCTTGATCAGAGCCGAATGGCCCCATGACTATCAGTTCCTCTTTATCGAACCACCTGCGAACGAAATCGCGGAAGCGTTGGACGGCTGGAAGTGGATCGGACTGGATGGCCTTGAACCAGCTGCGGTGTCAGCTTTCGGCGACATATTTTTCCGTGCCGGCGACGGGTCGGTTCGTCATCTCGATATGCTCGACGGGAAATTGACCAGAATTGCGGGTCATTGGGCGGAATTTCAGGCCGACTTGCAGAATGAAGCGCGCCGCGACGAGTTGCTGCTGGCGGGCCTTGTCGTTGCCGCCCGAAAGAACGGACTGATTCCGGCAGCCGGCCAATGCTATGATTTCAAGAAGCCGCCGGTGCTTGGCGGCGAAATGAGTCTGCGAGAGATGGAAACGACGTTTTTCGTTGTGAAGGTGCATATCGCCGGCCAAATCCATCGGCAGGTGAAAGATCTCCCGCAGGGCGCGAAGATAAACAAGGTTACGATCAGCGACCGATAACGCGACTTACGCCTTGCGCTCCCAGCGACGGTCGGGCGTCTGCTGCCAGTAGGTGACAGCGTGGCCCGCTTCTTTCAACACCTTCCAATGCGTCCGCGCCCCTTCGACCTGGGCCGCGTCATGGCCGTCGAACAGGAACACGGCGCGTTCGTAGCCGGCGAGATCGGCGGGTGCGGCGCCATCGACGAGGAAGCGTATCTGCGCCTGGTTGGGGTTGGCGTCGCTCGTGGTGAGCAGGATTGGCTGTTCGGCCGGATGGGCTTCACGGTCGGTCGCGTGCGCGAGGAACGAATCGTCCCTGAATGTCCACAGATGCAGGTCGAGCGCATCGCGCCGCTCCTCGGTCCCTGTCTGCACCACGGCGCGCCAGCCGCGATCGACGCTGCGCTCGAGCAGGCCGGGAAGCGCATCCTCCAGCGTCGATTCGGTCAGGTGGTAGAACAGGACATCGGCCATTCCCTGCCTTATCCCTCGTAATTGTCGCGCACCAGCCGGTCGAGCAGCCTGACGCCGAAACCCGAGCCCCAGGACTGGTTGATCTCGCTCGGCGGCGAGCCCATCGCGGTGCCGGCGATGTCGAGATGCGCCCACGGCGTTTCCTTGACGAACCGCTGCAGGAACTGCGCGGCGATGATGGCGCCGCCATAGCGGCCGCCGATGTTCTTCATGTCGGCGTTCTTGGAATCGATCAGCTTGTCGTATTCAGGCCCAAGCGGCATGCGCCACAGCCGCTCCTGACTCGCCTGGCCGGCCGCCGTCAACCTGTCCGAAAGTTCGTCATTGTTGGAGAACAGGCCGGCATAATGCTGGCCGAGCGCGACCATGATGGCGCCGGTCAGCGTCGCCAGATTGACCATGAATTTCGGCTGGAAGCGGTCGTTGCAATACCACAGCGCGTCGGCCAGAACGAGGCGTCCTTCGGCATCGGTGTTGAGCACCTCGATGGTCTGACCCGACATCGAGGTGACGATGTCGCCGGGGCGCTGGGCATGGCCGTCGACGGCATTTTCCACCAGCCCGACGATGCCGACGACATTGGCCTTGGCCTTGCGCGCGGCTAGCGCCTGAATGAGCCCGATGACGGCCGCGGCGCCGCCCATGTCGCCCTTCATGTCCTCCATGCCGGAAGCCGGTTTCATCGAATTGCCGCCGGTGTCGAAGGTGACGCCCTTGCCGACGAAGGCGACCGGTGCGTCCTTGGCCTTGCCGCCCTTCCATTGCATGACAGCCATCCGGGCGCCGCGTGGCGAGCCTTGCGCGACACCGAGGAGCGAGCCCATGCCGAGCTTCTTCATTTCCTTCTCGGTGAGGATTTCGACCTCGACGCCGAGCGCTTCCAGTTCCTTGGCGCGGGCGGCGAATTCGATCGGGCCGAGCGTATTGGCCGGTTCGTTGACAAGGTCGCGCGCCAGAAGCACGCCGTCGATGACCGCAACCTCGTCGGCGAAGGCCTTTTTCGCCGCGGCAGGATCGGCGGTGTGGATGGTCACCTTGACCGGTTTCTTCGGCTCGGCATCGTCCTTGTCTTTCCTGGTCTTGTATTTGTCGAAGGAGTAGCTGCGAAGAATGATGCCGGCGGCAAGGTTCGCCGCTTGCCTGCCGCCAATCTTTGCGCCCGGCACATCGAGGATGACGGCCACCTCCGCTGCCTTGCGCAGGGACGCGGCGATGGTGCCGCCAAGCTTCAGCCAGGCAAAGTCATCGAGGCCGGCGACCTTGCCGGCGCCGACCGCCACCAGTCGGTCGAGCGATGTTCCCTGCGGCGCCAGCACTTCCACGACACCGGCGAATTTTCCGGAAAACTCCGCCACCGGAAACGCCCGCGCCAGCGTTCCTGAGGGGTCGCAGGCCTTTGCCGGTTCGCCAAGGCCACCATCGTCGGCCGCCAGCACGAAGATGCTGCCCTTTTTGGGTGCGGCAAATTTGGCGAAGGCGATCAATGGTCTCAAAGTCATCAGGTCCTGCTTTCGGGAAACGGCTCAGATTTTCAGGAAAAATGCATTCTCAGGGAAGATGCGCGACATTTGGTCGTTTTCCTTGATTTGGCAAGACTTTGCCGGAATCAGGGCTCATATGCGCAGCGGAATCGATAACGATTCGTCGCGGCACGGCCCCGCTTTCCTGCCGCAACCTGTTGTTAACCATCGATGTTCTCCCTTTCTTATCCATTGCCGCCGACACTCCGGCCTGCGGGACGGGCGATGTGGGACGGAGAATCGGATCGAACTGCCTGAAAGAAATGGCCAAACGCACCCAGTTGTACAGCCGCAGCCGGACGACTACCTTGTCCGCGGGCATGATGCCGTTCGGCAAATCGAGAAAAGCCTTACATGAAGGTCGTTGAACGCTACATCATGCGTCGCGCGTTGGCGGTGTTTCTCGCTGCGCTGATCTGGACGCTGGCCATTGTCTGGACGACGCAGGTGCTTGCCCGCATCGACCTGGTCACCGACAGTGGCCAATCGGCGCTGACTTTTTTCGAGGTCGCGGGCCTCATCATCCCCACCATCATCCCGATCGTGGTGCCATTCGCCCTGGTGGTGGCGGTGGCCCAGACGCTCAGCGTCATGAACTCCGATTCGGAATTGGCCGTCATCAACGCCGCCGGCGCCTCGCGCTGGACGATTGTGCGGCCGGTCCTGCTGATCGCGCTGGCGGCCAGCGTCTTTTCCTTCGCGGTCGACAATGGCGTCGAACCCTATGCCAGGCAGAAGAACCGCCAGCTGATCGCGTCCTCGCGCGCCGATCTCTTGTCGCTGATCATCCAGGAAGGCACGTTCCGCAAGATCGACGACGGGCTGTTCCTGCAGATAGGCGAGCGGCTTCCGGACAACCGGCTCGGCGGCATCTTCGTGGCCGATTCGCGCGAGGAAGGCGCCAATCTGATCTATTATGCCAAGAGCGGCAGCGTCGTCGAAAAGGGTGACGAGAAGGTGCTGATGATGAATGACGGCGTCATTCATCGCAAGACGCTGACCGGCGACCTGTCGGTCATCCGCTTCACGTCCTACGCCTTCGACCTTTCCGCCTTCATGTCGGCGGCGAACGATATCATGCTCCTGCCCAAGGACCGAACGACGCAATACCTGCTCAACCCGGATCCGAACGACAAGATCTTCCAGCGCAGGCCCGGCGCCTACAAGGCCGAGCTCGACCAGCGCTTTTCCGAATGGTCCTATTCGCTGGTGTTCGCGCTGATCGCGCTGGCCGTGGCAGGCGATGCGCGCTCACACCGCGAGGCGCGCATCCACCCGCTGATCACAGCCATCGCCATTGCGCTGTTCGTGCGCTGGCTGGGCTTCTTTGCCGCCGGCAAGGCCGACAAGATCCCGCAATACGCCTATATGGTCTATGGCGTGCCGGTCATCGCCTCGGCGGTCGCCATCTGGTTCATCGTCACCTCGCGAAGCATGGAACTGCCCGGCAGCTGGGCCGACTGGATGACGAATTTCGCCGGCCGCGTCAGCGATGGCTGGACGGCGCTCAAGCTGCGCCTCAATCGGCGCTACACATCCGGCCAGGGAGCCTGACGATGGGCTGGACCCTGGGCCGCTACTTCTTCTTTCGCTACGTGTCGATCACGATCTGGTTCTTCATCGGCCTTCTGGCGCTGGTGTTCCTGATCGACTTCACCGAGCTGTCCGGCCGCATCACCGGCCTGCCGGGCTTCACCTACGGCACGGCGGTCGCGATCTCGGCGCTGAGGATGCCAATGATCATGCTGCAGACGGTGCCGTTCGTCGGTCTGTTCTCGGCGATGGCGACGCTGGTGTCGCTCAACCGCAAATACGAGCTGGTGATTGCGCGATCGGCCGGAGTGTCGGCCTGGCAGTTTCTGTTGCCCTGCTGCATAGGTGCGCTGTTATTCGGCATACTATCGGTCGGCGTGCTCAATCCGATCGCCGCGCATGGCTTCTCATGGTCGGAGCAGATGGAAAACCAGCTGCGATCCGGCAATTCGAACGTGGTGGCGGCCGATGCCACGCCGTGGATCCGCCAGAAAACCAACTCGGGCGACACCATCATCGGCGCCCGCGCCATCCTGAACCAGGGCCTGGAAATGGCCGACACCGTGTTCTTCGTCCTCGATCCGCAGGGCAACATCGTCGAGCGCAAGGACGCCGCGCGGGCCTTTCTGCGCGACGGCTACTGGGAATTGCAGGACGTCAAGGTGTTCAAGGACGGCAACATCCGTTCCGAAACGACCGACCAGTTGCCGACCAACCTCAAGCCGGAATTCGTGCAGGAACGGCTGGCGCGCCCCGAAACCATCCCGTTTTACGACCTTCCCGGCAAGATTGAGGTTGCCCGCTCCTTCGGCCTCAAGGCAAATGCCTTCGCCATGCAGTTCGATTCGCTGGTGGCGTTACCGTTCCTGCTTGTGGCCATGACGCTGATTGCGGCAACAGTTTCAATGCGATTTGCGAGGATGGGGCAGTCGGCAACGATGATTCTGGGTGGCGTCCTCGCCGGCTTTCTGCTTTATGTCGTTTCGGTATTGGTCAAGGCATTCGGCGTGGCGGGATTCGTGCCCACAGCCGTGGCTGCATGGGTTCCGGTTGTCGTGGCTATGTTCTTTGGGGTGACATTCCTGCTATACAAGGAAGACGGCTAGTGAGGGAGGCGGCTTTGCGCAGCCATAGGCAGGCCGGTTTGGCGCGCCTCTATTCGGCGAGCGCCTTGGCATGCCTGCTCGCCTGTGGCGTGCTGACGGCCCCTGCGCTGGCGCAGGACGTCACCGACGTGGCAACGAAGGTTCCCTCCGGCTCCCAGATGCTGCTGGCGGCCGACACGCTCGTCTATAACAACGACAACCAGACGGTCACCGCCATCGGCGGCGTCCAGATCGACTATGGCGGCAACAAGCTCGTCGCCCAGCGCGTCGTCTATGATCGAAACACCAAGCGGCTGGTTGCCAGCGGCAATGTCGAGATCGTCAACAGCGACGGCACCAAGATCAACTCGCAGCATATCGATATTACCGACGATTTCGCTGACGGTTTCGTCAATGCGCTGCGCGTCGAAACGCCCGAAAAAGCCTATTTCGCCGCCGAAAGCGCCGAGCGCATGGGCGGCGTGCTGACAACGTTCCACAACGGCGTCTATACGGCCTGCGAGCCTTGCGAAGACAAGCCGGACAAGGCGCCGACCTGGCGGATCAAAGCCAGGAAGATCATCTGGAACGGCGAAAAGAAAACGGTTCGCTTCGAGAACGCGAATTTCGAATTCTTCGGTTTCCCGCTGGCTTATCTGCCGGCGTTCGAGATCGCCGACCCGACGGTCAAGCGCAAAAGCGGCTTCCTGATCCCCAGCATCGGCTACAACAATCGTCTCGGCGTCGGCGTCAAAATCCCCTACTACTTCGCTTTGTCGCCGACCTACGACCTCACCGTTACCGGCAGCGGCTACACCAAGCAGGGTTTCCTCGGCGAGGCCGAGTGGCGCCAGCGCTTCAACAATGGCCAATACACGCTGAAGCTTGCCGGAATCAACCAGCAGGACCCTGGCGCTTTCCGTGATTTCGCGGCTTTCCCCGGCGGCTACAATGTCAATTCGGGGCCAGCAGGCGATCCGAACAAATTCCGCGGGATGATGGGCACCAAAGGCCAGTTCGCCATCAATCCGCGCTGGGACTTCGGCTGGGATATCCTGCTTCAGACCGACAAGAATTTTTCGCGTACCTACACGATCGAAGGCTACAACGACGCCGTGCATCAATCGTCCGTCTACCTGACCGGCCTAAACGACCGCAATTATTTCGATGTGCGCGCCATGCGCTTCCAGGTTCAGGAAAACACACCGGACGGCAACGTCGCATCGCGCAGCGACAAGCAGCCCTGGGTGTTGCCGTCGCTCGACTATGCCTACATCCCCGACATGTCGGTGGCCGGCGGCCAGCTGTCGTTCAACGTCAATGCACGAGTCATTCGCCGCGACGATCTCGATCAGGCCTATTTTACCCCCTATGTGCCGGGCTCAGGCGTCCAGCGCGTGCGCGGCATCGAGGGCGAATCCGGTCGCCTCACCGCCGAAGCCGAATGGAAGCGTACCTTCACCACGGACGGCGGATTGCAGTTGACGCCCCTTCTGGCTCTGCAGGGCGACGTCGACTATCTCAACGCTTCTTCGGCTTCGCTGACTGCGGTAAACCAGATGGCAACGAATGTCGGTGCCGCCGACGACATGCGGTCTTCCTTCGCCCGTTACATGGCGACCGCCGGCCTTGAGATGCGCTGGCCGGTGCTGTTTTCGATGGCCCGCTCCAGCCATATCGTCGAGCCGATGGCGCAGGTCTTCATGCGCCCGAACGAGCAGTATGTCGGCGGGCTCGCCGTTCCCAACGAGGACGCACAGAGCTTCGTCTTCGATGCCACGACGCTGTTCGAGCGCGACAAGTTCTCCGGCTACGACCGCGTCGAAGGCGGCAGCCGCGCCAATGTCGGCTTCCGCTATTCCGGCGCCTATGACAATGGCTGGGGCACCAATGCCATCTTCGGCCAATCCTACCAGCTGGGCGGCCGCAACTCCTTCAATTCGCCGGATCTGGTCAATGTCGGCGCCAATGTCGATGGCGCCGCCAATTCGGGCCTGGAGACTTCGACCTCCGACTATGTCGGCCTTGTCGGCTTCAGCAGCCCGAGCGGCTTCTCCGGTTCGCTCAGCGGCCGCTTCGACGAGCAGACCTTCGAAGTTCGCCGTGCCGAGGTGAAGGCCGCCTATTCCGGGCTGCCGGTTTCGCTGAGCGCCAAATACGCCTTCATCCAGGCGCAGCCGCTCTATGGTTTCACCACCGACCGCCACGAAGTCACGCTCGGCGCCTCGACACACCTGGCCGAAAACTGGCGCGTCTTCGGCACCGGCACCTACGACCTGCAACAAAGCGTGCTGGTCAAGGACGGCGTCGGCTTTGCCTACAATGATTCCTGCTTCACCTACCTGATGACGTACTCGGAATCACGCGACATCAAAACCAAGGAAGTGTCGCAGAATGTCGGCTTCAACCTGTCGTTCCGCACGCTCGGCGATTTCGGCTCGTCCCAAAGCTCGATCGACTCCATCCAGTAGAGCCGGCTGACGACATCGTTTTGCCGCATAAAGCGGGCACGGATTTCGCCAATATCGGGCTGGAATCGGCCAAAACCGGGCTAGAATTGGGATGCTTTCGATGAGGAAATACCTGTTTTCGGCAGGATTCGCGCTCCTGTTCGCGGCGACCTCGGTCTCTGTCACCACGATGGTACCGCCGGCCTTCGCCAGTGAAATCAAGTATGTCGTCAACAACATGCCGATCACCACCGGCGACATCGCGCACCGGGCTGCCTTCCTGAAACTGCAGCGCAAGAAGGGTGACGCGGGTCAGGAAATGATCGACCAGACGCTGCGTATGGCGGAGGCCAGGCGTCTCGGCATCCGCATCTCCGACGCCCAGGTAGAGGCTGCCTATCAGCGCTTTGCCTCGAGCAACAAGATGCAGCTCAAGCAGCTCGACGGTGTCATGGCGCAGTCCGGCGTGACCAAGGAGCATTTCAAGGAATTCATCCGCTCCCAGATGGCGTGGAACCAGGCGCTGAGCGCACGCTACAGCGGCGGCGGCGGGCAGGTGAGCGAACAGGATCTGGTCAAGCGCATGCTCGAAAAAGGCGGCGCCAAGCCAAGCGCCACCGAGTACATGCTGCAGCAGGTGATCTTCGTGGTGCCGAAGGCCGAGCGCAGTGCCACACTCGCCAAACGCAAGCGCGAGGCCGAAGCCATGCGCGCCCGCTTCAATGGCTGCAACACCACGCGTGAATTCGCCAAGGGCCTGATCGACGTCACCGTTCGCGACCTCCCCCGATTGCTGGCGCCGCAACTGCCGCCGGACTGGGCCGAGCAGATCAAGGCCACCAAGCTGGGCGGCGCCACGGCCGTGCGCGAGACCGATCGCGGCATCGAATTCATCGGCATCTGCTCATCGCGCGAGGTTTCCGACGACAAGGCGGCCCAGATGGTGTTCCAGAGCGAAGGCAGCGGCGACAAGAACGCCGACGAGCTCTCGGCCAAGTATGTCGAAGAGCTGAAGGCGAAAGCCAAGATCGTTACGCGCTGAACCGGCCCAGCCGTGCATGAGACAGAGCTTCCGCTGGCGCTGAGCGTCGGCGATCCATCCGGCGTCGGTCCGGAAATCGCCATTGCCGCGTGGCAGAGCGCCCGCGGTTCCGGTGCCGCGCCCTTCTATCTTCTCGCCGATCCGGCGCTGATTGCCGCGCGGGCGCGCCGGCTCGGCGCGGCGGTGGCAATCGCCGAGACGGTGCCGGCCCAAGCAGCTGGTGTCTTTCAACACGCCTTGCCCGTGGTGCCGCTGGCGGCCCACTTCACCGATGATCCCGGCCGGCCCGACCCGGCCAATGCCGCCGGCATCATCGAGGCCATCGATCGCGCCGTCGCCGACTGCCTTGCCGGTCATGCGGCCGCGGTCGTCACCTGTCCGATCGCGAAGAAGCCGCTTTACGATGCCGGGTTCGGCTTTCCCGGCCATACCGAATATCTGGCGCATCTGGCCTCGCTCCATATAGGCGGCGCGGTGATGCCGGTGATGCTGCTCGTCGGCCCCGAATTGCGCACCGTTCCGGTCACCATCCACATCGCGCTGGCCGAGGTGCCGAAGACGCTGACGACGGAGCTGATCGTTGCCATCGCGCGCATCACCGCCGGCGATCTTGCACGCCGTTTCGGCATCGCCAGGCCGAGGCTCGCGCTTGCCGGCCTCAATCCGCATGCCGGCGAAAGCGGCGCCATGGGGACAGAGGACGAGCGCATCATTCGTCCTGCGGTCGACATGTTGCGGGCGCAAGGCATCGATGCCTTCGGGCCGCTGCCGGCCGATACGATGTTTCATGCGCGCGCCCGCGCCGGCTACGACGTGGCGGTCTGCATGTATCATGACCAGGCGTTGATCCCGGCCAAGGCGCTGGCCTTCGACGAGGCCGTCAACGTCACGCTTGGCCTGCCGTTCATCCGCACCTCGCCCGATCACGGCACAGCCTTCGACATCGCCGGCAAGGGCATCGCACGTCCCGACAGCCTGATCGCGGCGCTGAAGCTGGCCCGCCGGCTGGCCGATACCGGCGCAAAGCCCGCAGCTGCATGAGCCCAAAATCATGAGCCCAAAATCATGAGCCAAATTCATGAGCATTGACGGGCTGCCGCCGCTGCGAGAGGTGATCGAGCGCCATGGACTGCAGGCAAAGAAGGCGCTTGGCCAGAATTTCCTGCTCGACCTCAATTTGACCGGCAAGATCGCGCGGGTCGCCGGCGACCTCAGCGACAGCACGGTGATCGAGGTCGGCCCCGGCCCCGGCGGGCTGACCAGGGCGCTGCTCGCTGCCGGTGCCGGCCGCGTCGTCGCCATCGAGCGCGACGAACGCTGCCTTGCGGCCTTGGCCGAGGTCTCCAACCACTATCCGGGCCGGCTCGAGGTGATCAGCGGCGATGCGCTGAAGACGGATTTTGCCGCTCTTGCCAAGACCGCGTCACAAGTCGGCCCGGTGAGGATTGCCGCCAACCTGCCCTACAATATCGGCACCGAGCTGTTGATCCGTTGGCTGACCGTGGCGGACTGGCCACCCTTCTATCAATCGATGACGCTGATGTTCCAGCGCGAGGTGGCCGAGCGCATTGTCGCCGGTGCCGGCAGCGATGCTTATGGCCGGCTCGGCGTGCTGGCGGGCTGGCGGACCGAGGCGAGGATCGCCTTCGACGTGCCGCCGCAAGCGTTCACGCCGCCACCCAAGGTAACGTCGTCGGTGGTGCATCTGGTGCCGCGCGCCAGCCCTTTGTCAACCGACGTGAAAAAACTCGGCCGCGTCACCGAAGCCGCTTTCGGCCAGCGCCGGAAAATGCTGCGGCAGAGCGTGAAGAGCCTGGGTGGCGAGGCACTGCTGACGCGCGCCGGCATCGATCCGACCCGGCGTGCCGAGACGCTCAGCGTCGAGGAATTCGTGCGGCTGACAAACGCGGTTTGACCGGCGGCGCTGGTCGGCCGTGGACCCAAATCGCATCCTGTGTGACAGCGACGACAAGCAGCTAATAGCGGCATGCAGTTGCCGGTGAGTCGCCGAGCGTGATATTGTCGTCATATGAAAAAGAGTACCTCAAGCCTCCGGCCGACCCAAAGCCAGTTTGTCCTGACCAGCGGCAGGGGCGAAAAAATCAGCGCGGTTGAAGGCTTGAAGCTATCGCAACGTATGGGCTTCATTCTGAAGGAAAGCCGTGAGCGCGGCCTGAGCGGGGATGAGCGCAGGGCGCTTATCAAGGACCAAGTAACCCGCAAGAAGTAGGATCGGCAGGTGGTCTATGCCGCTGAACATGATCCGCTGTGCTAGCCAGGCACGACCGTTCTCCGCAACAGGCTGAATATCAAAGACCAGGCCCAACTCGATGAATTCGAGTTGGCACTTTTCCTGACCAGGGCCGACGAACATATCCCCGCAGGCCGTCTGGATTTCGAGCACTACAAGGCTGTCCATCATCACCTGTTCCAGGACGTTTATGAATGGGCGGGAGAGGTTCGCGCCATCCGCATCGGCAAGGGGGGGGCAACTGGTTCTGCTATCCTGAGTATATCAACCAGGAAATGCATAGAATTTTCGGCGAACTCGCCGACGGTGATTATCTCTGCGAACTCGACCTCGACGCCTTCGCCGTTCGGGCCGCGCATGTTTTGGCCGAAATCAATGCCGTCCACCCGTTTCGCGAAGGCAACGGCCGCACGCAGCTTACCTTTCTGGCAATGCTGATGGAGAATGCGGGATTCCCATTCAATGCCGATATGCTCGGTCGCGAAAACGTCCTGAATGCGATGATTGAGAGCTTTGCCGGCGAGGAAACCCCATTGGCAGAACTCATAAAAGATATCGCCAGCCAGTAACAGATGCCCACAGCGTCATATTGCCAGATCGTTTGCCAAAGACGCCTTCATGGGGACAGCCGGCCATCGGGGAACGACAGCTGCCTATTCCGTCTTCTCGTCCAGCAACCCCGAGACGAAATCGAACAGCCCGGGCCGGCGGTCGCGCCGCAGCCTTTCCGCCGTCACGATTCCACGCACTTCGGCGAAGGCGCGGTCGAGATCGTCGTTGACGATGACAAAGTCATATTCCTTCCAGTGCTCGATCTCGTTGCGGGCGTTCTTCAGCCTGGTCTCGATCACGTGCTCCTGGTCCTCGGCGCGGCGCTTGAGGCGCGACTTCAATTCCTTCATCGACGGCGGCAGGATGAAGATCGAGACGATGTCGGCGCGCATCTTCTCCTTGAGCTGCTGGGCGCCTTGCCAGTCGATGTCGAAGAGCATGTCACGGCCCTGCGCGAGCGCCAGTTCGGCCGGCTCGCGCGGCGTCGCGTAGCAATTGCCGTGGACCTCGGCCCATTCGAGCAACGCGTCGGAATCGCGCAGCCGCTCGAACTCGCGCGTGGTGCGGAAGTGATAGTGGACGCCCTCGATCTCCGAGCCGCGGCGTGGCCTGGTGGTGACCGAGACCGATAATTCAAGGCTGCCGTCGCTTTCCAGCAGGTTGCGCGCGATCGTCGACTTGCCGGCGCCCGACGGCGACGACAGAACCAGCATCAGCCCGCGGCGGCGAATGCGGGATCCGAGATCCCTGGCAACCATCGGCTCCTTGCCACCCATTCGGGTTTACTCCAGATTCTGGACCTGTTCGCGAAACTGGTCGACCACCGCCTTCAGTTCCAGCCCGATGGCGGTGACAGTGGCGGCGTTCGACTTGGAACACAGCGTATTCGATTCGCGGTTGAATTCCTGCGCCAGAAAATCGAGCTTGCGGCCGATGGCGCCGCCATTTGCCAGCAGCGCTCTGCCCGACGTCACATGCGTCTTCAGCCGGTCGATCTCTTCACGGATATCGGCCTTGGTGGCCAGGAACGCCGCTTCCATGTGCAGCCGGCCGGCATCGAGGTTGGCCGACGCATCCATCAGCAGCCGCACCTGTTCGGCGATTCGCTCGCGGATCGCCGCCGGTTCGCGCGACGGGTCGGCCTCGGCTTGAAGCGTCAACGCCTCGATGGCGTCGATATGGCCGGAAAGCAGCGAACGCAGCGCTTCGCCCTCGCTCTGGCGTGCCTGCTCGAGGCCTGTAAGCGCCGTTTCCAGCGCGGACAGGATTGACGCGTCGAGTGCTGCCCGCACCTCCTCGGTTTCGCTGGTTTCAGGGATATCGAGCACGCCGCGCAGGGAAAGCAGACCGTCGGCAGTTGCCGGACCAACACCGAACTGGTCCTGCAGCCGCTTGGCCAAGCCCGCCAGATCCCTGAGGAAGGCTTCGTTGACCACTGGCTGCGCCTGCTGGCCGGCGGCGCGGCCGACGGTCAGCGTCGCCTGGAAATTGCCACGCGAAAAGCGCTTCTGCAGCGTCTGCCGCACAGTCGGTTCGAGCCGCTCGAAACCTTGCGGCAGCCGCAACCTGACCTCGACGCTCTTGCCGTTGACCGACTTGACCTCCCAGGCGATCGAGGCGCCGTCATGTTCGGCAACAGTGCGTGCAAATCCGGTCATGCTCTGCAAATTCATGATGCGGCTCGTGTCTCCCTGATGGTCCGATTCTAATAATTGCGCATGCGTTCGATATCACGGGCAGCGCGAATGTCAGAATCGCAATACCGGCAAGATCTTGATTTCTGGTGTCGTTTCGATCTCGCGGGGCTGAAATCGAGCGAAGCAGAGGCACCCGAGCAAGACCGAAGACGCTTCGAACGGCGCTACTCGTTCAAAGCAGCAGCGCGTCCGCCTCTGTCCGCATCGCTTAAGGTCGATCCGTCTGAAAGCGCCGGCCTGCTACTGGGCGGCACCCGTATCGCCGGCATCACCGCTGTCACCGGCGGCATCGCCACTTGCGTCACCGTTGTCGTCGCCATCCGCCGGCGCATCGGTCTGGCCCGGAGTCTTGGCGCCCTTGGCGGCGTCTTCAGCCTGCTTCTTCTGCAGTGCCCGGTAGCGGGCAACGTTCTCATTGTGCTCGGCAAGCGTGGTGGCAAAGACGTGGCCGCCGGTGCCGTCGGCGACGAAATAGAGATCATCGGTCTTCGACGGGTTGGCGACGGCTTCGAGCGCGGCGCGGCCGGGATTGGCGATCGGCGTCGGCGGCAGGCCGTTGATCAGATAGGTGTTGTAAGGCGTCTGTTTCTGGATGTCAGATTGATAAATCGGCCGGTCGGCGGGTTTGCCCTTGCCGCCGAACAGGCCGTAAATGATGGTCGGATCGGATTGCAGCCGCATGCCCTTGGCCAGACGGTTGAGGAAGACGGCGGCAACGCGCGAGCGCTCGTCGCCCCGGCCGGTTTCCTTTTCGACGATCGAGGCCAAGGTGACGAAGTCGTCGACATTGGCCAGAGGCAGGTCGGGCGCGCGCCGCTGCCAGACCTCGTCGACCAGCTTCTTCTGGTCGGCGAGCAGCTTGTCGACCATCTGTCGGCGCGTGGCGCCGCGGGTAAAGCGCAGCGTGTCGGTGGCGAGGCTGCCCTCAGCCGGCTTGGCGGCCGGCATGTCGCCGGTCAGCGCATCCTGCTCGGCGATGCGCTGCAGCGCCTGCTCGACCGTCAGGCCCTCGGGAATGGTCAGCGAGTACATCACCGACTTGCCGCTCTTCAGAAGCTCCATGATGTCGCGCATGGAGGCGCGCGGCTTTATCTCGTATTCGCCTGCCTTCAGCGCTGAATCATTGCCATAGACCCGCACGGCGATGCGGAAGATGCGGGCATCGCTGATCAGCCCACGCCGTTCGAGCTGGTCGGCAATATCCTGGACGCCGGTGCTCGGCTTGACCAGGAAGGTGTCGCCGGCCACCGACGGGCCCGGTTCGTTGAATGCCTGCTTGCCGAAATAGAGCGAAACGCCGGCGGCGAGGATCATCAACATCACCGCGGAGATGACGAAGTTCATGAACACGACGACTTGGCTGCGCGAGGCGCGCGAGCGCTTTGGTGGTGGTGTGCCGGCTTCCGGGCGCAAAGCTTCGGCCGCGGTCTTCGGCACGATCGGGCCGGTCTGCTGGTTTTGTCCGAATTGTCCGCTGCCGCCCGGATTGGTGTTCATTAGCGCCCTACCATCTGATCTCTTAGAGCGACCATGCGCCCGATTGGACGCACAGCGTGCCCTAACATTTCAAGCCTACGCATCGTGCTTTTAAAAAAAGCGCCTTCGGTTTCAGGCCGATGCGACGAATCCCCAGCGGCAGAGTAGGCTTGAATATGGCAAAATTGACGACAGACCGCTGGCGCGCCGGTCGATACCGCAATCAGCCTGTATAACGCTGGAATACCAGCGAAGCGTTGGTGCCGCCGAAGCCGAAGGAGTTGGACAGCGCCACGTCGACTTGGCGATGCCGTGGCGTGTTCGGAACAAGATCGATCGCGGTTTCGCGTTCCGGGTTGTCAAGATTGATGGTAGCTGGCGCGATGTTGTCTCTGATAGCGAGGATCGAAAAGATCGCCTCGGCGGCACCCGCGGCACCCAGGAGATGGCCGATCGACGACTTGGTCGACGACATCGAGATTTTCGAGGCGGCGTTGCCGACCAGCCGCTCGACGGCGCCGAGTTCGATCGTGTCGGCCATGGTCGAGGTGCCGTGCGCGTTGATGTAGTCGACGTCGGCGGGCGTCAGCTTGGCCCGGTTCAGCGCCGCCGTCATGCAGCGGAAGGCGCCGTCGCCGTCTTCGGCCGGTGCAGTGATGTGATAGGCATCGCCGGTCAGGCCGTAGCCGGTGACCTCGGCATAGATCTTGGCGCCGCGCGCCTTGGCGTGTTCGAGTTCTTCCAGCACGACGACCCCGGCGCCCTCGCCCATGACGAAGCCGTCACGGTCGCGGTCATAGGGACGCGAGGCCTTCTCAGGCGTGTCGTTGCGGTCGGTGGACAGTGCCCGGCAAGCAGCGAAGCCGGCAAGCGATAGTCTGGTCACCGGCGATTCCGCGCCGCCGGCCAGCATCACGTCGGCATCGCCGAAGATGATCAGCCGGGCGGCATCGCCAATGGCGTGCGCGCCGGTCGAGCAGGCGGTGACGACGGCGTGGTTGGGGCCTTTCAGCCCATGCCGGATCGATACCTGGCCAGATACCAGGTTGATAATGTTGCCGGGAATGAAGAATGGACTGATACGGCGCGGTCCGCGCTCTTTCAGGATGATAGCGTTCTCGGCGATGCCCTCGAGGCCGCCAATGCCGGAGCCGATCATGACGCCGGTGGCGCAGCGCTCGGCTTCGGTGCTGGGCTCCCAGCCGGAATCCTTCAGCGCTTCGTCGGCGGCCGCAATCCCGTAAAGGATGAAGTCGCCGATCTTGCGCAGTTCCTTGGGCTCGAGCACGGCTTCGGGATTGAGCGTGCCGTTGGTGCCGTCACCGCGAGGAATGACGTGGGCGATCTTGCAGGCAAGATCTTCCACTTCGAACTCGGTGACGCGCTTCGCGGCGCTGCGGCCGGTCAGAAGTTCCTTCCAGCTGTGCTCGAAGCCCATGCCGAACGGCGAAACCAGGCCAAGGCCCGTGACGACGACACGCCTCATCGCAGGTCCTCCCCGGTGATGACTGCGGATGGTGTCAGGCCGAAGCCTTGTCGATGTACTTCACGGCATCGCCGACGGTCAGGATGGTCTCGGCCGCATCGTCCGGAATCTCGACGCCGAACTCTTCTTCGAAGGCCATGACGAGTTCGACCGTGTCGAGGCTGTCTGCGCCCAGATCATCGATGAAGCTCGCCTGCTCCGTCACCTTGTCGGCATCGACGCCAAGATGTTCGATGACGATCTTCTTGACGCGCTCTGCGGTGTCACTCATTTGGGGCATCCTCGTCTTTTGTTTGTCTGTCTTCGTTAGCGGGCAGAATGCCGCTAATCAAGCTGAAAGATGGTCCTGCCGGAAACGCAACGATGCCGGACCGGTTTTTGCCCGAACCGCCGGGTTGCGGGCCGCATTACACGAAAAATGGCTGAGGTCCAAGGCGAAATGGTCTCTTTTCACAAGCCGGCCATGTCTTCTTATCACCCGGCAATATCCTGTCAGATCATGGCCATGCCACCGTTGACATGGATGGTCTGGCCGGTGACGTAGGCTGCCTCGTTGGAGGCGAGATAGGCGACGGCCGACGCCACTTCAACACTCGTGCCCATGCGGCGCGTCGGGATCGCGGCCATTATCGCGTCTTTCTGCTTGTCGTTGAGCTTGTCGGTCATGGCCGATTCGATAAAGCCCGGGGCGACGCAGTTGACGGTGATGTTGCGGGTGGCGATCTCCTGCGCCAGCGACTTGGAAAAGCCGATCATGCCGGCCTTGGAGGCGCAATAATTGGTCTGGCCAGGATTGCCGGTGACGCCGACCACCGAGGTGATGTTGATGATGCGGCCATGGCGGCGGCGCATCATCGGATGGGTCAGCTCGCGGGTCAGCCGGAACACGGCGGTGAGGTTCACCTCCAGCACGCTGTCCCAATCCGCGTCCGCCATGCGCACGAACAGGCCGTCCTTGGTGATGCCGGCATTGTTGACCAGTATGTCGACGCCTTCGAGTTCGGCTTCGGCCTTCTGGCCAAGCGCCTTGACCTCGTCACGGTCGGCAAGATTGGCCGGGAACAGCTTTACCCGGTCGCCGAGTTCGCCGGCCAGGGTCTCCAGTTTCTCGATGCGGGTGCCGTGCAGGCCGACAATGGCGCCTTGCGCATGCAGCACCCGGGCAATCGCCTCGCCAATGCCGCCCGATGCGCCGGTGACGAGCGCCTTGCGGCCGGTCAGTTCGAACATTTTCGTCTCCTGATCTTAAGAGAACACCCTTCCCACGGGAGGGGTTGAATCGCCAGTGGATTATGCAAGCGCGGCCAGCGCCGCCTCGACATCTGGCGGCGTGCCGACGGCGGATGTGGCGATGTCGCGGTTGATCCGCCGCGCCAGGCCGGAAAGCACCTTGCCGGCGCCGATCTCAAACAGCGTGGCGACGCCGTTGGCGCCGAACCACTCCACCGTTTCGCGCCAGCGCACGCGGCCGGTGATCTGCTCGACCAGGCGGCGCGCGATCTCGTCGGGGTCGCTGGTCGGGGCTACAGTGACGTTGGAGACGACGGGCACGACCGGTGCATTCTTGGTCACGCCGGCCAGCGCCTCGCGCATGACATCGGCCGCCGGCGCCATCAGCGCCGAATGGAAGGGTGCGGAGACCTGCAGCATCAGCGCCCGCTTGGCGCCCTTTTCTGTGCACAGTTTCGCGGCGAGTTCCACCGCCGCCCTGGCGCCGGAGATCACCAGCTGGCCGCCGCCATTGTCGTTGGCGATCTGGCAGACTTTGCCGGATCCCGTTGCGGCCTCGGTGCAAGCGGCTTCGACGTCGGGCTGTTCCAGTCCGATGATCGCCGCCATGGCGCCCTCGCCGGCCGGCACCGCCGCCTGCATGGCGTTGCCGCGGATGCGCAGCAGCCGGGCAGCATCGGCGACCGAAACGAAACCGGCCGCGGCAAGGGCGGAATATTCGCCGAGCGAATGACCGGCAACGTAGGCAACCTTGTCCTTCAGCGAAAAGCCGCGCGCTTCCAGCGAGCGGATCGCCGCCAGCGAGACCGCCATCAGCGCCGGCTGGGCATTGGCAGTCAGGGTCAGCGCCTCTTCCGGGCCTTCCCAGATCAGTTTCGACAGCTCTTCGCCCAACGCATCATCGACTTCCTCGAACACCCTGCGTGCCTCGGGGAAGGCGTCGGCGAGGTCCTTGCCCATGCCGACAGCCTGGCTGCCCTGTCCCGGAAAGGTGAATGCGACGGCCATTTGGGCGCTCTCCAGCGGCTGATTTTTCCTGCCTGTGACGCAAGGCGGACCGTCAAGTCAAGCCCGGAGGCGGCATTTCGGCTCTCGCTTGAACCGGAGCTGACCTCGAGTCCCTGTTCCCAAAGGCTTTTTGCCGATCACACCTGATGAAAACCGCTCACGAATCGTTTGCTGGCTCTTCTTATTTTCGCCACAGGCGCTAGCTTTTGCATGACAGTTCTATGACAGAACGGTGGCGCGAGTGGAAATACGCGTTGCTTGGGCCGGGGGAAGAGACGTGGCTAGGATCAGGAAAGGCGCGGCCGTACCCGCGCCACAATTCTTGGAAGACGATCCGTCCACCGGCTACCTGCCGGGGCGCAGATGGCCGGTCATCCGCTACGGTCTGGTCACGCTGCTTGCCTCCGCCATCCTGGTGTTCGCTATCGAATGGATCGTGCGCGGCGACTTCTTCGGCACGGTCGACTTCTTCCTGCAGCCATTCAAGCCGGGCTGGACCACCATCATTGTCTTTGCATTGGTGCTGATGGGACTGGACGCCGTGCTTGGCCGCAGTCACCAGAGCCTGATGATCGTGGCGCCCCTGACGCTGGCGCTGGCCTTTGTCGGGCATCAGAAGTCGCATTATCTCGGCGATCCGCTCTACCCAACCGATTTTCTTTATTCGCGCCAGATCATGGCACTGATGCCGCTCCTGGTGCGCGAGCGGCCCTGGACGGCGCTCGCCATGGCGGTCGGCATCGTCGCCGGCCTGTCGCTGCTGATCTATGGCTGGCGGTTGTGGCGCCGCAAGGTTCCGATCCTCAGCCGCAAAGGGCGGCTGGCGCGGCTGACGCTGGCAGTGCCGCTGCTCGCCTTCTTCGTCTCGATCATGGACTACGCCACCTTCTCGTGGACCCGCGACCGGCTGCAGATCATCCCGATCATGTGGGACCAGAAGGAGAACTACGCCTCCAACGGGTTTGCGCTGGCCTTCGCGCTCAACGTGCCGATGGCGCATGTCTCGGCGCCGGCGGGCTATTCCGACAAGGCGATCGACGCGATCGACAGGCCTGCTGTGGCGGCCTCGGTACCGGATGAGAAACCCGACATCATCGTGGTGATGAGCGAATCTTTCTGGGATCCGACCAAGCTGCCCGGCGTCACAATCACGCCTGACCCGATCCCCAATGTGCGGGCGCTGCGTTCCGGCTATATGTTTTCGCCGGAATTCGGCGGCATGACCGCCAACATCGAATTCGAGGCGCTGACCGGCTTTTCCAATGCCTTCCTGCCGGCGGGCTCGATCCCCTACCAGCAATATGTGCGCACACCGACGCCGTCGCTGGCGACCTTCCTGAAAAGCGAGGGATACCGGGCGCGCGCCATCCATCCGGGCACCAACTGGTTCTGGAACAGGGGCGCCGTCTATGCCGATTTCGGCTTCAACGATTTCCGCTCGGAAGAGACGCTGCCGCCACTGGAAAAGCGCGGGCCGCTGGCTTCCGATGCGTCGATGACCGACGAGATCATCGCAGAGGCCGACGCCAGCGAGCGGCCGGTGTTCTTCTTCGCCGTCAGCCTGCAGAACCACGGTCCCTACGAGCCGTACCGCTATTACAATCCGACCCACAAGGTCGCGGCACCGATCAGCACATGGGCGCGGGAATCGCTGCTCAGCTACGCCGAAGGCTCCGCCGATGCCGACCGTGGCCTCGAACGATTGATCGAATGGGCGAAGAAGCGCGAGCGGCCGACGGTCATCGCCTTCTTCGGCGACCATCTGCCGCCGCTCGGCCCCGTCTATGTCGAAACCGGTTACCTGAAGGACAATGTCGCGCCGCGCAAGGAACCGACGCCGGAGGCGGCACTGGAGCATCATCAGACGCCGCTGGTCATCTGGTCTAACCGCACCGGTCCGGCGCAGGATATGGGCGCGGTGAGCCCGGCCTTCCTGCCCTACCACATCCTGACAACGGCCGGGATCACGCACCCCTACTACACCGGCTTCCTGGGCGCGTTGCGCGAACGCTATCGCGTCGTCGACCGCAATCTGCTTTTGACACCGTCAGGTGAGGCCACGCCGGACTGGGCGCGGCAGAAGGACGTTGATCCGGCGATCAACGACTTCCGCCTGCTGCAATACGACATGATGTTCGGCAAGCGTAAGGCGGCTCCGGACTTCTTCCCCGAAACGATCAACGGTGGTACCCCGCATACGAGTTGATGCCTGGTATTTTTCCAACCCTGCGACGCCAGGACGCTGTCCGGAGCATGCGTTACCCTTGCCTTCCAGCCAATTTGCTTTATAGACGCCCGCAATCTGCCGGTCCTTGCTGGGGGCTGAACGGAGGGCCGGAGGTTTTACCCAAAACCTTCGTGTGAAGCCAGAAGCGCTTCCGCCTCCCGTGTCTCCGCTCTCGACCGTCTCGAAATGCTCCTTTCTTCCCCGCCCCCTCGGGATCAGCGGGTCAGAGAAGTTGCAGAGGCTTTTGCCGCGAGGATCCGGGAGAGAAACGAAGAAAGGCACTGAACCACTATGGCTCTATACGAACATGTGTTCCTTGCCCGGCAGGACCTCTCGCAGCAGCAGGTCGATGCGCTTGTCGAACAGTACAAGGGCGTCATCTCCGCAAATGGCGGGTCCGTCGGCCGGGTCGAGAACTGGGGACTGAAGTCCCTCACCTACCGGGTCAACAAGAACCGGAAGGCTTACTACACGCTTATGGACCTCAACTGCCCGCCGGCAGCGCTCAACGAGATGGAGCGCCAGATGGGCCTGTCCGAGGACGTGCTGCGTTTCCTGACCGTCAAGGTCGAGGCGCATGAGGAAGGCCCGTCGGCCATGATGCAGAAGCGCGAAGAGCGCTCGGAACGCGGCGGCTTCGGCGACCGCGACCGTGGCGATCGTGGTCCGCGCTCGTTCGGCGACCGTGATCGCGGCGACCGTGGCGATCGTCCGCCGCGCTCATTTGGCGATGCCGGTGGCGATCGTGGTCCGCGCCGTCCGCGCGAAGGCGTTGAAGGAGGTGCAGAATAATGGTCGACATCAATCAGATCCCGACCCGGCGCCCGTTCCATCGCCGCCGCAAGACCTGCCCGTTCTCTGGCGCCAATGCGCCCAAGATCGACTACAAGGACGTGCGTCTTCTGCAGCGCTACATTTCCGAGCGCGGCAAGATCGTGCCGTCGCGCATCACCGCCGTCAGCCAGAAGAAGCAGCGCGAACTCGCCAAGGCGATCAAGCGCGCCCGCTTCCTCGGCCTGCTGCCCTACGTGGTTCGCTAAGATCTCCGAAGCAGGCGGTTCGCCGCCTGCTTCCTTCTCCCACGGCGACGGGCGCCGCAGGGGTAATTTGATGATGCATGTCGTTGCCCCAAAACCGGGCCCACTCTTGGCGACGTGCATTGAAATCCCGAGTTGAGGTGAAAAGCCTCTAACTGCCGCGACAGGCAGGACAGCGACACCGGCGCCAAGGCGCTCAGAGCTTCCTGACCTGTTCCATTCAATTCGGCGCCGATCCCGCGGTCGGTGCCCAGACGAAGGAACAAGACCATGCAAGTGATTCTTCTCGAACGCGTTTCCCGCCTCGGCCAGATGGGCGATACCGTCAAGGTCAAGGACGGCTTTGCCCGCAACTTCCTCTTGCCGCAGGGCAAGGCGCTGCGCGCCAACGAAGCCAACAAGAAGAAGTTCGAAGGGCAGCGCGCGCAGCTCGAAGCGCGCAACCTCGAGCGCAAGTCGGAAGCCAGCCAGGTTGCCGAAAAGCTCGACGGCAAGAGCTTCATCGCCGTGCGTTCCGCAGGCGAGACCGGCCAGCTCTACGGTTCGGTGTCGACCCGCGACATCGCCGACCTGCTGACCGCCGAAGGGTTCTCGGTCAACCGCAACCAGATCCAGCTCAACCAGCCGATCAAGACCATCGGCGTCACCAATGTGGCGATTGCGCTGCATCCGGAAGTCGAGGTCACCATCAGCCTCAACATCGCCCGCACGGCCGACGAAGCCGAGCGCCAGGCCAAGGGCGAGACGCTGACCACCGCCGAAGCCATCTATGGCGATGACATCAACGACAACGCACGGCCGGAGAACTTCTTCGACCCGAACACCGAGTTCGAAGGCGGCGAAGAAGACAACGCCTGATCCCGCACGGGGCCTGATCGGGAAGCGAGGGGAGCAGCGCTCCAATCACTTCCTCGTCATCCAGCCTTTCTGGACCAATGCCCGGGCCTCTCGCCCGGGCATTTTTGTGCCAAATGGAACTTTTCGAACCCCTATATATTGTTGCAGAATTGGTCCGCCAGTCTGACCGTGAGGGGACATTTGGTGATGAATATTCTGTTGAAGCGCGTTCTCGACCGCCTGGTGCGTACGGGCAATCTGAAAGTCACCGGGCCGAAGGGCTCGACAGTGGTTTTCGGCGACGGCAGCGGCGAGCCGGTGCATATGCACATCAAGACCGCGCATGCCGAGCGCGCCATTACCTTCGATCCGATGCTGGCCGTGCCGGAAGCCTATATGGACGGCGAACTCGACATCATCGAGGGCGGCGTACTGGGTATGATGCGCATCGCCTTCCAGAACATGGGCAGCGGCGGTATCGACGCCACCTGGTCGAAGGCCATCGAGGGTCTGCGCCACGCCTTTCGCCGCCTGCAGCAGATCAACACCGCATCACGGGCGCGCCGCAACGTGCAGCGCCACTATGATTTGTCGGGTGACCTCTACCGGCTCTTCCTCGACGACGACATGCAGTATTCCTGCGCCTATTTCGAACAGCCGGACATGACGCTCGACGAGGCGCAGATGGCCAAGAAACGCCATATCGCCGCCAAGCTCAGGCTGAAGGCCGGCCAGACCGTGCTCGATATTGGCTCCGGCTGGGGTGGGCTCGGCCTCTATCTCGCCAAGGCTTTCGATGTCGACGTCCAAGGCGTGACGCTGTCGACCGAGCAGCACGGCGTCGCCACCGACCGGGCGCATGCGCAAGGCTTGCAGGACCGCGTGCATTTCGACCTCAAGGACTACCGCGAACTCAACGAACGCTTCGACCGCATCGTCTCGGTCGGCATGTTCGAGCATGTCGGCGTCAACCACTTCCGCACCTTCTTCGACAAGTCGGCGACGCTGTTGAAGCCCGACGGCGTCATGCTCTTGCACACGATCGGCCGCTCCGGCGTGCCGTGGGCGACCAGCGCCTTTATCCGCAAGTACATTTTTCCGGGCGGCTACATTCCCTCGCTGTCGGAGGTGATGCCGGCGATCGAGAAGTCGGGGCTTGTGGTCACCGACATCGAGATTCTGCGGCTGCACTATGCCGATACGCTGAAGCATTGGGGCCAGCGCTTTGCCGCCAACCGGGACAAGGCCAAGGCCATCTACGACGAGCGCTTCTGCAGGATGTGGGAGTTCTATCTGGCGGCTTCGGAAGCCGCCTTCCGCTGGCAGGATCTGGTGATCTTCCAGATCCAGATCGCCAAGAAGAACGACACGCTGCCGATGACGCGCGACTACATGGCCAAATGTGAAAAGGCGCTCGAAATGCGCGAAATGGGGCATCGTCAGGAGGCGGCGGCCGCCGAGCCTGCTGTCGCCAGGTCCGTGCCTGCCAGGTCCGTTGCTGTCAGGTCCGTTGCGGCCAAGCCAGCGCGCCGTCGCAAGGTGGCGGATCGCGAATAACGCCTCGATTGCGTATTGCCGCTTGCCATCGACGGCTCTGACACTGAAAAAGGTCTCGTTCTCGCGAGACCTTTTTTAATGATCTGCCTGCCCACCATCGCCACCACCCTTGTCGAGTTCGCCGGCGCCTCGGTGCTCTCGCCACGCGGAGCCTGAGCGTGGAACTCCCCGCTTCGCTGCGACAAGGCGTCGAGCGCCTGCTCGAAACGACACCGCTGGCGGTGCTGCGCCAGGCGGCGAAGACGCTGTCTGACCGCTACCGCGCCGAATTGCGCGACGGCCGCCCGCACATGGCCGAAGAGATGGCGGTAAAAGCCTATCTGGCGACGCGGCTGCCGGCGACCTACGCGGCGGTACGGGCCGGTCTCGACGAACTCGCCTATGCGCGGCCCGATTTCCAGCCAACGAGCTTGCTCGATGTCGGCGCCGGTCCTGGCACGGTGCTTTGGGCCACTACAGATCTGTGGCCCGACCTCGAAGAGGCGGTTCTGGTTGAAGCAAGCGCCGCGGTGCGCAAGGTTGGCCAGTCGCTCGCCCTTGATACCATCGCCACCAGGATGGACTGGCGGGCCGGCGACGTGACCATCGACCTTGCCGATCTCAAGCCTGCCGACCTCGTCACCTGCGCCTATGTGCTGGACGAGATCGCGCCGGCATCGCTGCCGAAGCTTGTCGTCCGGCTCTGGCATTTGACCGGCGACACACTGCTGATCGTGGAGCCCGGCACGCCGGCAGGCTGGCAGCGCATCCTGGCAGTGCGCAGGCAATTGCTGGAGGCCGGGGCGCATGTGCTGGCGCCTTGTCCGCATGAGGCGCCCTGCCCGCTTGAGCCGCCCGACTGGTGCCATTTTTCGCGCCGCGTCGCCCGCTCGCGCCTTCATCGCCTGGCCAAAGACGCGGACGTGCCGTGGGAGGACGAGAAATTCATCTACGTCGCGGCGTCGCGGCAACCCGCGCCTGTACATCCGCCCCGCGTGATTGCGCCGCCGAAATCGGGCTCCGGCAAGGTGCTGCTCAAACTGTGCCAGCCGGATGGCGGCGCCGGCGAGACACTTTTCACCAAGCGCGAGGGCGAGCTGTTCAAGGCAGCGCGGCGGCTGGACTGGGGCGATACATTGGACGGAAGAAGCGGGTAATCACCGAGATTGTTCTTGCTCTGTTCCAACGACTCGGATAGAAGTCAGCGCCTTTCTGAGTCAACCGGAATCGGGGCGCGGAAACACTCTTCTGTGGACGGTTTGCCGCCCCTGTGAACAACGGGGCATCGAGGTTGATTGGTCGTGCGGTGATGCAGAAAGGTCAGCACCGATTTATCTCGTTCTGATATCGAGAAGCCGGGATCAAAATCGGGGACATCATGGCAGAGGCAGCGCGAAAATTCGGCGTGGCGGAGCAGCAACCGCTTTATCGTGAAGCGCCGAACAACATCGAGGCCGAGCAGGCGCTGCTCGGCGCCATCCTCGTCAACAACGATGCCTTCTACCGCGTCTCCGACTTCCTCAAGGCCGGCCATTTCTACGAGCCGCTGCACCGGAAAATCTTCGAGGTCGCAGCCGAGCTCATCCGCATGGGCAAGGTGGCGACGCCGATCACGCTGAAAACCTTCCTGCCGGCCGACGAGAAGGTCGGCGACATGACGGTGGCGCAATATGTGGTTCGTCTGGCGGTCGAAGCCGTCACCGTCGTCAATGCCACCGATTATGGCCGCGCCATCTACGATCTGGCCACGCGCCGGGCACTGATTACCGTCGGCGAGGACATGGTCAACATCGCCTATGACGCGCCGGTCGACATGGCGCCGTCCGAACAGATCGAGGATGCCGAGCGGCGGCTGTTCGAACTGGCCGAAACCGGCCGTTACGACGGCGGCTTCGAGAGCTTCACCGACGCGGTCAAGACCGCCGTCGACATGGCCAACGCCGCCTATATGCGCGACGGCCATTTGTCGGGCCTCGCCACCGGCATGCGCGATCTCGACCGCCGCATGGGTGGCCTGCAGGCGTCGGATCTGATCATCATTGCCGGCCGTCCGGGCATGGGCAAGACGTCGCTCGCCACCAACATCGCCTTCAACATCGCCGAGATGTATGAGCCGGCGCAGCAGGCCGACGGCTCGTTCAAGGCAGCCAATGGAGGCGTCGTCGGCTTCTTCTCGCTGGAAATGTCGTCCGAGCAGCTCGCCACCCGCATCATTTCCGAACAGACGGAAATTTCGTCGTCAAAAATCCGCCGCGGCGAGATTTCGGAGATGGATTTCGAAAAGCTGGTCGCCTGCTCGCAGACCATGCAGAAGATCCCGCTGTTCATCGACCAGACCGGCGGTATCTCGATCGCGCAGCTGTCGGCGCGGGCGCGGCGGCTGAAGCGTCAGCGCGGCCTCGACCTCATCGTCATCGACTATATCCAGCTGATGCAGGGATCGAGCGCGAAGTCCTCACAGAACCGGGTGCAGGAAATTACCGAGATCACCACCGGCCTGAAGGCGCTGGCCAAGGAGCTCTCCGTGCCAATCATCGCGCTGTCGCAGCTGTCGCGTCAGGTCGAAAGCCGCGAAGACAAGCGCCCGCAGCTGTCCGATCTTCGCGAATCCGGTTCGATCGAGCAGGACGCCGACGTGGTGATGTTCGTCTATCGCGAGGAATATTATCTGAAGAACCGCGAGCCGAAGCCCGGCACCGACGAGTACATCAAGTGGGAACACGAGATGAACGAGATGCGCGGCAAGGCCGAAGTCATCGTCGCCAAGCAGCGCCACGGCCCGACAGGTTCGGTCAGCCTCGCCTTCCAGGGCGAGTTCACACGGTTTTCCGACCTCGCCGAAGAGCATCATATTGCGGAGAGGTTTGAGTAGCTTTTTGGCCTACCGCAGCGCTCCGTCACACCCCCCTCTGGCCTGCCGGCCATCTCCCCCGCAAGGGGGGAGATCAGCAGCTTTGCGGATGGCGCTCATCTTGCGACGTTGGCGATTGGCGAAAGCAGCGACGATAGCCAATCTCCCCCCTTGCGGGGGAGATGTCCGGCAGGACAGAGGGGGGTGTGCAGGATCACCCTCCTTCGGTCATTTGCAGGCAGCATCACTCCATGGCTAAATCGCGCGTCCAGTTCATCTGCCAGAATTGCGGGTCGGTGCATCAGCGCTGGGCCGGCAAATGCGATGCCTGCGGCGAGTGGAACACGCTGGTCGAGGAAGGCACCTCGGGCGGCATAGGCTCGGGACCGGCCAACACGCGCAATGCGCGCAAGGGCCGCGCCGTGGTGCTGACCAGCCTGTCCGGTGACATCGAGGACGCGCCGCGCATCATCTCGGGCATTGGCGAACTCGACCGCGCCACCGGCGGCGGCTTCGTGCGCGGCTCGGCGCTGCTGGTCGGCGGCGATCCCGGCATCGGCAAGTCGACGCTGCTTACCCAGGCCGCAGCAGCATTGGCGTCAAAAGGCCACCGCATCGTCTATGTCTCGGGCGAAGAGGCTGTCGCGCAGATCCGGCTGCGGGCGCAGCGGCTTGGCGTCGCCGACACGCCGGTCGAACTTGCCGCCGAGACCAATGTCGAGGATATCCTGGCAACAATAGCCGACGGCAGAAGGCCGGACCTCGTCATCCTCGATTCCATCCAGACGCTGTGGACCGACATGGCCGACTCGGCGCCCGGCACCGTCACCCAGGTGCGCGCCTCGGCGCAAGCGATGATCCGCTACGCCAAATCCACCGGTGCTGCCATCGTGCTGGTCGGCCATGTCACCAAGGAAGGCCAGATCGCCGGTCCGCGCGTCGTCGAGCACATGGTCGACGCCGTTCTCTATTTCGAAGGCGAAGGCGGCCATCACTACCGCATCCTGCGCACGGTGAAGAACCGGTTTGGGCCGACCGACGAGATCGGCGTTTTCGAGATGTCGGACAAGGGCTTGCGCGAGGTCGCCAATCCGTCGGAGTTGTTCCTCGGCGAACGCCACGCAAAATCGCCGGGTGCCGCGGTATTTGCCGGCATGGAAGGGACACGTCCGGTGCTGGTCGAGATCCAGGCACTGGTGGCGCCGTCCACATTGGGCACGCCGCGCCGTGCCGTCGTCGGCTGGGACGGCGCACGGCTGTCGATGATCCTTGCCGTGCTCGAAGCCCATTGCGGCGTGCGCTTCGGCACCCACGATGTCTACCTCAACGTCGCCGGCGGCTACCGGATTTCCGAGCCGGCGGCCGATCTGGCGGTTGCCGCTGCACTGGTTTCGTCGCTCACCGGTCTTGCCCTTCCCGCCGATTGCGTCTATTTCGGCGAAATCAGCCTGTCGGGCGCAGTGAGGCCGGTTGCGCATGCGCAGCAGCGCCTTAAAGAGGCCGAAAAGCTGGGTTTTGGAAGTGCGGTTCTGCCCTTGGGCAGCGAGGAGGTTGTCGGGGGGATCGGGGCCGGCGCTTTCCAGCCGACCGAACTTGCCGATCTCGTCGCACGCATAGCCGGCTCACGGCGCAGCCGTGTCGACGTGGAAGATTGACGCGGCTCGCCCGAGCCGTGAAAAGACAATCTGAGTGGGGCGAAAGACATGCCGATTACGCTGCTGGACGGAATTCTCGTCGGCTTCACCCTGGTCTCGGCGATGCTCGCCATGGTTCGCGGCCTGTCACGCGAAATCCTGTCCGTCGTGTCCTGGGCGGCTGCCGCCGCGGCGGCATTCTTCTTCTACAAGCCGGTGCTGCCTTACGTTCAGCCCTATGTCGAAAGCGACAAGATCGCCATGGCGGCATCCGCCGGCATCGTCTTCCTCATCGCGCTGATTGTCGTTTCCGTCATCACCATGAAGCTTGCCGACTGGATCATAGATTCCAGGATCGGCGCGCTCGACCGTACGCTGGGCTTCCTCTATGGCGCCGCGCGCGGCGTCCTCGTCGTCGCCGTGGCGCTGCTGTTCTTCAACTGGCTGGCCGGCGCCAAGGCCCCTGCCTGGATCGCCAACGCCAAGTCGAAGCCGCTGCTCGAGACCATCGGCGCCAAGCTGGAAAGCCTGCTGCCCGAAGATCCGGAAAACGCCATCCTGAAGAAGCTCAATCCGAATCAGCCGGCAGCCGAGACGCCTCCGGCGGCCGATGCACCGGCGGCGGATGCTCCGGCAACCGGTGACGATACGCCGGCGCCCGACGACGAGACCGACGCTCCGGCCGATAACGCACCCGCGCCCGCTGCTCCGGCTGCGCCGGCAAACTGATACGGACGGATGGTGCCGGACAGGCGCCATCCCGGCAGTTCCGGCCTGACTACGTTGCTTTCGCGGTGCTATCGCACTATATGGCCATTTTAGCGGAGCTTGAGCCCCATGGCAGTTTCGAAGGCAGACGCGGACGACGTGCTTTCCGCCGAAGCAGACGATCATTTCCACGACGAATGCGGGGTGTTCGGCATTTTCGGCCGGCAGGACGCTGCGGCCATCGTAACGCTAGGCCTGCATGCGCTGCAGCATCGCGGCCAGGAAGCGGCCGGCATCGTCTCCTATGACGGCACGCAGTTCCATGTCGAACGCCATGTCGGCCTGATCGGCGACACCTTCACCAAGCAGCACGTCATCGACAGCCTGCAAGGCAACCGTGCCATCGGCCACACGCGCTATGCCACGACCGGCGGCGCCGGCATGCGCAACATCCAGCCCTTCTTCGCCGAACTCGCCGATGGCGGCTTTGCCGTCGCCCATAACGGCAATCTCACCAACGCCATGACCGTGCAGCGCGCGCTGCAGAAGCAGGGCGCGATCTTCTCGTCGACCTCCGACACCGAGACGCTGCTGCATCTCGTTGCCACCAGTAAGGAACGCGATTTGAATTCGCGCTTCATCGACGCCGTGCGTCAGGTCGAAGGCGCTTTCTCGCTGGTCGCGATGACCTCCAAGAAGATGATCGGCTGCCGCGATCCGCTCGGCATCCGCCCGCTGGTGCTCGGCGACCTCGACGGCGCCTGGATCCTGGCCTCCGAAACCTGCGCGCTCGACATTATCGGCGCCCGCTTCGTGCGCGACCTGAAGCCCGGCGAAATGGTCGTGGTGACCTCGAAGGGCATCGAGAGCCTGTTCCCCTTCGAGCCGCAGAAGACCCGCTTCTGCATCTTCGAATATGTCTATTTCGCCCGCCCGGACTCCTCGGTCGAAGGCCGCAATGTCTACGAAGTGCGCAAGCGTATCGGCGCCGAATTGGCGCAGGAAAGCCCGGTCGAGGCCGATATCGTCGTGCCGGTGCCGGATTCCGGCACGCCGGCGGCAATCGGCTTCTCCCAGGCGGCAGGCATCCCCTTCGAACTCGGTATCATCCGCAACCACTATGTCGGCCGAACCTTCATCCAGCCCGGCGATTCGATCCGCCATATGGGCGTCAAGCTCAAGCACAACGCCAACCGCCGGATGATCGAGGGCAAGCGCGTGGTGTTGGTCGACGATTCGATCGTGCGCGGCACCACCAGCCAGAAAATCGTGCAGATGGTGCGCGACGCCGGCGCCAAGGAAGTGCATATGCGCATCGCCTCGCCGCCGACCAGCGCGTCGTGCTTCTACGGCGTCGACACGCCGGAGAAGTCGAAGCTTTTGGCATCGCGCATGTCGATCGAGGAAATGGCCGAGTTCATCCGTGTCGATTCGCTCGGCTTCCTCACCATTGACGGGCTCTACCGCGCCGTCGGCGAAGCCAGCCGCGACAATGAGCAGCCGCAATTCTGCGACGCCTGTTTCACCGGCCAGTACCCGACCCGCCTGCTCGACTTCGAAGGCCACGACAATGTGCGCACGCTGTCGCTGCTGGCGAACAACGGGGCGTAAAGCCCAACTGCTATCCTTGAAAGCGCTCGCATGACCCTCGACCTCTCCGGCCGCGTCGCGGTCGTTACCGGCGCCTCGCGCGGCATCGGCTACTTCATCGCCAGGGAACTTGCCGCCGCCGGCGCGCATGTCATTGCGGTAGCCCGGACCGTCGGCGGGCTGGAAGAACTCGATGACCAGATCAAGGCCGAACGCGTGAAAACCGGCAAGGGCGAAGCGACGCTGGTGCCTCTCGACCTCTCAGACATGGCCGGCATCGACCGGTTGGGCGGGGCCATTCACGAGCGTTGGGGCAAGCTCGACATTCTGGTGGCCAATGCCGGCGTGCTCGGCGTCATCTCGCCGATCGGCCATGTCGAGGCCAAAACCTTCGAGAAGGTAATGACCATCAATGTCACCTCGACCTGGCGGCTGATCCGCTCGGTCGACCCGCTGCTCAGGCTGTCCGACGCCGGCCGCGCCATTCTCATGTCCTCCAGCTCCGCGCATTCGGCGCGCGCCTTCTGGGCGCCCTATGCGGCGTCGAAGGCGGCGGTGGAAGCCATGACGCGTTCCTGGGCGCATGAGACGCAGAGCCTGCCGCTCCGCGTCAATGCCGTCGACCCCGGCGCCACCCGCACCGCCATGCGTGCGCAGGCCGCGCCCGGCGAGGATCCGGAAACGCTGCCGCACCCCTCAGAGGTGGCAAAACGCATCGTGCCGCTGGCGAGCCCCGAGATGAAAGAGACGGGGCTGATCTTCCAGGTCAAGAACAACCGCTTCGTCGCCTACCGGCAGCCGGAATAAACCGGGTTGTAGCGGGATTAAACAGGCCTCCAGTTACGTTTCTTCGAATGTAGGACATTCGAAACCGGAGGACCGACATGCGTAGACTTCTTCTCGTTGCCGCCGCCGCGATTGCCGCCACAGCTGGCGTGGCGCTGGCGCAAGACGCCAAGATGAGTTTCTTCGTCACCAGCGTCGGTTCCGGCAAGGGCGCCGATCTCGGCGGTCTCAAGGGTGCCGACGCGCATTGCGCCTCGCTGGCGGAAGCGGCTGGGGTTACCGGCAAGGAATGGCACGCCTATCTCTCGAGCGCCAATGTCGATGCGCGCGACCGTATCGGCAAGGGTCCCTGGGTCAACGCCAAGGGCGAGAAGATCGCCGATGACGTCGCCTCGCTGCACAGCGACGCCAACGCCATCACCAAGCAGACGGCGCTCAACGAAAAGGGCGAGGTGGTCAACGGCCGCGGCGACAAGCCGAACCGGCACGACATTCTGACCGGCTCGAAGCCCGACGGCACCAAGATCGCCGACCAGACCTGCGGCGACTGGACCTTGAGCGGGGCGGAGGGCGCGGCGATGATGGGCCATCACGACCGCACCGGCCTCGACGAGTCGGCGGCGGCGAAATCCTGGAACTCCTCGCATGCCTCGCGCGGCGGCTGCAGCCAGGAGGCGCTGAAAGGCACCGGCGGCGACGGCCTGTTCTACTGCTTTGCCGCGAACTAAGCGGGCTGGGAGCGGTTCGTTCACGGGTCTGTGATGATCCGGCAGGTCCCTCCCCCCTCGCCCTGCTTTCGCCATCAGCCGGGAGTTGCTAGGGTCGACCCGACTCCGACACTCAGCAAAGCGAGGAATTCCCATGGCTGCTCCCAGCGTAGCATTGGTCTGGTACCTGGTGATCGCCGGCCCGCAAGGCGGCATGGTGGTGCTGCCCAGCACCTTCGACACCCGCGAACAGTGCACAAACGCGATTACCGAATATCAGAAGCAGCCGACGCCGGCCAGCTGGGCGGTCAACTGCGTGCCGAGCGCCTCGCCTTTCACCGATGAGGGTGATGCGGAAGAGCCGGCGGCGCAGTAGCGCAATCTCCCCCCTCGAGGGGGAGATGGCCGGCAGGCCAGAGGGGGTCGCCTCGCGTAGAGTGCCAACCTCCTTCCGCACAAAGGGCGTCGCGTCCAGTCGGCCGACCCCCTCTGTCGCCTTCGGCGACATCTCCCCCTCAAGGGGGGAGATCAGGCGCGCGCCTTCACCGTCAGCTCCGGCTTGCTGTTGATGGTCTGGAAGACCACGCAATAGCGTTCCGTCAGCTTGATCAGCGCGTCGATGCGATCCTGCGGCTCATCCGTGTCGAGGTTGAAATTCAACCGGATGGCGCGAAAGCCCACGGGGGCGTCCTTGGCCACGCCCAGCGTGCCGCGAAAGTCGAGATCGCCTTCGGCCTCGACGGTGGCTGCGCCGAGTTTGAACTCTAGTGCGGTGGCCACCGCCTTCAGCGTCACCCCGGCGCACGCCACCAGCGCCTCGAGCAGCATGTCGCCCGAACACAATTCGAGCCCGGAACCGCCGGTCGCCGGATGCAGGCCGGCGACCGCCAGCGCCCTGCCCGTCTCGACCTTGCAGGCAATCGACTGGTCGTCGATGGAGCCTTTGGCGCGAAGCGTGATCAGCGCTCGCGAGGAATCGTCGCGATAAGCCTCCTTGATCGGTGCCTGCATGGCCTTGAGTGCGGTGGCGTCCATGTTGCATTCCTTTTCGAGTCCGTCGCGCTTTGATAGCACTGATATGCCAGCGAGACAGCGCCCCCCTCTGGCCCGGCCACCTCCCCACAGGGGGGAGATCTGCAGCTTCGCCGATGGCGCTTTCTACGCCGGCGATTAGCGAAGGCGGTCGCGACATCCAATCTCCACCCCTGTGGGGGGAGATGTCCGGCAGGACAGAGGGGGCTGAAGGAATGCTACCTCACGAAGAGTTACTTTGACTTCGACCGCCCCGGCCATACCTAAGCAGAGTCATTCCCGCGGAGACATCATGCCGTTCACGCTGAAACTGATCTCGCTTACCCTGTTGGTGCTTGCAGCCTTCGCGCAGCCAGTCCTCGCCGAAACGCCCGAGCGCCCCGCACCGGCAGGCGGCGTGCTGTCGCTGCTGCCGGCACCGCAGACGACCAGCCATTCAATCACCATTGCCGGGCGCAAGCTGGACTATCAGGCTAAGGCCGGCACGCTGTCACTGCTGTCCGGCAAGGGCGAGGTCACCGCGGAAATCTTCTATGTCGCCTATACGCTGCCGCCACTGGCGGGCGCGGAGAAGGCTCGCCCCATCACCTTCGTCTTCAATGGCGGCCCGGGCGCGGCATCCGCCTATCTGCATCTCGGCGCACTCGGCCCGCGTGTCGTCGCGACCGGCGCCGATGGCCAATTCCTGCCGCCGCCGCAAAAGCTGATCGACAATCCCGACAGCTGGCTCGACATGACCGACCTCGTCTTCGTCGATCCGGTCGGCACCGGCTACAGCCGCGAGGCCCCCGGCCAGGACACAAAAGATTTTTGGGGCGTCAGCCAGGACGCCAGTTCGATCGGCGCTTTCATCCGGCTCTATCTCGCCCAGAACGGCCGCACCGGATCGCCGCTCTTCCTTGCCGGCGAAAGCTATGGCGGGTTCCGCGCGGCACTTCTCGCCAGGACCCTGCAGGAAGATGTCGGCCTGAGCCCCAACGGCATCGTGCTGATCTCGCCTGCACTGGAGTTCACGCTGGTGCTGCCCGACGAATTCCAGCCGCTGCATTGGGCGCTGGAACTGCCCTCGATGGCGGCGGTGCGCCTGCGCAGCGAAGGCCTCAGCGGCGAAGCACTGCGCGAAAAGGTCGCCGAGGTCGAAAAGTATGCGCTGGGCGACTACCTCACGGCTCTGACCGGCGGGCTGGAACAGGGCGGGCGGCTGGCCAGCCAGCGCGTGGCCGAGATCACCGGCCTGCCGCTCGACCTCGTGCAGCGCAATTCCGCCCGCATCCCGACCGGCCTGTTCGCGCGCGAATTCCAGCGCGCCAGTGGCAAAGTGCTCAGCCCGTATGACGGCACCATCGCCACCAGCGACATCGCCCCGGAGAGCGCCCGCAGCGCCGGCCCGGATCCGGTGCTCGACCGCAGCGTGCCGGCGCTGACCTCGGCCTTTGTCGGTTATGCGCGCGACGAGCTGAATTTTCGCACCGATGTCAGCTACAGGTTGCTCAATGGCGATGTGACCCACGCCTGGGACTATGGCGGCTCGCGGCAAGGCTATGCCGGGGTGATGGACGATCTGCAGCGGGCGCGCTCGCTCAACCCGGGGCTCGGCGTGGTGATCGTCAACGGCGACACCGATCTGGTCACTCCCTATCTGGCCTCACGCTATCTGGTGAGCCAAATCCCGACGCTGGGCGGGGCAAAACCCATCCGTCTCGACGTCGTCGAAGGCGGCCACATGATGTATCTCAGGCCGGGCGGCCGGCGCGCCCTGAAGGAGGCCGCTTCGGAGCTCTACCAGGCAACACAGTGAACGGCGTGCCCACGCTGTCGGCCAGGCTGCGCCAACGCAAGCTTGCCACTGGCGTAGCGCCCCGCAGGCTTTCGCCCGTATAGCCTGCAATGGGAGCCTGATTGGGGCAGGCTTCTTCTTCGTCCTCTTGACAGCGCCGGACACGCCGCATGGCCGATATTGCCATTCTGGAAACCCGCGAAAGGGTGCTTGCCGGCATCCTGTTCACCGGCTGCGCCTATTTCCTGTTTTCGACGCAGGACGCCGCGATCAAGCTTCTGGTCGTCGGCATCAGCGTCTGGCAGATCATGTTCTTCCGCTCGATCGCTGTGCTTATCGGCTGTGCTGCAATCGGCGGACCGCCCATCTTTGCCGACACAATGCGCTCGCCCATCGTGCGGCCGATGCTGGTGCGCAGCGCCTTCACGCTCGGCGCCTGGCTCTGCTACTACAACGCGGCCCGCTCCCTGCAGCTGGCCGAACTCACCACCATCTATTACGCCGCCCCGATCATCGTCACCGTGCTGTCGGTGGTGATGCTTGGCGAAAAGGTGCCGCTGTTGCGCTGGCTGGCGGTGTTCATCGGCTTCGTCGGCGTCTTCATCGCCTGTGATCCCACTCGTCTCGGCTTGTCCGTGCCGATGCTCTTGGTACTGGCTGCGGCAGTGCTGTGGGGCATTGCCGTGGTGCTGTTGCGCAAGACGGCGCTGGCCGAGCGCACGCTGATCCAGCTTGTGCTCAACAATTTCTACTTCCTGGTGTTTTCCGCGGTGCCGGCGCTGTTGGTCTGGCAGATGCCGGACTGGCGCCAGTTGCTGCTTTTGATCAGCGTCGGCGCGCTCGGCGGCGTGGCGCAATTTATGCTGTTCGAAGGCATGAAGCGGGCGCCGGTGTCGATCGTGGCGCCGTTCGAATACACCTCATTGGTCTGGGCCTTCGGGCTCGGCTTTGCGATCTGGGGCGACGTGCCGCGTCGCGAGGTGTTTCTGGGGGCGGCGTTGATCGTCGGCGCCGGCCTGCTGATCATCGGCAACGAGCATTTCCGCAAGCGGCTATGAGTACCCCCGTACTGACAGCATGGTGGCAGGAGAAGACGGATAGGCTGCTGAGATGACGGAAGCGCTCGACGGCCCAGGCACCACAGATACCGCTGCCGAGCGTACGCTCGGCATTATGCTGGTGGCGGCCTCGGCGGCTTTCTTCGCCCTCACCGGCGTGCTGACCAAATCGATCCACGCCGACCCGCTGACCATCACCTGCTGGCGCGGCTTTGTCGGCGCGATCCTGATCACCTTCTATGTGCTGTGGCGCCGGCGCCGCTCCGGCGGGCCGGAAAGCTTGCGGCTTGGCTGGCGCGGCTGGCTGCTGGCCCTCGAGGGCGCCGCGGCCAGCATCGCCTTCATCTCGGCGTTCAAATTCACCTATGTCGCCAATGTCGCGGTCATCTACGCCACCGCGCCTTTCATCACCGCGCTGCTCGCCTTCGTGCTGGTGCGCGAGCCGTTCCGGGCGCAGACGCTTGCCGCCGCCGCCGTTTCGCTGTGCGGCGTAGCGATCATGGTCGGCTCCGGCTTCGGCAGCGGTCATCTGTTTGGCGATGGGCTCGCGCTGCTGATGACCGCCGGCAGTGCGCTCTACATGATCATGGTGCGCGCCTTCCGCGACACGCCGGTGGTGTGGGCGGGCGCAGTCTCGGCGCTTCTGCTGTTCGTGCTCGGCTGGTTCGTCACCGACCCCCTGGCGATTTCTGCTCGCGACGCCGTGCTGCTCGTCGCCTTCGGAGGATCGTTCGCAGCGGCGTCGATCCTGTGGACGGAAGGCTCGCGGCTGATCCCGGCGCCTGAGTCCGGCCTTCTCGGTGCCGCCGAAGTGCCGTTTGCGATCCTGTTCGCCTTCCTGTTCCTCGGCGAGATCGCGCCGGCCGCCAGCCTGATCGGCGGCGCCATAGTACTCTGCGCGGTTTTCGCCCATGCGGGGCGCGACTGGCTGGCTGCGAGAAAAAGTGCGGCAACCCAATAATTATTTTCCAAGTCATGGAACCATCATGCGGATCAGGCAGTTTTATGTGCGACGGGTCACCCCCCAAGTCCCCCCAAACCCCTCGACCCGTCCTCCTCAAAGCCGACCGTAAAGGTCGGCTTTTTCTTTGGACATCAGCCGGCAAAGCCGGGCAAGGCGAGGTTGTCGCTGAGCAGGATGGCAAGATCGCGCGCCGGCCGCTCAGCGCCCTGGCCGAGTTTTATCGCGAATTGCGCTGTCGGCACCGGCGGCAGGGCGAATTCGCGCGGTGCTTCGGCAATGCCTGAATGGGCAAAGCGGGCGGTGCGCAAGGTCAGCGCGATGCCGGCATTGACCGCCGTACGCAAGCCGGCAAGGCTGGCGCTGCCGGCGGCGATGCGGTAGCGGCGGCCGGCAGCATCGAGGGCCGCGAGTGCTGCTTCGCGAAAGCCGCAATAGGGGTCGAGCAGCGCCAGCGGCAATTCCTCTTCCCGCACGGCAAGCCCTTTTTGCGAGCACAGCCACAGCATCGGCTCACTGAACAGCCCGACTTCGTCATTGGCCGGCGTCTTGCGCATGACAACGGCCAGATCGAGCTGCCCGGCCTGCAGCGCCTCGCCAAGCTCGGCCGAACGGCCAACGCGGAGTTCGACCCTGACGCGCGGATGGCTGGTCGCGAAGGCGCGCAGCAGCTCCGGCAGGCCGCTATCGGCGAAATCCTGTGTCGTGCCGATGGCGACGCGACCAGCGGCACGCGCGCCCTTGAGCGCCAGCCAGGCCTCGCTGTGCACGGCAAGAATGCGGCGGGCATGACCGACAAGATCCTCGCCGGCCGGCGTCAGCCCGCGCCCGCGCCCCTGCGCCACCAGCAGCGGTTCGCCGACGATCTCCTCCAGACGCTGCATCTGCGCGGTCACCGCCGAGGGCGAGCGGCCGACAGCAGACGCAGCCTGAGCCAGCGAGCCGCCATCGACAAAGGCAAGGAAGGTTTTGAGCAGATCGGGATCGAGAGCTTGCATGCTTCGATAATACAGAACCTTTTGTTCGAAACAATTCGATTTTTTTGATTCAAAGATGATGGCATTGTCTCTCCAACGGCAAACAGACGCCGCTCAAACGAAGGAGAGAAAAATGCCCATCATCAACATCAGCGTCACCGGCAAGCCCGACGCCAAGCTGTCCGCCACAATCGCCAAGGAAATCGCCGAACTGACGGCAACCCATCTGCGCAAGGACCCGACGATTACCGCCGTCGGCGTCACCTATGTCGACCCGCAGCATTGGTTCGCCGGCGGCAAATCGCTGGCGGAGCATGGCGCCAACACCTTCTGGCTCGACATCAAGGTGGTCGACGGCACCAACACCAAGCTGGAACTGGAGGCTTATCTGAAGGCGATCTTTGAGGCCTTTGGTAAGTTGCTGGGTGGTGTGCACGAGGAAAGCTATGCCTTCGTGCATGAAGTCCCGGCCGCTGCTTACGGTTATGGCGGCAAGTCGCAGGAGTTCCGGTTCATCAGTGGGCGGCTGAAGGCCACGGCCTGATTGCTACCCAGCGGGAGGATGAAGCCTTGTATCAAGCGCGAAATCCTCCCGGAGATGCAAGCTATAAAGGCCTGCCGCCCGATTGGGATCGAACACCAGGTTCCAGCTGTGCTGGGATACCGCGCTGGGGATCAGAAAGAACGGATGCTTTGCCAGCAGACCATCGCCGAACTGCTGCTGTCCCGCGCCTGGGATGCCGGGACGCAGCCAGTTCGCGTTCGGAATATCGTCGGTTTGGACCACATAAATCTCTGATGGATCGACGATGTCGAATGCCGTCAGCACGTGAGGGACAGCATCCAGCGTGCGAAACCCCTTGTGGACCGCCACCTCCAAGATGGCGGTCGACGGGTCGATGGACGCATATACGGCTCTGATCCCTTTGCTGTTCCACCTTCCCCCAAGCTTGAAGGCTCCTTCGCCACTGTCCCAGCTCGCCTTGAAGCGTCTATGATCAAGCCTCCAGCCCAAAACCTGCCCTGTTCCGAGGGAGCCCGGCAAAGGCGTCACGCGTAGACACCATAGTCGAGCCGCTCAAGAAACTCCTGCACAAGCGCAGTGCCCGCCGCCGTGGCCAGCAGATCGATCGGCCGGCGATTGTCCAAACCCATGGCAGGCTCGATCATCCATTTTTCCGCTTCTTCCTGAGTCCCGAGCACGGACGTGGCCTTTGTCAGGAGCTTGGCGAAGTTCCAGGTTCTGGAACCTTGCTCCCGACTGAGGGTCTTGGAGTGATCCGATTTGCGCCGCTGAAATGTCCGCTCGCTCATGCCGAACGCGGTCTCAAACGCATCGGCGGGATCAATGACCATCAGATGCCTGACGAGGCTTTCGAGCGCCTGGCCCGGAATTCCATGCAGGATCATTTCATGTGCCTCAAGAGGACTGGCTACCGAGAATCCAAGAACCTTCCGTCCACCAAACAGGTCGACCATCCGTTCGAACTCCGGCTCCATATGCGGTGCCTCGGCAAAACCCACCGGGGAACTGGCCATATTACCTCTCCGTCACGTGTCGCTTTATTTACGACACGTGTCGCAATATTTCAAGGTCTGCGTTTGGATCATTGCCTGGTGAGGTCAGGTGGAACACCGCTCCCTCGCACCCGCGCATTGACCTTGCCCCCCATTGCGCTACCCTCTGCTCTCCAAGCGGACGAAGAGCCGCATACCGGACCGTTGGGAGAGACGCGGCATGATCCTGGCACTGGCGCTGCTTGCAGGCCTCGTTCTGGCCTGGCTGCTGATTGGCGCGATCGAGACCTTTCGTCTCGACCTGCGCTTTACCCAGGCGCTGCTCTATGTGCCGTTCAAGCTTGCCTACCGGATCGAGGACCGGCGCATCCGCATTGCCCGCAACGCGCCGACGCCAGTGATATATGTGGTCTCGCACCAGTCGCGCTTCGAGCCGGCGATGATGCTGTCGCTGCTGCCCGACGACACGCTGCACATTCTCGACGAGGCCTCGGCGCGCTCGCCCTGGCTGGAGCCATGGCGCGAGCTTGGCCGCACCATCGCCTTCAACGCCGAGCATCTCTTCGTCAGCCGGCGGCTGGTCAGGGTGCTGAAGGGTAAAGGCCGGCTTGCCGTCTATCTGCCCGATGACGTCGAGCCCGATGTGAAGGCGTTTCGCCTGTTCCGCGCCGTCACCCGCATCGCCATGCAGGCTGACGCCCGCATCGTGCCGATCTTCGTCGCCGGCGCGCGCGACCTGCCGGTTTCTCTGACGCCAAAGGATCGGGCGCCCCGCCACTGGTTCCCAAAACTCTCGATCAGCGTGCTGGAGCCGATGACGGTTGCCGAACTGGTGGCGCGCAACCCCGACCAGGCTTCCAACACAAATGCGTTGTTCGACCGCATCGCCGAGGCGCGGCTTTATGGCAGCAACCTCGATCGCGGCCTGTTCCTGGCCATGCGCGATGCCGCCGATCGCACCGGCGCCTCGCATCCGATCATCGAGGATGTGATCAGCGGCTCGCTCAGTTATCGAAAGATGTTCATCGGCGCGCGCGTTCTCGGCCGCCGTTTCGAGGCTATAACGTCACCCGGCGAAGCGGTCGGGGTGTTGCTGCCCAACGCCAAAGGCGTGGTGCTGTCCTTCGTCGGCCTGCTCTCGGCAGCCCGTGTGGCGGCGATGATCAACTACACGGCGGGGCCGGCCAGCGTCACCGCCGCGGTGCGCACCGCAGTCATCCGAACGGTGGTTTCCTCGCGCGCCTTCGTCGAGAAGGCGGCGCTTGCCGACATCATCGCCGCGGTCGAGGCCGGCGGCGCCAAAATGCTGTGGCTGGAGGATGTGCGCGCAAGCGTCACCACACTGGAGAAACTCGCAGCAGCCGCGCTGTGGCGCTTCCCGCTGCAGCGGCAGGATGCGGCCAAGCCGGCGGTAATCCTGTTCACCTCAGGCTCGGAAGGCACGCCCAAGGCCGTGGTGCTGTCGCATCGCAATCTCCACGCCAACGCCATGCAGGCCGAGGCGCGCATTACCATTTCGCCGTCCGACATCCTGCTCAACGTGCTGCCGGTTTTTCACTCTTTCGGCCTGACCGGCGGTACCATCCTGCCGCTGGTGACCGGGGTGAAACTGTTCCTCTACCCCTCGCCGCTGCACTACAAGATCATCCCGGAGATCGCCCGCAAGGTGAAGCCGACCATCATGTTCGGCACCGACACTTTCCTTGCCAACTATGCCCGCACCGCCAAGGATGGCGATTTCTCCAGCCTGCGCTTCGTCGTCGCCGGCGCGGAAGCGGTGAAGCCGGAGACGCGGCGCGTTTATCGCGAGCGCTTCGATGCCTCGATCATCGAGGGGTTCGGGCTGACGGAGGCCGCTCCCGTCGTCGCCGTCAACACCGCCATCCATGGTCGCGACGGCACGGTCGGACGGCTGTTGCCGGCGATGCGCATGAAGCTCGAACCGGTCGAGGGTATCGAGGGTGCCGGCCGCCTGTGGCTGGACGGGCCGAATTTGATGATGGGCTACATGACCGCTGATCGGCCCGGCGAATTGCAGCCGCTGGACGGCTGGCACGACACCGGCGACATCGTCTCGGTCGACCGCGAAGGCTTCATCACCATTCGCGGCCGGGCAAAACGCTTCGCCAAGATCGCTGGCGAGATGGTGTCGTTGGGCGCCGTCGAGATGCTGGTGCAGTCGCTGTGGCCGGAAGAGCGCCACGCCGCGGTGGCGGTGCCGGACAAGAGGCGCGGCGAGCGCATCGTGCTGGTCACCACCGCCGACGACGCCGATCCGGAAGAACTGCGCGCCTTCGGCAAGAAGGCAGGTGCGGCCGAACTGATGGTGCCCAACGACATCGTCAAGGTCGAGGAGATCCCGGTGCTGGGTTCCGGTAAGACGGATTATGTCTCGACGCGGAACCTGGCGATCGAGAAGCTGGGGCTGGGCCTGGCGGCTTAGCGTATCTCCCTCCTTGAGGGGGAGATGGCCGGCAGGCCAGAGGGGGTCGCCTCGCGTGAAGCGCCGACGTCCTCTTCGCTCAAACGAGGTCGCGTCCGGGGCGTACCGACCCCCTCTGTCGCCTTCGGCGACATCTCCCCCTCAAGGGGGGAGATAACAACTACCCAATATCCGAAGGCGGCACTTTTTCGCCCTCGCGCTTGGCGCGCTTCGAATACGCCCGCACGCTGAAAGGCAGGAAGATGAGATAGCCTGCGACAGAGGCGGTCAGCGTGTACCAGGGATAGGTCATCAACAGCAGGACGTATAGAACGACCGCCAGGATGATCGGCAGCACCTTGTCGCCCGGCACTTTCAGGCTTTTGCCGGAATAGACCGGCAGCCGGCTGACCAGCAGGAAAGCGACCAGCACAGTGAAGCCGGTGGCGACGAATGCCGTCAGGCGGTCCGGCTCGAGACCGAGCCGCAGGAAGGACAGATAGAGCGGCAGCATAACCAGCACGGCGCCGGCCGGCGCCGGCACGCCGACGAAGTATTCGCTCTGCCAGATCGGCCGGTCATGGTCTTCGTCGAGCACGTTGAAGCGCGCCAGCCGCAGGCCACAGGCGATGGTGAACAGAAGGGCTGCGATCCAGCCGAAGGAGCCGGCGCGGTCGAGCAGGAAGGCGTAGAGCACCAGTGCCGGCGCGACGCCGAAATTGACGATGTCGGCCAGCGAATCCATCTGCGCGCCGAATTTGGATGTCGCCTTCAACATGCGCGCCAGGCGCCCGTCTATGCCGTCCAGGAAGGCGGCGAGCAGCACCATCACCACGGCCGGCTCGAAACGGCCCTCGAAGCCGAAGCGGATGCCGGACAGGCCGGCGCAGATGGCAAGTACGGTGACCAGATTGGGCAGCACCATGCGCATCGGAATCTCGCGGATGCGCGGGCCGCCGCTGCCATGGGCCTCGAACTTTTTGAACGGCGCGCCCACCGCTTACGAAATCCTGACGAGCGGGGTTGCGGAGACGCCGCCGAATTCGGCGAGCACGGTTTCACCTCCGACCGCCGTCTGGCCGACGGCGACGCGCGGCACCGCGGTCGAAGGCAGGAAGACATCGACGCGCGAGCCGAAGCGGATCAAGCCGAAGCGTTCGCCGATGGCGATCGAACCGCCGGTCTCGGCCCAGCAGACGATGCGGCGTGCCACCAGGCCGGCGATCTGCACGGCGACAACGATGCCGTTGGGACTGTCGATGACCAGCCCGTTGCGCTCGTTCTCCGAGCTTGCCTTGTCGAGTTCGGCATTCAGGAACTTGCCCGGCCGATGCTCGATTTTGGTGATGCGGCCGCGCACGGGAGCACGGTTCACATGGCAGGAGAAGACATTCATGAACACCGAGATGCGGGTCATTTCGGTGTTGCCGAGGCCGAGCTCGCGCGGTGGCACGGCCGGGCCGACCGCCGAGATGACGCCGTCGGCGGGACTGACCACCAGCCTGTCATCGACCGGGGTGACACGCTCGGGGTCACGGAAGAAATAGACGCACCAGGCGGTCAGGATCAGGCCGATCCAGAACAGCACCGAGGAGAAATAGCCGAGGAACAGCGTGCCCGCACCAAAGGCGGCAATGAACGGATAGCCCTCGCGATGGATCGGAACGAAGGCATTCTTGATCGAGTCGACGAGGCTCATTGGCTGGAGCTCATGGGCTGGGGGCGGTCCCTGTTTCAGGTCCGGCCTCAATACCGGAAAGGCTCCGCGGCCGCAACGCAACATTGGGCAAGGCCGCATCGTCCGCAGCCGGCAGGAACGGTGACGTGCTTGCCTGCCGGCTGCTTTGCCGCCAGAATTCGGGCCAACGCCGGCTGAACGCGCGGCGAAAAGGCCGACTGCCATGGCGCCAAATTCAGGCAAAACGTATCTTGTTGCCATACGATCGTCAGCCGTGGGTGCCGTTTTGACCGTACTTGTGGCAGCGAGCGACCACGCAGTTGCGCAAGGCAAGCCATCCTTCGACTGCGCCAAGGCCGCCAGCGTGGCGGAAAAGGCCATTTGCGCCGATCCGGTCCTGGCGCAAGCCGATGCCGACGTCGCGAAGAATTATACCGCGCTGCTGAAGAGGCTCGATGCTCATGCCGGCAAGGCGCTGCGGGACGACCAAAGCGATTTCATCGCGTATCGCGACCAGATCGCCGGCTTCAACGAAAGTTCGCCCAAGAACCAACAGACTTTCGATCTCGGCGAATTCCTGCGCGACCGCGCAACCTTCCTGTCCGGCATACGCAAGCCCCCCGATGCAGGTTTGATCGGCACATGGAGCAGCGTGCGCGGCAGCGTCGACATCAAGGCTGTTGGCGGAGGCAAGGTCGAAATCTCGGAAGATGTCGTTTCCAATCCAGTCTCGGGAAGTGGGTCATGCGAGATCGACGGCACGGTCGAGGAGCGCAATACGCTTCGACTTGAGGACACCGACGACAACGACAAACCGACTGGATTCGTCTTCACCTTTCGCCGCGACGGCGATGCGCTTGTCGTCGAGCAGAGCGGCGCCGGCAAGGATGGCAAATCGGAGCCCCTGTCATGCGGTGCCAACGGCCATGCCGATGGCACGTTCTTCCTGACGGAGAAAAAGTAGGCTTGCTGTCGCTAACCCGCCGCAGCGGAGCAATCAAAGTGGGCATTGAGCTCGGCCATAGCGGCCTCAGCGAGGCTTTCATCATCCTTGCCGCGCAAGAGCACACCGCCGTTCCGCAACGATTGGAAAAGGAAGACTTGGCCTGATGCCAGCACCACCCAATTCACGATTGCTCCTTCCTCCTTCTGCACCACCGAATTCGCAGAAACGATGGCATCCGTCGGGTCGAAGCCTGCCTTGCGGAGCAGGAGGTCGACGGCGGCGGGAGCATGGTATTGTTCCGCCAGCTCAATGACCGCTGTGATCTCGGTCTCTTCAGCAATGCCAAGCTTGGCGCCAACTTTCGGGGCGTTAGCCGCTAGCGGGCTCTCGCCTGGCGGTATGACAAGCAACTCTTCTGGAGCGATGTACTCGTAGACCGTGACGTGTGTCTCCGTCGCACTGCATAGTCGGGTCTTCTTCGCGCTGGTCTGAAGTTGAAAAACCAGCTGTTTCTCTCCTTCTATGTTCAGCATCCTTGCCATGCCGAACGCGATTTTGATCTCGGGCGGCGCGATCTTGGCGCAGGCAAGGCCGGCCCCGACATCGCGCCAGCTGAAGATCATCTGGCCTGCCAAGTTGCCAACGGACTTATGAAGAAGCCTGCCTTCGCGCTTCGGATTGGCCATCACCAGCCGGTGTATGACGTCGTCGTAATCGTCACTATCGACAACTTGCAGATCAGGCCATGACGCGATCCAGCGCGCCAAAAGGTTTTCCATGGGCGCGGCCTCATCCGCAACGTAGAACGCATGATCAAGTGTATCGAGAAAATCATCCCGCCCGCCCTCGAAGCCCGTCTGCTGGGCGGCTTCGTTGGGATGGTCTGCAATCCAGCTGGACATCTTTTCCAAAGTCGCAAGCTGGCCCTTTGCGCCACAAGCAGTGAGTCCAGCTCGTGCGTTGGCAATCATGGCGCCGATTTCCTGCCCGGCATTGTGGATGAATTGACTATGGCCGCCGTTCTTTACCTCCGAAGAGTACGAGTCGGCATGAAGGACCTGCATCGCCTTGGTGTCGATTTCGGGATAACGATAGAGTCCTTTGGAAACCATCGCTGTGACGAATTGCATGACAGCGAAGACGAGAAAAAACGGCTCTTCATCAGGATCCTCGACGTTCGAACGCAGTACGACGACCGGCAACGGCAGGCCGAATTCCAACTGCTTTCCAGAATCTGATGCCGACTTCTCGGGCGTTTTCTTGGATTTGCGGGAAAAGAAACCGAACATCGAAAATACTCTCTTGGTCGCAAAACTTGCGCGAACGGGTTATTTCCGACGCGACAATATCAGCTGCCCTCAAGGATTAAAGGCACTCTGATCCAGAGGCATCCGCACGATGGTTTGCCAAAATTGTCGGTCATGTCGGGGCGCCACAGATTCACACGTCCTTGGCAGGAAAGCGCTTCGCGACAATGCCGAATTGCGGCGAGTCGACAAACCAGGGTCAGAGATGCCATCGTCGAAATCAGTCGCCCTGAACGCCAAGGTCATTACAGAAGGCCTCGCTTTCGGAGAGTCTCCCCGCTGGCACGACGGACGCCTGTGGCTCTGCAACTGGGGAACCGGAGAGATCATCGCGGTGGGTGTGGGCGGCAAGACCGAGGTGATGCTCACGGTGCCTGCGATACTACCCTATTCGATCGACTGGCTGCCGGACGGGCGGCTGCTGGTCATTTCGGGGCGCGAAGGGCTGTTGCTGCGGCAGGAGGCGGACGGGACGCTCGCCACCCATGCCGATTTGAGAGAACTGTCAAAGAGCCCGTGGAACGAGATCGTCGTCGATGGGCGCGGCAACATCTATGTCAATGGCGGCGGGTCGGCGCCTGCACCGGGCGAGCATTTCGGGCCCGGCACCATCGTGCTGATCACGCCGGACGGCTCGGTTCGACAAGTGGCCGAGAACATCGCTTTCGCCAACGGCATGGCGGTGACGCCGGACAACAGGACACTGATCGTGGCGGAGTCGCATGCCAACCGGCTGACCGCCTTCGATATCGCGGAGGATGGCGGGCTTTCCAACCGCCGGGTCTGGGCCGATCTCGATGGCTTTCCCGACGGCATCTGCCTCGATGCCGAAGGGGCTGCCTGGTACGCGGATGTTCCCAACAAGCGCTGCGTGCGGGTGCGCGAAGGTGGCGAGGTGTTGCAGACAGTCGATGCCGATCGCGGCTGCTTTGCCTGAATGCTGGGCGGGCCGGATGGCACGACACTGTTCATCGTCGCCGCCGAATGGCGTGGTTTCGAGAACATGATCAGCGATGCCCGCACCGGCTAGGTGCTGAGCGTCGAGGCGCCAGCACCTGGCACGGGCTGGCCCTCCTACATCTCAGGCAGACGCTGATAGTTGGCGATATCGGCCTTCACACCCAGCCGGGCAATGGTCTCCTGCGGGTTGAAGCCCGCCCGCTCGTGGGCCGCCTTGACGATCGGCACGACATTGTCGACGGCCGCCTGGTTTTCCCATTCGACAATGGTGACCAGGTTGAACTCACCCGGACCCGAAAATTGCTCGAGCACGAAATCCTGGACGAAGCCTTGCTGCAGGCGCAGCAGTTCATGCGTCGCCCTGACCTTGCGAAGGATTTCTTCACGGGCCTCGGCAGGAACGACGAATTTGTCGACCCTGAACACGGCTGCCTCGGCAAGTTTATCCATTTGAATCTGTCTCCGTTCTTGAACGACTTGGGTTCGGTGGCTCAGGAACGGGTTTGCGATCTCAACTTAGGTTGAGGTCAAGGGGAAATTTTCGGTGGTGATGATGGCGACGACGCTGCATATCTCCCCCCTTGAGGGGGAGATGGCCGGCAGGCCAGAGGGGGTCGGTTCGACTGGATGCGCCCCCCTTGCGACCGATGAAGGTTAGCGCTCCACGCGCGGCGACCCCCTCTGTCGCCTTCGGCGACATCTCCCCCTCAAGGGGGGAGATCGGCGCTCCGCCGCCTAGCTCACCTCCGAAGTCCTTCTGCGCACAACCACACCCAGCTCATCGCTCTCCCTAGCAATGCGCAGCCTCTCCTCGGCTTCCGTCGCTTCGCGCTGGCGGTCCCACATCGAGGCGTAGAGGCCGTGTTGGCGCATCAGCTCGGCATGGGTGCCGCGTTCGGCGATCTCGCCGTCCTTGAGTACGATGATCTCGTCGGCCGTGATCACCGTCGATAGGCGATGGGCAATGACGATGGTGGTGCGGCCCTTGCTGACCAGGTCGAGGGCGGCCTGGATCTCCTGTTCGGTGTGGCTGTCCAGCGCCGAGGTCGCCTCGTCGAGCATCAGGATCGGCGGCGCCTTCAAAATCGTGCGGGCAATCGCCACGCGCTGCTTTTCGCCGCCCGACAGTTTTAGCCCGCGCTCGCCGACCATCGAGCGGTAGCCTTCGGGCAGTCGTTCGATGAACGGGCCGATCTGGGCAAGCTCGGCGGCTTTCTGCATGTCTTCCTCGCTGGCGCCGATGCGGCCGTAACGGATGTTGTAGGCGATGGTGTCGTTGAACAGCACGGTGTCCTGCGGCACCATGCCGATGGCGCCGCGCAGGCTCGCCTGCGTCACATCACGGACATCCTGGCCGTCGATCAGCACCTGACCGCCCTGGACGTCGTAGAAGCGGAACAAGAGCCGCGAAATCGTCGACTTGCCGGCGCCGGACGGGCCCACGATGGCCACCGTCTTGCCGGCCGGAACTTCGAAGGAGACGCCCTTCAGAATCTTGCGGCTGGGGTCGTAGGCGAAGTGCACGTCGCGGAACTCGACCTTGCCGGCTGTAACAGTGAGCGGCTTGGCATCCGGCTTGTCGGTGATTTCCTGCGGCACATCGAGCAGGTCGAACATCTGCTCGATGTCGGTCAGCCCCTGGCGGATTTCGCGGTAGATGAAGCCGATGAAATTGAGCGGCACCGAAAGCTGCATCAGCATGGCGTTGATGAAGACGAAATCGCCGACCGTCTGCGTGCCGGCCTGCACCTCCAGCGCCGACATGCACATGACGATGACGGTGCCGAGACCGAAGATGATGCCCTGGCCGAAATTCAGCCAGCCGAGCGAGGTCCATATCCTGGTCGCCGCCATTTCATAGCGCGCCATCGAACGGTCGAAGCGCTCAGCCTCCATACCCTCGTTGTTGAAGTATTTGACGGTCTCGTAGTTGAGCAGCGAGTCGATCGCCTTGGTGTTGGCGTCGGTGTCGCTGTCGTTCATGTCGCGGCGGATCGAGATGCGCCAGTCGCTGGCGCGCACCGTGAACCAGACGTAGAGCCACACCGTGGCCGCCACCACGACCACATATTTCCAGCCATAAGTGTAGGCGAAGATGCCGGTGGTCAGCGCGAATTCGAGGATGGTCGGCGCCGTGTTCAGCATGATGAAGCGCACGATCGTCTCGATGCCCTTGGTGCCGCGCTCGATGATGCGCGACAGGCCGCCGGTGCGGCGCTCGAGGTGAAAGCGCAGCGACAACTGGTGCATGTGAACGAAGGTGCGGAACGCAAGCTGGCGCACCGCATACTGGCCAACACGGGCAAACAGCGCATCGCGCAGCTGGTTGAAGCCGAGTTGCACCAGCCGCACGACATTGTAGGCGACGACCAGCATCACCGGCGCCAGCAGGAAGGACGGCAGCGGCGGCGGCGATTTGGCGTCACCGGCCAGAGAATCGGTCGCCCATTTGAAGAAGTACGGCCCGGCAACCAGTGTCAGCTTGGCAACGACCAGAAGCAGCGTTGCCCAGGTGACGCGTGCCCTGAGATCGGCGCGGTCGGCCGGCCACATATAGGGCCACAGATTGCGCAAGGTGCTGAAGGTCGAGCTATCGGAAACGGTTTTTTCTGCCACTTGTCTTGCCTTTTGGGTGAGAAATCAGCGGCCGGAGCAGCAGGAATTGACGAGTGCGGTCAGCGATGCGGAAACGTCGGCGAGCGCGGCGCGGTCGAGTTGATAGCGCGAGCGCTGGCGGTCGGGCTCGAAGCGGACCAGCCCGGCTTCGACCAGGATCTTCAGATGCTGGGACACGGTGGACTGCGCCAGATCGAGATGATCGACCACCTCGCGGCAGCAGCAGGAATTGCTGGCCGAGAGATGTCTAAGGATCTCGATGCGCGCCGGGTGCGAGAGTGCGGCGAAGCTCGCGGCAACGGCGCGGCTTTGGGGCGGTGCGCAGTTTGCGTGGTCTGGTTCAGTGAGCGAGTCTGCCATCGTTCATCGGCGATAGACGATGAACGGGTGCGTGGCAAGCTAACCCGATGGGTAGAGCGACCTAATCTCCCCCCTCGAGGGGGAGATGTCGCCGAAGGCGACAGAGGGGGTCGGTACGTCCTGATGCAACGTCGTTTGCAGCAAAGAGAAGGTCGGCGTTCTATGCGCGGCGACCCCCTCTGGCCTGCCGGCCATCTCCCCCTCAAGGGAGGAGATCAAGCGCTCGGCCGCTACTGCGTCTTCACCGGCGCCGTTGTCACCTGCTCGCCCATCGCCTTGAGGTCGGCGGCTTCGCCTTCCTTGGACTTTTCCGGAACCTTGAACACCTGCCCCGGCCAGATGCGGTCGGGATCGCTGATCTGGTCCTGGTTGGCGAGATAAATGGTCGAGAAGCGCACACCGTGACCGTAGACGCGCCGTGAGATCCGCCACAGCGTGTCGTGCCTGCGGATGATGACCGCGCCGTCTGCATGTTCGAGCTTTGGCGCCACCGTCTCGGGCAGGTCGGGCGTTGCCGCCGCGACGACGGCTGGAGCCTCAGCGGCGGGCGCTGCCGGTGCGGCTGGTGCGGATGCGGCAGCAGCCGGTGCGGCTGGTGCGGATGCGGCAGCAGCCGGTGCGGCCGGCTCAGCAGGCTTTGCTTCGGCGGGCTTGGTCTCGGCGGGCTTGGCCTCCGCGGGCGCCACGGCGGCGATCGCCTCGCCGGGTTCGCGCTCGAACGGCACGGCGGCACGCGCTACCACCTTCACGCCGTCCGCATCGAGACCGTCGACATGGATGGTGTAGTTGCCGACCGGGATATCGCGCGTCGCCTCGACCAGGAAATGACCGTCGGGCGAGGTCACCGCATCACCAAGCAGGATATCGTTGGCATAGGCGCGCACCTTGCGGCCGGCGTCAGCCAGACCGGCAACGAAGATCTTGTTGCCGTCGATCTCGACCGCTTCGACGACGATCTTGGGTTCAGCCACGGCGGCAGCCGGCGGCGTTGCCGGTGCCGCCGGTGCCGGCACCGGTGTTGCCGGAGCGGCGGCGGCTTCCACAGCCGGAGCTGCAGGCGCGGTTTCAGCGGGAGCGGCGGGTGGGGTCGCGGCAGGTGCCTCAGCGGCCGGGGCAGCGGCCTGATCGCCGGCGGCCGGTGCCGCGGGCTTGGTCTCAGGCGCCGGGACGCTAAGCAGCTCGGCCGGCTTGCCGGGTTCCTCGACCATCGCCAGCACCTGGCCGGCGGCGTCCTTGGGAACCGAAACGACGGCGGTCTGCACGGAAGGGGTAACCACATCGCCGGCCGTCGCGCGCAACGCAATCGTATAGTCGCCGGGCTTCAGCGGATCGTCGAGAACGATGACGAAGGCGCCGTCCGGACCGGCGACAGTCGAGCCAAGCACCGAGGAGCCGTTGAGGATCTCGATCTTCGAATTGGGCGCAGCATTGCCGGCAACGACGATCGAGCCGTTGCTTTCGACGCGCACGACGTCGAAGCTCGGCGCAACCGGGCCGGCCGCGGCCGGTGCTGGGGTTGCTGGGGCAGCAACGGGCGCGGCAGGTGCCGCCGGAGCCGCAGCTTCGGTCGCGGGAGCCGTTGCGTCGGCAGGCGCGGGTGCTGCGGGAGCCTTGGCATCGGTGGGCGCGGCGGGCGCCGGCGGCAGCCTTCCCTCGGTCCCCGGATCGGCCGGCTTTTCAGCCGGCGGCGTCAGCGATGCAATCGCCGCAGGCGGCGTGGGATTCAGATACGGGTCGAGTGCGCCCGATACATAGGCGGTTCCGACGACCGCGACGGTCCCACCCGCCGCGAACAGAAACGCCTTCAATGGATTAACAGCCATATTTCCCCTACCCCTTAGCCACCTGAAGCCGGTCTAGCGTGTTTTGCCGGCACCGACAAGAAAAAGCCCGGGCTTGTCAGCCCTTAGGGCTTGACCCCGCATTCAGACCCAATCACCAATCACGAATGAACACGATTCGATCCGTCTGCGTCTATTGCGGCTCGTCTCCGGGCCGCGATGAAATCTATGCCAAGGCCGGGCACCTGCTTGGCCGCTCGCTCGCCAAAGCCGGCCTGCGGCTGGTCTATGGCGGCGGCACCAAAGGCATTATGGGCGCAGTCGCCGAAGGCGCGCTCAAGGCCGGCGGCAAGGTAACGGGCATCATTCCGCGCTTCCTCATCAACAAGGAGGCGACCGAAACCGCGCTTGACCGGCTCGACGAGTTGCTGATCACCGACAACATGCACGAGCGCAAGCACAAGATGTTCGAGAAATCCGACGCCTTTGTGGCGCTGCCCGGCGGCATCGGCACGGTCGAGGAAATCGTCGAGATCATGACCTGGGGCCAGCTCGGCCATCACCGCAAGCCGATCGTCTTCGCCAACGTTCAAGGATTCTGGGATCCGATGCTGGCGCTGCTCGACCATATGGCCAGCGAAGGCTTCATCCACACCGCGCAACGGGTCAAGCCGCTGGTGGTCGAAGACCCCGAGGCCATCGTCGCCGCCATCATGGTGGCGGGGTCGTCGGTCGATGCGCCGACGGAAGGCGTGCAGTCTGTAATTGACAAGATGTGAGGACGAAGCCGGCCTTGGCGCAGGCGGCCAGGAATTGAGCCCGGTTGGTGTCGTCGGCCTGGCGCACCAACTGCGCCGCGTCGTGCTGGCGCTCAAGGCTGCCGGCTACGAAACACTGGGCAACACCTGGATCGGCGACAGCAACAAGGCCAGCCTGGCCCAGAAGCAGAAGTCCAATGCGAAGCCACTGATCGACTGCATCTGCTTGGCAAGGATCTGTAGCGTTGGGGCAGCTGACTTCGATCTGTCCAGCTTTTCTTGAGCTCCGTCTTGTGCGCAATGTAAGCACGTTGGCGACGATTTCCATTTGCAGCCCGCTTCGCAGTTGGTTATCGGAGAACATTGGGCGGGAACGGAAATTTGGAGAGCGAGACAAAGGAAAGATGAATCCGCGCGAGCGATTGACGGCCGCGAAGGGCGAGATCGCGTCGCAACCAAGGACGGCGATCCTGGTCCTCGGAATGCACCGCAGCGGCACCTCGGCGCTCGGCGCCCTCGTCGCCGCGCATGGAGTCACGCCGCCGCGCCGAAACATCTGCTGCCCGGGAGCCTCCACAATCCCAAGGGACATTGGGAAAGTACCCCACTCACCATCGCCGACGACCACCTGCTCACGGCGGCCGCCTCCTCCTGGCAAGATTGGCTGCCGCTAGATCGGCAGTGGCTGCAGTCGCCGGCAACCGAGCGATTTCGGCCCATGATGACGGCGATCATTGCCAGCGAGTTCGGCGATGCCCCCCTGTTTTTCGTCAAGGATCCGCGGATCTGCCGGTTCCTTCCCTTCATAGCCTCGATCCTGGCCGATCTCAGGATTGACCCGATCGCATTCTGCCTGTTCGCAACCCGCTCGAAGTCGCCTGTTCGCTGCAGGAACGGGATCAAATGGCACTGCCGACAGCGTTCATGCTGTGGCTCAGGCACGTGCTCGAAGCGGAGCATCATTCGCGACACATGCCGCGCTGTATCCTGCGCCACGAAGACCTGTTGAGCGACTGGCGACATCAGATGGACCGCGCGGCCAGGGAGACCGGAATCTCTGGCCTGTCACGTCCGATCACGCCGACGCCGCAATCGCCGAGTTCCTGGACAAGGATCTGCATCATCAGCGGGCCTCGGTCGCTGATCTGCAAAACCATCCGGATGCCACGCCGTTAGTCCGCAGTGCCTATGCCATTTTGCGCAGTATGGCGTCTGAAGGCGACAGCCAGGACTTGCGCGACCAGCTCGACAGGGTGCGGGCGACGTTCGATGAGAGCTGCGATGTGGTTGGCAAGGCCGTTGCCGCAGGGAACCTGGCCGCTAAACGGCTACACGGCGAACTGGGAAAGGGCATCGTCGAGCGTGACGCCCTCGCTGACGCCCAACAGGCCCTCATCCGAGACCGAGACAGCTTCATGGCGGAGCGTGACGCGCTCGCTCACGCCCAGCAGGACCTCATCCAAGCCCGAGACAGCTTCATGGCGGAGCGTGATGCGCTTGCTCACGCCCAGCAGGACCTCATCCAAGCCCGAGACAGCTTCATGGCGGAGCGTGACGCGCTCGCCCTGGGCCAAGACGGCCTCGTAGCCGAGCGTAGCGCGCTGGCCAGGATCCGAGACGACCTGGTGGCGGAGCGCGATGCGGCGCTTGCGTCACGCAGATGGCGATTGACCGGACCGTTGCGATGGGTGAGCTCCATTCGTCGGCGATAGCAGCAAACACTCTAAACGCTGCTCGACAAACTGTGATCGCCTGTCAAGAAACCGTCACACGGAACCCGCCTCCCTCGTGTTACGAAGGACGGGTCGGCATCCGCGCGTCGGCATAGTCGAAATCTGAACCTGGTCGAAATTTCTTGGCGAGGCGAGCCGTGAACATTGCTCTCAACGCGGAAGGCCTGTCGCCTTACCTGCCCGACGAGCACGGGCTGTTCTTCATCTACCATTTCACCGCCGAGGGCCTGCGCACCAAGGACGCGGCCGAGGTTGCATGGACATGGCGCAGCTACCAGCTGTCCGACCTGCGCGCCCGTCATGAGATCGCCGCCGAGCAGGCTCTGCCCGGGCCGGTGCGCGAAGCTTTCCTCGGCGCCAGCCAGGGTTGCCACATCGATCTCGAGGATGCCTGGCTTTATGGCGACCTGCCGGATCTGCGCCACGACTATTCGGCGGAAGCGCGCGGGCTCGGCCATTTCCGTTTTGCGCTCAACGACAAGACGCTGATCGGCGCGCGCAAGCAGCCACTGGAATCGGTCGATCTCATCCGCAAGGCGGTGGAGAGCGGCTCGCGCAAATTCCGCTCCCCCGCCGACCTGGTCGAAGCGGTCATGGGCCAGTCGCTCGACGGCATGGCGGCCGAGCTCCTCGGTCTTGGCGATACGCTGGACGGCATCGAGGACCGTATCGTGCGCGATGCCTGGCACGGCGAGCGGCAGGCGCTGGTCGAGGCGCGCCGTCAACTGGTGGTCATCCACCGGCAGATGGCGACGCTCACAAACCTTTTTCGCCATCTCGACCATTCGCATCGCAATGAGCTGCCCGATCGGATCAATGACATGGCGACAAGGCTCTCGCACCGGGCACACACGCTCTATCACGACGGCGAGCAGTTGCAGGCACGCGCAAGGTTGCTGCAGGACGAGTTGATGGCCAAGCTGACAATGCAGTCCAACCAGCTGCTCTATGTGCTGTCGGTGATGACGGCGGTGCTGTTGCCGATGACCATCATATCAGGCCTGTTCGGCATGAATGTCGGTGGCCTGCCCATGGTCAATACGCCGATGGGCTTCTGGGTGGTCTCGGCGGTTTCGATCGTGATCGCCGCGGCGACCTACATGTTCGTAAGGCGGCTCGGGCGGACGTAACGCCTCGATCCCTTTGTTTTCACTCAATTCCCAAGGGAACGCGACGCGCTTTTCCTGGAATGCCCATCACGCCGTAGCGCGAAGATCCTCGACGATGGTGCCGGCGGCAGCGACCTCCGCCTCATGGTCCGGCTCCCGCCAGGTCTCGGCGAGACCCGCCGCATACCATTCCTGCATGGCCGGCAGGCCAAGCAATTGCGGGGGATAGGCTGCAGCTGCCCCTTCGAAAGACAGCCCATAGGATAGCACACGGAACGCCACCGGAGCAAAGAAGGCGTCGACGGCGGTAAAATGGCCGCCGGCAAGGAACGGCCCGCCGAACAGGGCAAGGCCATCGTTCCAGAGATCGCCCAAACGGAACAGATCCTGCTTCAGCGCGTCCGACATCGGCAACGGTTTCACCCGCAAGCCGCAATTCATCGGGCATGCGCCGCGCAAGGCCGTGAAACCAGAATGCATTTCGGCGGCGGCCGAGCGCGCCCAGGCTCGCGCCTTGGCCTCGGCAGGCCACACACCATGGTGGCGCTCGGCGAGATACTCGGCAATAGCCAGCGAATCCCAGACAGCCCAGCCGTCATCCACCAGGCAAGGCACGCGCCCGCTGGGCGAGAACGCCCGGTAGAGATCGAAACTGGGCCCGGTCGGAAACGGCGTCAATTGCTCCTCGAACGGAATGTCGAGGGTGCGCATCAGCACCCATGGCCGCAGCGACCATGACGAATAGTTCTTGTTGGCGATATGCAGCACGTACATCGAAAGGCTCCCTACTTCGGGGCCAACGCCACCGGGCGGATTTCACGGCCACGAAACATCGACCAGGAATACATCGCCAATGCCGCCCAGATCAGCGCGAAGGCAATTGCTTGCGTGGTGCCGAACGGCTCGTCGAAAATCAGCACGGCTATCAGGAACACCATGGTCGGTGCGATGTACTGCATGATGCCGATGGTGGAGAGGCGCAGAAGCTTGGCGCCGAAGGCGAACAGAAGCAGCGGCACCGAGGTGACTGGGCCGCAGCCGATGAGCAAAGCCATATCGGTGCCGTTGCTGGAGATGAAATGGTCCTGGCCGTTGACGACCAGGAAGACGATGTAGGCAAGCGCCGGCACCGACAGCAAAAGCACTTCGAGCAGAAAGCCCTGGCTCGGGCCGATCGGCAGCGTCTTGCGGAAGAACCCATAGGCAGCGAAGGAAAACGCCAGCGCCAACGACACCCAAGGCAATTTGCCGGCATCGACGGTCAGAACGGCAACTGCGACCGCCGCCAGCAACACGGCCACGATCTGCAGCCGGTCGAGCTTCTCGCCGAGCAACAACGCGCCGACGACGATGCTAACTAATGGGTTGATGTAGTATCCGAGCGCGGTCTCGACGGTGCGGTCGACCGAGATCGCCCAGACATAGATGGCCCAGTTGACGGAGATCAGGGTCGCCGTCAGCGCCGCCATGGCGATGCTGCGCGGCGAGCGGATCGCCGCCTTGAAATCGGCTGTGCGGCCGGCCCAGACCAGCACTGCAGCAGCAATCGGCACCGACCAGACGATGCGGTGGGCGATCACCTCGATCAGCGGCAGATGCGCAACCGCCTTCATGTAGAAGGGCAACAGGCCCCATAGCAGATAAGCGCCGAGCGCGAGGAGAAAGCCGCTGCGGGCTTTGGAGTCGGCGTCGGGCTGGATCGTGTCGCTGGCCATGGCAAACGCTATGGCCCAGTGGGCCATCCAAAACCATCGCAAAATTATGATGGATCAATGGACTTCCGCTGATGGTTCAAGGGGCGCCGCCAGTTCCTCGCCCCACTTCGAGGGGCGAGGAACCCAAGTCCTGCAAGCTTACTCCGCCGCCACCAATCCCGCCATGTCGCGGTTCTTCATCAGCTTGTAGACGATCGAATCCATCAGCGCCTGGAAGGACGCATCGATGATGTTTTCCGACACGCCGACCGTCCACCAGCGTGCGCCGGTGCCGTCATGCGATTCGATCAGGACGCGAGTGATCGCCTCGGTGCCGCCATTGAGGATACGCACCTTGAAATCGGCGAGCTCCATGTCGGCGATCTCGCTCTGGAACTTGCCGAGGTCCTTGCGCAACGCGATGTCGAGCGCGTTGACCGGGCCGTGGCCTTCGGCCACCGACATCTTCTCCTCGCCCTCGACCATCACCTTGACGATGGCTTCGGAGACCGTCTTCAACTGGCCGTTGACATCGAAGCGGCGCTCGACCATGCAGCGGAACGAAGTGACGTTGAAGAACTCCGGCAGGCCGTGCAGCATTTTGCGCGCCAACAGCTCGAAGGAGGCATCGGCGCCCTCATAGGCGTAGCCCTCGGCCTCGCGGTCCTTGACCACCGAGATCAGCGCATCGAGACGATGGTCGTCTCTGGGCACATCGATGCCGCGCCGCTTCAGCTCGGCGAGGAAATTGGCCTTGCCGCCCTGGTCCGAAACCATAACGCGGCGGCGGTTGCCTACCGCCTCGGGCGGCACATGTTCATAGGTCGCCGGCTCCTTGGCCAGGGCGGAGGCATGGATGCCGGCCTTGGTGGCGAAGGCTGAGGCGCCGACATAGGGCGCCTGCGCTTCCGGAGCGCGGTTCAGCAATTCGTCGAAGGCGCGGGAAAGCCGGGATATCCCGGTCAGCGCCTCGGCCGAGATGCCGGTTTCGAAGCGATCGGCGAAAGCCGGCTTCAGCGCCAGCGTCGGTACGATCGAGACCAGATTAGCGTTGCCGCAGCGCTCGCCGATGCCGTTCAGCGTGCCCTGGATCTGGCGCACGCCGGCCTCGACGGCGGCGAGCGAATTGGCCACCGCTTGGCCGGTGTCGTCATGGGCATGGATGCCGAGATGGCCGCCCGGAATACCTGAAACAATGACCTTGTCGACGATGGCGCGCACTTCCGAGGGCTGCGTGCCACCATTGGTGTCGCACAACACCACCCAGCGCGCGCCGGCATCATAGGCGGTCCTGGCGCAGGCCAGTGCGTAGTCCGGATTGGCCTTGAAGCCGTCGAAGAAATGCTCGCAATCGACCATCGCTTCCTTGCCGGCGGCAACAGCTGCTTCGACCGACGCGTTGATCGAGTCGAGGTTTTCCTCATTGGTGCAGCCGAGCGCGACGCGGACATGATAGTCCCAGCTCTTGGCGACGAAGCAGATGGCGTCGGACTTGGACTGCACGAGCGCTGCCAGGCCCGGGTCGTTGGATGCCGACACGCCTGCCCGCTTGGTCATGCCGAAGGCGACGAACTTTGCCTTCGCCGTGCGCTTCTGCCGGAAGAAGGCGGTGTCGGTCGGATTGGCGCCGGGATAGCCGCCTTCGACATAGTCCATGCCGAACTCATCGAGCAGCTTGGCAATCGCGATCTTGTCCTCGACGGAAAAGTCGATGCCCGGCGTCTGCTGGCCATCGCGGAGGGTTGTGTCGAAGAGATAGAGGCGTTGTTTGGTCATTGTTCTGTTGGCGCGCGAGCACCCCCCTCTGGCCTGCCGGCCATTTCCCCCTCAAGGGGGAAGATCGGCAGCTTTAGCGTCGGATCGTTTCCTGCAGCGACGGAGATTTGCGAAAGCGCCGATGACAGCCAATCTCCCCCCTTGAGGGGGAGATGTCCGGCAGGACAGAGGGGGGTGCCACGCGCTGTCATTTCCCCGCAAACCCATCCGTCGCGCGTATCAGCCGATCCAGAATCCCCGGCTCCGAATAGGAATGGCCGGCGCCTTCGATGAGGTGGAAATCCGCCTTCGGCCAGGCCTTGTGCAGGGCCCAGGCATAGCGCGCCGGGCACGGCATGTCGTAGCGGCCGTGGACGATTGTGCCGGGAATATCCGCGAGCTTATGGGCATCGCGCAGAAGCTGCCCCTCCTCCAGCCAGCCGGCGTGGACGAAATAGTGGTTCTCGATGCGGGCAAAGGCGATGGCGAAGTCGTCCTCGCCGAACTTGTCGCTGGTCTCCGGCTCCGGTAGCAGCGTGATCGTCTCACCTTCCCACAGGCTCCAGGCAAGGGCGGCTTCCAGCTGCGCCTTGCCATCGGCGCCGACCAACCGCCTGCGGTAAGCGGCCATCATGTCGCCGCGCTCGGCTTCAGGAATTGGCGCCAGGAAACGCTCCCATTTGTCGGGGAACATCTCGGAGACGCCGAACTGATAGTACCATTCGAGTTCGGCGCGGGTCAGCGTGTAGATGCCGCGCACGACAAGCTCGCTGACGCGATTAGGATGCGTCTCGGCATAGGCCAGCGCCAGCGTCGAGCCCCACGAGCCGCCGAACACCAGCCATTTTTCGAAGCCGCACATCTCACGCAGCCGCTCGATGTCGGCAACCAGGTGCCAGGTGGTGTTGGCCTCGAGCGAGGCGTTGGGTGTCGATTTCCCGCAGCCGCGCTGGTCGAACAGGATGACGTCGTAAAGCTTCGGGTCGAACAATTGCCGATGTTTTGGCGAGAAGCCGCCGCCGGGACCGCCATGCAGGAAAACGGCCGGCTTGGCGCCCCTGGTTCCGGAGCGCTCCCAGTAGATATGATGGCCGTCGCCGACATCGAGCATGCCGGACTCGAACGCCTCGATCTCTGGATAAAGAGTACGAAGTTCACTGTTCATTCCATTGCTCATATCTTCAGGCCGTGCGCGGGCCAGTCCGTGGTTTCGTGGTCGGGATGCTGGAAGGAGATGATCTGCTCCTGGCGGGAGTAGAAATCCGGATCCTGATGCACGGGCTGGTCAAAGATCGTTTCCACCCAAGGCAATCGGACCGCGTAGTTGACCTGGATCTGCGGCGCCAGATCGGAGCGGTCGTCGAAGGCGCCGATGGCGATCTCCAGTGCGCCAGGTTGGCGATAGGTCAGCGGTGTACCGCAGCGGGCACAGAAGCCGCGATCGATGTTGACCGACGACTGGAAATAGGTGGGCTCTTCGCGCATCCATTCGACGCCATCCTTGGGCACTGTCACCAGCGCGCCGAAAAACGAACCGAACTGTTTCTGGCACATGCGGCAATGGCAGATGGACGCCCGGCCGAGCTTGCCCTTGATGCGGAAACGCACGGCACCGCACTGGCAGCCGCCGGTTCGAACTTCATCGGTCATAACTTTTCCTCTGGCGGCCATTGTTCGGTGTCATGGTCGGGATGCTGGTAGGAGACGAGCTCGGCGAGATAAGGCGCCGACGACATGTCGGCCATAGTGTCCTCGCCCGGCAATTGCGGGATGGTATCGACATAGGGAAGTTTTGCCTCCGTGCCCCACTGGATCAGCGGCACGATATCAGCCGGATTGTCGAAGGCGCCGATGGCGAGGCCGATGCCGTCGGGCGCGGTAAAGGTCAGCGGCGTGCCGCAATTGGCGCAAAAGCCACGATCGACATGGCTGGACGAGGCGAAATATTTCGGTTCGCCGCGCGTCCAGTCGAGTTTGGCGCCACGCACCGAGACCAGGGGCGCGTAAAATGAGCCGAACGCCTTCTGGCACATGCGGCAATGGCAGATCGAGGCGTCACCCAGCGCACCCTCGACGCGAAAGCGCACCGCGCCGCACTGGCAGCCGCCGGTGTAGATCGGCCGGTTGTCGAGGCTCATGGCGTTTCACTCCGTTTCATAGTCATTCGGGCGCATGGCAGACGGCCTCGACATTGTTGCCGTCGGGATCCAAGACGAAGGCGCCGTAATAGTCCGGGTGATAATGCGGGCGCAGCCCCGGCCCGCCATTGTCCTTGCCGCCGGCGGCGAGCGCCGCGGCATGGAAGGCGTCGACCTCGGCGCGGCTGCGCGCGGTGAAGGCGACGTGCTGATGGGTCCTCGGCTTGTCATCGCTGGCCTGCAGCCAGAACACCGGCCGGTCGCGGCCATAACCGCCGACCTTGGCGCCGCCGGTATATTCCAGTGGCACCATGTAGATCAGCGAGGCGCCAAGCGGCGCCATCGCCTGGTCATAAAAGGCTTTCGACGCGTCGAAGTCGGCGACATTGATGCCGAGATGGTCGATCATGAAACAAGCTCCTCCCTTGCTGGCGCCGGCACGTCGGCGCCGGCCAAGCCGGCCCCGATGACGATGTGCTGGCAGACATTGTCGATATCGCGGATGACGTCGTCGTTCCAGAAGCGCAGGATGGTCCAGCCCAGCGCTTCCAGCTTGGCGGTTCGCGCGGCGTCAGATGCTGATGCTTCGGCCTGAGCGTGCTGAGAACCGTCCAACTCGACGATCAGCTTTTTGATAGGGCAGGCGAAATCGACGATGTAACCGGCGATCGGCATCTGGCGCCGGAAGGCCAGTCCCATGAGCCGGTGGGCGCGTATCTCATTCCAGACTTTTAGTTCTGCGTCTGCCATGGCTTTGCGCATCTTGCGCGCGTTGCCGCGATTGATGGGAGATACGCGATAATGGTTCATCGCGAGGCACCCCCCCTCTGTCCTACCGGACATCTCCCCCTCAGGGGGGAGATCAGCAGTTTCAATGACGGCTCCAACCCTTGAACGTCGGCGATTGGCGAAAGCCGACGCGCCGTCCAATCTCCCCCCTTGAGGGGGAGATGTCCGGCAGGACAGAGGTGGGTGCCTAGCGCCACCCTCACCGCTTCACCTCCCACGTCGTCACGCGTTCGTTGGTAACAGGATCCTTGCCGTCCTTCAGCTGCACGCCTTGCTCCAGAAGCTCGTCGCGGATGCGGTCAGCTTCGGCCCAGTTTTTGGCGGCGATGAACTCCAGGCGCTGCGCGATCAACTTGGCAACGCTGTCCTCATCCACGGCGGCCGCGCCGATATCGAAGCCGAGGAACGACAGCGATGCCTTCAGCGATGCGGCCGCTTCGTTGCCCTCCGCGGCCTCACCGGCAAGCTGCGTGAGCTGCTGGAAGGCGGCATAGGTGGCGAGGTCGTCAGACAGCGCCGCCACAACCTCCGCCGGAACTTGCCCTGCCGACGGGGAGAGATCGGCGGCGCGCTTCCATTTGCGCAGCGTATTCTCGGCCTCTTCCAGCTTGCGTACGGAAAAATCGATCGGCTCGCGGTAATGCGTCATCAGCATCGCCAGCCGCAGCACCTCGCCCGGCCATTTGCGGCCGCCGAAAGTGTCGGTTTCCAGCAGTTCGGCGATGGCGTAGAAATTGCCGACGCTCTTCGACATTTTCTGGCCCTCGACCTGCAGGAAGCCGTTGTGCATCCAGACATTGGCCATGACGTCGGTGCCGTGGGCGCAACGCGACTGGGCGATCTCGTTCTCATGGTGCGGGAAGATCAGGTCGAGGCCGCCGCCATGGATGTCGAAGACGTCGCCGAGATAGGCGGCCGACATGGCCGAGCACTCGATATGCCAACCGGGCCGGCCCCTGCCCCATGGGCTGTCCCAGCCGGGCTCCTCCGGTGACGACAATTTCCACAGCACGAAATCCCCCGGGCTCCTCTTGTGAGCGTCGACGGCAATTCGCGCACCGGCCTGCTGTTCGTCGAGATTGCGCTTCGACAGCTCGCCATAATCCGGCATCGAGGCGGTGTCGAACAGCACTTCGCCGGCGGCGACATAGGCGTGGCCGCGTTCGATCAAACGTTCGATGAGGGTGATCATGTCAACCTTGCCGTCGGCGCGGCGCGCGACGAACTCGGTGGCGCGTGGCTCGACCGTCGGCGGCAAGCAGCCGAGTGCGGTGACATCCTTGTGGTACTGATCGGCGGTTTTTTCGGTGACGCGGCGGATCGCCTCGTTGAGCGTCAGGCTTCCCGACGCGATCTCGGCGCCGAAATCGCGCAGCGCGCGGGCGTTTATCTTGTCGTCGACATCTGTGATGTTGCGCACATACGTGACACCAGCCTCGCCATAGAGGTGACGCAGCAAACGGAACAGCACGTCGAAGACGATCGCCGGACGCGCATTGCCGATGTGGGCAAAGTCGTAGACGGTTGGGCCGCAGACATACATGCGCACATTCGACGGGTCGATCGGGAGGAACACGTCCTTCGTCCGCGTTAGCGTGTTGTAGAGGCTGAGACCCTTCGATGCGTCAGACATGCGTGCCCTTCCGGCCCGTTAAGTTCTGGATGGAGTCTAACCTGTGCCAAGGCACAAATCGGCTCCAGCCTGCTGGCCGGGGCGTTTGTCCACTCTGGGGAAAGATGAGGCGAAAACGTCCGGACCAGCGCGAAGCTAGCCAATAATGCAAATGCCACAAATGGCGGAAAACGTTTTCATCGGCGGCTTTATCGCCTTGGCCGGTGTTGCCGTCAAGTCGCAACTTCCGGCAAAAGCGTCGCTGGATCATAGGTCAGGAGCCGCTGAAACATTTTATTAAACATGTCGGCACAGTCATGAAACATTCGCCGGCTAGTCCACCATAGGTCACGATTCGGTCAGATTCGGCCGGCAAACGCAGACACGGAAATGTTACCAGGGAAGAGATCGATGTCACGAACCAAGCAGGAATCGAGCCGCGCCAAGCAACCGGCGCTCGCCAACCACTACCGTGCGATCGGCCCGGCCGCGATCGTCGCCGCCCTTCTCCATACCGCGAAGAATAAAAAGCCGGCGCCGAAAATCACTTCGCCCCGCGCTGCCTGAACAGGCATCGTGCCGGCCGCCGACAAGGCGTGCGCCGGAACGGAAGGCTGAGGGCCCATAGCGCGCCTGAAAACAACAGCTCTTCCTATTGAGCAGGTTCTTCCCGAAGACCGGACCTGGCTTCTTGGGAGCGCGCTCTAAAACAGCGTCATCTGACTGTCGTCCGCGCCGGGCTTCTGGCGCCTGACCTTGTCGGGCTCGACGATGCCCATGTCCTGTATCTCCGGCCCGGTGTTGGCGACCTTGTTGACGAGGTCGGAGACCGGAATTGCCTCGAAGAAATCGGGCAGCGCGGGTTTGAGCAGGTCGGCCACATCGCGCGGCTCGAGCGTGCGGCAGTCCAGCCAGCGGGCAAAATCTTCAGGCGCGATCACCACCGGCATCCGGTCATGGATATGGGCGATGCCGGCATTGGCGTTGATGGTAAGAATGGCGCCGGTGTCCATTTCCGAACCGCCCGGCTCGGCATAGGTTTCAATCAGCCCGGCAAAGGCGATCAACCCGCCATGCCTCGGCCGTATCCAGTAGGGCTGGCCCTTCTTGCCGCTGCCGGATTGCTGCCACTCATAGAAGCCGGAGGCCGGCACCAAGGCACGGCGATGGCGCATGGCGGCTTTGAACGAGGCTTTTTCAATAGCGCCTTCCGAACGCGCGTTGATGAGCAACGGAAATTCCCTGGTGTCCTTGACCCAGGTGGGGATCAGCCCCCAGCGCACCAGCATCGCCTGGCGATCCGGGAAATTCGAGCCCGGCATGCGCGGCGGTCCCGACAGCGCCATCAGCACCGGCTGCGTCGGCGCGATGTTGTAGCGGGCCGGAAAATCGTCCAGCTCCGCCAGGCCGAGCAAGGCGGCGGTCTGGTCGGGCGTCGCGGTCAGGGCAAAGCGTCCGCACATTGGCAAGCTCGATGAATTGATCCGATCGCGAACGTGGCGATGGAACCGGCGCTGCGCAACCGCTAAAGCTGCTCGCTGCCAGCCGGTCCACAGGGTGGGCCTCACATAAGCGAATCGATATCGATGAACGAACAGCGCAAGACACTTCCCGCAGTCTCGGTCGCCGTCGTGCGCGGCAGGACGGTGCTGCTGGTCAAACGGGCGCGGCCGCCGTCGCAGGGGCTTTATGCCTTTCCCGGCGGCAAGGTCGAGCCCGGCGAGACGCTGCAAGAAGCAGCAGTGCGAGAATTGCTGGAGGAAACCGGGCTGCGGGCGCAGGACTATCGTCCGCTTCGCGACATCCACATCGACGGCAGCGGCGAGAATCACCCGGTCGACTATCTGCTGACCGTGTTCGGCGCCGTTTATGCCGGCGGCGAAGCGACGGCCAGCGACGATGCCGAGACCGCCGTCTTCTATAGTCTTGATGAAATGGCGACGCTGCCGCTCGCGGGTGACGTCATGGAGGTGGCTGAAGAGCTTTTGGCCTGAAGCAGGCCCATATCTGCCGCTCCGAGAATCGCCTTGCAGGCGACAAAATGTTTCGTCAGATAGACTTATGACCCGCGCCTCGCTGTTCCTTGCCGCATGCATCGCCACCGCCACGGCTTTTGCCGTGCAGCCGGCGCTGGCCGCCGAGTCGCCGTTCGAGCCCGGGCTGATGCGACTGGCCGAGGTGCTGGGGTCGCTGCATTTCCTGCGCAATCTGTGCGGCGAAAAGGGCGACCAGTGGCGCACCGAGATGGAAAAGCTGATCGATTCGGAAAATCCCGATCCGGAGCGGCGTGCCCGCTTCATCGCCAGCTTCAACCGCGGTTACCGTTCCTTCGGCGGCACCTATACCCAATGCACGCCGTCAGCGACCGAAGCCATCAGCCGCTACATGAAGGAAGGCGAGACGCTGTCGCGCGACATCGCCTCGCGTTACGGCAACTGACGAGCGCCAGACGGCGTTTAGCTAACGCCTTTTCGAGCACCCGCCTTGTATCCACGGCACGTTGATGCAATCTTGGTGTTGCACTTGCGCAACAGTATTAACGAAACGTTAGCGCGCGAATGCGGAATTAACTCAAACTGAAGGTTTTCATCCCGCTCACCGGTCTAATCGGCTAAGTTTGAATCGGACCGAACGTAGGCGACGAAGTTTGTAAAGACGATCAAAAAAATGTCGTATTTACAGATACTTACTTAGCCTGCGTGAGATAGGGGCAGCCCAAGCCGGATCCGACCCGTCGGACCGCCGCTTGAAAAGGTGGACATCGCAAATGGAACATGGCGTCAACGACATCGACGCGCTGGTCAGGGAAGAAAAGCGCCTGACCGCGGTGGAAAGCCATAGCGAGGCCTGGGCGGAAGGTCTGTCGGCCGGCATAGAACCTGAAATCATCGCCGAGGCAGCGCTTGAAACCGCGTTCGGCGAGATGCTGCGAGCCAATGGCGAAACCTCGGCCCTTGCCCTGCTCGATCGCATGCGTGAAAAGGTGATCGCCGGCGCCTTCGAGCCGGAGCGGTTTCGGCACTAGGCGTCGCGCGTCTCAGAGGGTGCACTGCCAGCTTACCGGTTCTTTGACGACGGCGAGTCGTTTGGGCATCATGCCTGAAGAGCCTAGGCCCAAGGAGAGGCAAGCGGTGAATTTTTCGATGTCAGGCCGGCCTCGCGGCGTGGCCCTCAGCATCTGGCTTGCCGCTTCCTGCGCCGCGGGTCCGCTGGCGTTTGTCCTGACCAGCAACCCTGCCTACGCGTTGAGCGAGATCAAGCGCGAGGAGCTTCCAGCTCCTGCCGGGCCACCAGCCAATGGTGAGACGGCGCCGTCTGAAAATTCAGTGCCAATGCCCGATCTGCCCGGCACGGCGCCACCGGCCGCCAGCCAGCCGAAATCGCCCACGGAGCCCGAACAAAGCCAACCGGAAGCCCCCGCCAACGATGGCGGCGTGGCCAACCCGCGTGCCGATCCAGAAGCGCCGGTGCCCGAAGTCGTCTATGACCTTTCCAAATTGCCCGAGCCCGTCAGGCGCATGCGCGATCTGATGGTCGAGTCCTGCGTAAGCGGCGACATCGAGAAGCTGCGGCCGCTGATCGGCAAGGGCGACACCATGACCCAATTGTCGCTGGGCGAAATCGAGGGCGACCCGATCGCCTTCCTGAAAGGGCTATCGGGCGACAAGGAAGGTCAGGAAATCCTCGCTATCCTGGAAGAGGTGCTCAATGCCGGCTATGTCCATGTAGACGTCGGCACACCGCAGGAACTCTATGTCTGGCCATATTTCTTCGCCCTGCCGCTGGACAAGCTCAACGCCAGGCAGCGGGTCGAACTGTTCAAGATCGTCACCGCCGGCGACTATGACGACATGAAGCAGTTCGGCGCCTACATCTTCTACCGCGTCGGCATCACGCCGGCCGGGCAGTGGACATTTTTCGTCGCCGGGGATTGAACGGCGATTCCCCTGGGATGGCTACTGGCTAGGGCTAGAAAGCTCGAGGCCTGTGTCAGGCCATATGCGGATACCTTCATTTCGAAGGGCCGAAATCGCTTCGACCGCCGCGTTGGGATCCATTTGCAGCACCTCGGCGGCATGCCGCAATTCTTCCTTGTCCCGCAGCCTGTTTACCACCCAAGCCACCTTGCGCTCGATATCCACGCCATAGGCCGCCTTCGCCTTGCCAACAGCGTCGCTCGGGATTTCCTTATAGATGCCAACCAGCACTCCAAGATCGATGGCATCGCGATATGCAATTGCACGGTCCTGACATCGATCCGCGTTCGCCAGCAACTTCTCGGCAAACATATCCGCCGGGACCAGGGCGGATACATTCAGATCGTCGTCGAAATGGCCTCGCAGTTTTATGCGGCCTTCGCGGATGACTTCAAACTTGATCGTTTGGCCTTTCAACCGCACGATCGTCCGCAAGCCATATTGATCGATCTGGAAGTCCCGAACAGCCTCAACCGGCTCAGGAAAGAATGCTCTAATGCCACGTTCGGCTGCGGAGGTCCGCAATTCGCGATAGCCATCGCTGTCGGCACACAGGAAGTCCACATCCAGTGAGCGGCGATATTCCCCGAATTTCATAACGATCGCAGTGCCACCGCCGAACCAGCACTGGTTTGCGGTCAGGAAATGGCGATCCATCAATCGAGCGCTTCGGCAATGATCTGGTGCTCGGGCCTCTTGAATTCCATCATGACGCTCGCGGTGTGTCCTGTTGATATTCCGGCTGCGAGGAACGATCAGGTGAGGGAAATCAGCCGGCGGTCAAGAGCACGCCGTGACCGAATTTGTCTGCCAAACTTTGGATAAGCATCTTCTCACGCATAGTAAGACGCTTTTGATCGACAAACCGCCAATTATGCTCATACAGCGCAAATGCCTCTTTGGCCGGAATCGGGCGTGCCGCATCGCGGTTCCAGGCGAGCGCCTGGAGCTCCGGAAACTCCGCAGGGACAATCATGGGCGCGATATCTGCGTTCATAATGCCCTTAACGTAGTGGATAGCGCTTAAAAAATCCAACGCAGCAAGAAACCGCTAAGCCGGCAGCGCCTCGGAAAACTCCACCGGCCTGCCCTGTCCTGGCGTGACGATCTCGCCTTCCCACATCACGCGACGACCGCGCACGATGGTGCCGATCGGCCAGCCGGTGACTTCCTTGCCGTCATAGGGCGTCCAGCCGGCCTTGGAGCCAGCTTGCGCATTGGTGATGGTCTCGCGCCGCTGGAGGTCGACAATGGTGAAATCGGCGTCATAGCCTGCGGCGATACGGCCTTTCCGGGCCATGCCGAAGATGCGCTGTGGGCCATGGCTGGAGAGGTCGACGAAGCGCTGCAGGGTCAGCCGGCCTGAATTGACATGGTCGAGCATGATCGGCACCAGCGTCTGCACCCCGGTCATGCCAGACGGTGAGGCCGGATAGGGCTTTGCCTTTTCGGCCAGCGTGTGGGGGGCGTGGTCGGAGCCGAGCACATCGACAATGCCTTGCGCAATGCCGTGCCAGACGCCGTCGCGATGGCGGGCCGCGCGAACCGGCGGATTCATCTGGATCAGCGTGCCCAGCCGCGCATAGTCGTCGGCGGTGAGCGTCAAATGGTGCGGCGTCCCCTCGCAGGTGGCGACATCCTTGTGCTGTTGGAGGAAGATGATTTCCTCGGCGGTGGAGATATGCAGCACATGGATGCGGGCGCGGGTGTTTCGCGCGATGCGCACCAGCCGCTCGGTGCAGCGAAGCGCCGCGATCTCGTCGCGCCAGACGGGATGCGATGACGGGTCGCCCTCGACGCGCAAGCCGAGGCGCTCGCGCAGCCGGAACTCGTCCTCCGAGTGAAAGGCGGCGCGGCGGCGGGTGTTGCGCAGGATCGATGCGACACCCTCGTCGTCCTCGACTAGCAGGTCGCCGGTGGACGAGCCCATGAACACCTTTATCCCGGCAGCACCCGGCAGCCGCTCGAGCTCACCGACATCATCGGCATTCTCGCGCGTGCCGCCAACCCAGAAGGCGAAGTCGCAATGCATCCGGCTGGTGGCGCGGCGCACCTTGTCGGCAAGCGCCGCCTCGCTGGTGGTCAGCGGATTGGTGTTGGGCATTTCGAAGACGGCGGTGACCCCGCCCAGCACAGCCGCGCGAGATCCACTCTCGAGATCTTCCTTGTGCTCCAGCCCCGGCTCGCGAAAATGCACCTGACTGTCGACGACGCCTGGCAGGACGTGCAGCCCGCGACAGTCGATCGCTTCGCCGGCCGAAGCTTGGCGAAGATCGCCTATTGCGACGATGCGACCACCCTTGACGCCGACATCGAGCGCGGCTTCGCCATCATGGTTGACCACAGTGCCGCCTGTCAGGATGAGGTCGTAGGTGGTGGCCATGGGCGTTCGGTCTCTTGCGGGGGGAGTATCGTCGGCTTACGTAAAGGCCGACTGTTTTGCAAGATCAGGTTCTTTGCCGCCCATGCCTTTTGCCCTGTTCAAAGACCGCGCCCTCATTTCCGTGTCAGGCCCGGATGCCGAGCATTTTTTGCAGAATATCCTCACCACCGACCTCGACACGCTGGCCGTCGACGCGGCAAAGCCAGGTGCGCTGCTTTCGCCGCAAGGCAAGATCCTGTTCGATTTCCTGATCTCGCGTAGCGGCGAGAACGCATTCCGGCTGGATTGCCGTGCCGACATCGCAGACGATTTCCTGCGCCGGCTGATGCTTTACAAGCTGCGCGCCAAGGCCGAGATTGCCAGGCAGGATCAAGTGCTTGTGACGGTTGGGTGGGGCGATGATTCAAGCGCTTCACAGTCTGATTCAACGGTACTTGCCGATGCCCGCTTCCGCGAGGTGGCTGTGAGCCGCTCCTATGGCGGCGCATCCGTAGGTGGCGACCCGGCTGCGTGGCAGGCGCTCCGCATCGCCAACGGCATTGCCGAAAGCGGTTCCGATTATCAGCTCGGCGATGCCTTCCCTCACGACGTGCTGCTCGACGAGACCGGCGGCGTCGGCTTCAAGAAAGGCTGCTATGTCGGCCAGGAAGTGGTCTCGCGCATGCAGCATCGCGGCACCGCCAGGCGCCGCGTGCTGATCGTTTCGGCCGACCGCGCCTTACCCGCGCCCGGCACGGAGCTGACGGTTGCGGGGCGGCCGGTCGGCACGCTCGGTTCCAGCGCGGGCACGGCCGGACTCGCCATTGCCCGCATCGACCGGGTCAAGGCGGCGCTCGACGCTGGCCAGCCGGTACTGGCCGGTGATGTCACCGTCTCGCTCGCCATCCCGTCCTGGGCGAAGTTCAGCTTTCCCAGGGAAGCCATCGGCGCGGAGGACGCCTGATGGCTGCCGATCGCGTCGGAGCGCCACCGCGCGCGTGGCAGCGCATGCTGTCGGGGCGGCGGCTCGACCTGCTCGATCCCTCGCCGCTCGACATCGAAATCTCAGACATCGCCCACGGGCTTGCCCGCGTTGCCCGCTGGAACGGGCAGACCCGCGGCGATCACGCCTTTTCGGTCGCCCAGCATTCCCTGCTGGTCGAGGCGCTGTTCAGCGAGTTGCAGCCGGACGCCTCGGCCAACGCTCAGTTGGCAGCACTGCTGCATGACGCGCCGGAATATGTCATCGGCGACATGATCTCGCCGTTCAAATCGGTAATGGGCGGCTCCTACAAGGAGTGTGAGCTGCGTCTCCAGCGCGCCATCCATCAGCGCTTTTCGCTGCCGCCCGAACTCGGCGTCGGCTTGCGCAAGGAGATCAAGCGCGCCGACCAGATCGCCGCCTATTACGAGGCGACGCTGCTTGCCGGTTTCTCGACCGCAGAAGCAACCGAGTTCTTCGGCCGGCCGCGCGGGTTCAATGCCGACCGCTTCGACTTTAAGCCGCACTCGGTGACCTCGGCGCAAGCTGCCTTCCTCAAACGCTACGCAACGCTTGAAAAGCAACGCCAGGCAACGGTTGCCGTGCATTCGGCGCAGTGAACATACGCTAAATTAACCAGCGGTAACCACAGTACCGGGTTTCGATCACGGTCAGCAGGCACGCCTCATGTCCGTTGCGCACGTCAAGGGTGGTTCGCCCGTCCGCAGACGGGGAGCCGGAGGCGTCGCCGCGCCACGGCAGATCGCCGACGAACTGCGCCACCAGAACGAGCGCTTTTCGGCGGCCGTCGAGAATATGTCGCACGGGCTGTGCATGTTCGACGCCGACGAGCGGATGATCATCTGCAACGGCAACTATATCAGCATCTTCTCCCTCGACGCGAAGATCGTGCGGCCCGGCATCGCGTTCCTGGACATTCTAAAGCACAGCGTCGACATCGGTGTCGCCTCACAGAGCGCCGAAGACCTGTATGCCATCCGCAAGCCCTATATCGAGCGCGCGCAAGCCTCGACCTACGAAGAAATACTGTCGGACGGACGCATCGTTTCCATCACGCACCGGCCGCTGGCCTCAGGCGGCTGGGTGTCGATCTATGAGGACATTACGGAGCAAAGGCGGGCCGAGCAGGAACTGAAGGAGCAGCACCGCCGCTTCGATGCGGCGCTCGCCAACATGTCGCAAGGCCTATTGATGTACGACGCCGAAGGCACGCTGATCGTGCGCAACCAGCGCTTCCTCGACCTCTACAAGGTCACGCCTGACGACTTCCCGCTCGGCATGAGCCAGCGCGCCCTGCTCGAACAGATGGTGCAACTGCGCATCTATCCGTCAATGGACATCGACGGCGAGATCGCCAACACCAGAGCCAGCCTGCAGGCCGGTGAGGAGCGTTCGACCGACCGCAGCCTTGCCGATGGCCGAACGCTGCTGGTTGCGCGCCGGCCGCTTACCGGTGGCGGCTGGGTGGCGACCTTCGAAGACATCACCGAGCGCCGGCGCGCCGAAGAGCGCATGAGCCACCTTGCCCATTACGACACGCTGACCGACCTGCCCAACCGCTCGATGTTTCGCGAACGGCTCGACCAGGCGATGGCCGGCGATACACCGTTGGCGATCTTCTCGCTCGACCTCGATCGCTTCAAGGCCGTCAACGACACCTGGGGACACCCTGCCGGCGACTGGCTGCTGAAATGCGTGGCTGAGCGGTTGCGGCACAGCCTGCGCAGCGACACCGATATGGTCGCCCGCCTCGGTGGCGACGAGTTCGCCATCCTGCAGTTCAATCCCAAAGGCTCCACCGATGCGGAACAACTGGCAAAACGCATCGTCGCTGTCGTCAGCCAGCCGTTTCGCGACAAGGGCCGCGAGATGCATGTCGGCATCAGCCTTGGCATCGCGCTGTATCCCGGTGACGGCAAGGACGCCGACACGCTTTTGAAGAACGCCGACATGGCGCTTTACAGCGGCAAGAGCGAAGGCCGCAACGTTTACCGCTTTTTCGAGCCCGGCATGGATGCCTTGGTGCGGGCGCGCCTGGCGCTCGAAACCGATCTCGAGACGGCACTGAAGCGGCGGGAGTTCGTGCTGGAGTTCCAGCCGATCACCAACATCGCGTCGGGCAAGATCGTCGGCGCCGAAGCGTTGATGCGGTGGAATTCACCGACGCGCGGCCTGGTGGCGCCCGACGATTTCATCGCAGCCGCCGAAGACAGCGGGCTGATCGTTCCGCTGGGCGAATGGGCGCTGAAACAGGCCTGCAGCGTGGCCGCCGGCTGGCCGCCTGGAATGCGCATCGCCGTCAATGTCTCGGCAGTGCAGATCAGAAGCGCCGACTTTGCCCGCAGCGTGATTTCGGCGCTGGCCGTTTCCGGCGTGCCGGCCAGCCGGCTCGAACTGGAAATCACCGAGACCGTGCTGATGGATGAGAGCGAGACGGTGCTGAAGACGCTGAGGCAGCTGCGCGAACTCGGTATCCGCATCGCGCTCGACGATTTCGGCACCGGCTATTCGTCGCTCGGCTATCTCAGGCGTTTTCCCGTCGACAAGATCAAGATCGACCGCTCCTTCATCCACGATATCGACAACAAGGACACGGCGGCGATCGTGCGCACGATCATCGGGCTTGGTGCCGAACTTGGCATCACCGTCACCGCCGAAGGCGTCGAGACCGAAGCGCAGCTCGACATATTGCGCAAGGCTGGCTGCGTCGAGGTGCAGGGCTTTCTGATCGGCATGCCGTCAAAGGCCGCCGACATGGCTCGACTTCTCAAGACGAGGGCAGCGTCCCGGCGCGCCTGAACATCCCCGGCGTCATTCCATGCGCGGCGCGGAAGGTGCGCGAGAGATGGCTTTGGTCGGAGAAGCCGGCCGCAAAGGCGGCACCGGCGAGATCTGAACCTTGCCGGATCAGCAGATCGGCACGGCGCAGCCTGCGGTCACGGATGAAGGCAGCAGGGGTGAGACCCAGCACTTTCCTGAAATCGCGGATAACTTGAAAGCGCGTCACGCCTGCGGCTTCAGCGAGCCGCTGCAAATCGAGGTCCGAGTTCAGATGGTCTTCGATGACCTGTTCATAGACCCGGAGCCGGCTTTTCGATCCGAAGCTTTCGACCGCCTCGCGCCGCCGGCCGCCCCAATCGCCATGGCGCAGGATGAGCTTGCGCAAGGCGATCAGCATGGATGTTTCGGCGCTCGTGGCATCACCCGATGTCGAAGCCAAGTGCGCGACGCCTACTGCCTGGACGAGATCGGCATCATCGACGATCGCTTGCGAAAACAACGGCGGGCGATCCTGCCCGAGTTCGTCCGCGATCGCACCCATGAGCGAGGCCGACGGATAGAAGGTGCGGTAAGCCCAACCCTGGTCGGCACCCGCCTCGCCGTCATGCCATATCTCCGGATTGACGAGCAGAACCGTGCCCGACCGCGCGAGGACAGTCTCGTTGCCGATGCGGACCCGCTCGCACCCTTGCGTGATCAGGGCGACGACATAGGTCGGGTGCGTGTGCAGCTGGTAGCGATGCCGCGTGAAGCGCGCCTTGAGCATGCCAAGATCGCGAAAGCGCGGATGACGCCAGAACTGCGTCGTCTCCTGAGGCTGTTGAATTCCAGACACGGTCAATCCTGTTCAAGACGCTGCCGGCGCAAATCCTTTACGTGCTGGCATCGACAAGGCCGAATTTACGATAGCCGGCAAGGAGAGCGCAATGCTGCACAACGACCCCATCGCCGCCCTCACCCCGCAGGTGGTGGAATGGCGGCGTCACATCCACGCCAACCCCGAACTCGGTTTCCAAGAGTATGAGACCGCGCGCTTCGTCGCCGACAAGCTGCGCACCTTCGGGCTCGACGAGGTTCATGAAGGCAAAGGCGGCACCGGCGTGGTTGGCGTCCTCAGAGGACGACCAGGCGTGCGCGCCATCGGGCTTCGGGCTGAACTCGATGCCTTGCCCGTGCTGGAGAAGACAGGATTGCCATATGCGTCGAAGAAAGACGGCGTGATGCATGCCTGCGGCCACGACGGGCACATCGCGATGCTGCTCGGCGCCGCCAAGCTGCTCGCCGACAACAGAGCCTTCGACGGCACCGTCTGTTTCATCTTCCAGCCGGCGGAAGAAAATGAAGGCGGCGCCATGCGGATGATCGAGGACGGACTGTTCGAGCGCTTCCCCGTGGAAGCCGTCTACGCCGTCCACAACTGGCCGGGGCTGCCGCTCGGAAAGATCGCGGCCCGTGCCGGGTCGATGATGGCGGCCGTCGACACTTTCGAACTGAACTTTGAGGGGACCGGCGCGCATGCCGCCATGCCGCAGCTAGGCGACGATCCCGTGCTCGCGGCCGGCGCCTTCGTTCAAGCCGTGCAGCGCATCGTCAGCCGTTCGGTCGACCCGCAAATGGCGCTGGTCGTTTCGATCACCCAGATCCATGGCGGCAATGTCGGCAACATCGTGCCGGGCAAGGTCTGGCTGCAGGGAACCTGCCGCTTCTTCGAGCCAACTTTGTCGGACCATTGCGAAAGGCTGATCGGCGACATCGCGCAAGGCATTGCCTCGGCGCATGCACTCACCGCCAAGCTCGCCTACAAGAAAGGCTACCCGCCGCTGGTCAACACGTCGGCTGCCACTGACCGGGCCGTCCAGGCGGCAACCGCGGTTGTCGGCCGCGAGCAGGTCGAGACCGCATTCAACCCGAGCCTCGGCTGCGAGGATTTTGCCTACATGGTCCGCGAAGCCGGCGGCTGCTATGCCTGGGTCGGCGCAGGAGCGGTCAGACTGGGCGAAGGGCTGCACGGCGATCGCTATGTCTTCAACGACGCCATCGTCCCCACCGTGCTCCGCTATTTCGTCACGCTCGCTGAGCAGACGCTACGCTGACGGCCGAGCGCCTCAGCGCAAGGTCTCGACGTATTTCTCGTGGAAGCTGACATAGCCGGGTTCGACGACTTTGAGATGGCGCTCGATCAGCTGGTGGAAGGCCGGCAGCTGATGGAAGGGCACGCCGGGATTGGCGTGGTGCTCGGCGTGATACGGCATGTTCCAGGCGACTTTGCGCACCAGCCAGTTGGTCAGCGTGGTGCGGGTGTTTTCCAGCATGTTGGCGACAAGCGGGCAGCGGCCATGCTCGGCCAGCAGATAGAGCCTGAGGAAGGGCTGGCCGAGCAGCGCCGGCACGATCCAGACATAGAGCAGTACACTTGCCTCGAACCACAGGGCTAGCGCGGCGACCACGACATAGAAAGCGATCATGGCGCGGGCTTCAGTGCGCACCTTGGGCAGGCCTTTCGGCGGCACGTAGCTGTCGTGGCAGCCTCCAATCGCGTTGGTGTAGAGTGTCTGCAAATGCCCCCACCACACCGGCAGGCCCGAGACGTGGACGATGTATTGCCGCATCGTCTCCGGTTTCGGGAAGGCGAGTTCCGGATCGTTCTCGGGATCCTGGGTGAAACGGTGATGGGCGAAGTGGAAATAGCGAAACCAGTCGGCGGGCAGCGCGATCGCCAGGCTGCAGACCCTTGCGGCGGCATCGTTGAGCCACTGCGTCTCGAACGCCGTCCTGTGCACCGTCTCATGCAGCAGCGTGAACAGGAAGACGATAAGAATGCCTTGCGGCAACATCAACAGCGGCCAGTACGACACCTTGGCCGCAATCAGCCCGCCGATAGCCACAATCGCGCCGAGATGGAAGGCGAGTTGGACCAGACCCGGCCCGTCCGACTTGCCGGTCAGGCGGCTGCGCTGCTCATTGGTCAGGAACGCGATGACGTCGCGATGGTCTCTGGGTTCAAACTGGGCCGATACGGTCATGGCGCCAAGCTACTCGAATAAGAAAGCTTTCGAAAGACGAGGATTTCTGCGACACAGATAAGCTGACCTTACCTATCGGATCACCCAATGACCGCGCTTCCTTCCCTGAGAGGACTTCAAGCCTTCGAGGCGGCGGCGCGCTCGGGGAGTTTCGCCGCAGCGGCGGATGAGCTCTCGATCTCGGCGGCTGCGGTCAGCCAGCTCATTCGCACCGTCGAGGAGCAGATGGGTCGAAAACTGTTCCATCGCGTCAACCGCCGCGTGGTGCTGACGGAAGCCGGCGTCGAGATGCTGCCCCGGCTGACCCTGGCTTTTCGGGAGATCGGCAGCATCGCGCGTGGCAGCGATGCCTTCCGCCCGCGGCTTGTCGTATCGGTGCCGCCGTCCATGGCGATGGGCTGGCTTTCCGAACGCCTCGCCGGCTTTGTCGCCAGCCACGGCGCCGTCGACATATCCCTGCGCGGCGATGACGATCCGGTGCCGTTCGACCGCGAACTGATCGACATCCGGCTGTCCTTCGGCCCGCACTATCGTGAACACCCGAGCGAGGAGATCGTCAGGGACGCCGTCTACCCCGTCTGCGCGCCAGAACTCACCGCCAAAACCGACAGCCTCGCCGGCCTGCCACTGATTCACACCGACTGGGGACCGACCGGCGCGTCGTTTCCGTCTTGGCGCACCTGGTTCGAGGCGGCGGGCATAGAGCCCGGCCGCGCAGTGCAGCGCGGACTGTCGGCGAACTCGTCGCGGGCAGCGCTCGACCTTGCCATTTCAGGGCTGGGCGCGGCGCTGGCGCAAGGCATTTATTGCGCCTGGGCGCTGGAAGAGGGCCGTTTGGTCCGGGCTAATGCCCTATCGATCGCGCTGCGTCAGCCATATTGCCTGACGATCCCGGAACGCAGTGCAAGGCGCGACCTGGTGGCGGCGTTTCGCAATTGGCTGATTGAGGAATGCCGGCGGTCGGTGGGTTCGCCGGTGCTCGGCTGATGGCCCGAGCTGCTCAGAGATGGCCGGCCAGTGCGGCGACCATGTCCTTGTTCGTCGCCACGGGAATGATCTCGAACTCCACCAGGTCAGACCATTCGATGACCCAGCGCTGCAGCAGCGTGACGTCATCGGCCTCGACCAGCAGGAAGCAGCGGCTCATATCAGCCGCGATCCAGGAGTGGTGCACGACGAGCGCGTCCGGCTTCAATCTGCCGCGCTCGCCGAAACGGCGGTAGATCTCCTTGCGGTCGCAGCCGGTGAAATCCTCGATGACGATGAACTGCATTTTTCCCCCTCGGTTGAATTGCCGCCCGGGACGGCAAACTAACGCCCGGGACGGTCCAGCCGCTCCAGGAACCATTGCGTCAGCCGCACCCAGACTTCGTCCTTTTCGCCGGAATCCTCCCAGCCATGGTCGAGGTTCGGGTTGTCGTTGACCTCGATGACGAAGACGCCATCCTTGGTTTCCTTGAGATCGACGCCGTAAAGCCCGTCGCCGATGCAGCGCGCCGCCTTCACCGCGGTGTCGACGACATGCGGCGGCGTCTCTTTCAGCGTGAAGGTCTTGATGCCGCCCTGGTCGGGCTTGCCGCTGGCCTTGTGGTTGACGATCTGCCAGTGTTTTTTCGCCATCAGATAATGCACGGCAAACAGCGGCTGCCCGCCGAGCACGCCGACGCGCCAGTCATATTCGGTCGGGATGAATTTCTGCGCGATCAGGAGATCGGAATCCTCCAGCCACTCGGTGGCGAGCGTCTTCAGTTCTTCGAAGTTGCCGCATTTCTTGACGCCGCGCGAGAACGATGAATCCGGGATCTTCAGCACCAGCGGAAAGCCCAGCGTCTGCGCCGCCAGTTCGAGGTCCGAGGTGCCGGCTATCATCACCGTCGGCGGCACCGGCACCTTGTTGTAGGCCATCAGTTCGTTGAGATAGACTTTGTTGGTGCAGCGGATCATCGACAGCGGGTCGTCTATCACCGGCATGCCTTCCTGCTGGGCGCGGCGCGCGAAGCGGTAGGTGTGGTTTGAGATCGAGGTGGTCTCGCGGATGAACAGCGCGTCGTAATTGGCGAGCTTGGCCAGGTCCTTCCTGGTGATCGGCTCGATTTCGACGCCCATCTTTTCGGCGATCTTGGCCCAGTAACGCAGCGAGGAAATCTCCGACGGCGGCAGTTCCTCATGCGGATCGACCAGCGTGGCGAAGGTGTAGCGTGCCGGCGTGCGGCCCTTGGTGTCGCGCCACTCGCGGTTGGTGTACGTCTCGAGCGCCTGCACGAAGAGGGCTTCTTCCTCCTCGGCCATCCTGGCCAGCGGCAGGAAGCCGATCTTGCGGATCGAAGCCCATTCGGCGCTGTCCTTGATGTGAACCTCAAGCGCCGGAGCGCGGAACCAGTCGAACAACAGCTTGGCGAAGCGGTCCCAGACCTTCGACGGTCCGATGCCGAAGAAGATGCAGATTTTTTGCGGGAATACGCCACCGAGATCCTTGCGACATTTGTTGAGCGCCAGCTCCAGTTCCGGCAGCGCGTGCTCGTAGAGCTTGCGCTCGGACAGGTCGATCATCGTCTCGACCGTCGGGATGACCTTGTGGCCGCGCGAACCGGCGAGCAGAGAGGCATAATAGCCGCGGCTCTGGTAGGCGTAATTGTTCGACAGGTTGATGACCTTCGGCTGCTGGCCGCGAAACAGCGCCGGATGCGCAAGATAGTCACGGTTGGTGATGATCTTGTGCGGCGTCGCCGCCGGGTCGAGATCGTTCTGACGGCCGGTGAGGATGACCCAGGTCATTGTTATCAGCGTTTCCCAAGAGTGATGGCAGCACGCAGTCCGTCGCGGCCGAATTGCGCCATGTTCATGAAGATGCCGTGCGGCACGGGAATGTTGGCGGCATCGAGGATGGTCTCCTGTCTTTCGTCCTCGACCCAGGGATCGTGGATCAGGATGTGGTCGCCATCGTCGCCGATAGCCAGCACCCAATGCGGCACCTTCTTGCCGAACATCAGGAAGCCGCTGATCAGCACCAGCACCAGTTTTCCCTGAGCCAGGGCGCCGCGGATATCGTCGATGGTGAATGGACGGTAATTCACCGGGATGCCGTAAAGTTCCGCGCGGCGGCGAAAGTCCACCTGGGCAAGTTCCATCACCCGGCGCTTGTCGTCGCTGCGCACCGATTGCAAGAACAGCGCGCCATAGAAGGACACGAAGATTTCCGCCGCAAGCCCGCTTTCGTAGCCGGAAACCGCAAGGCCGAAGGGCTCGCAGCCGCCTGGGCCGGACATCATGAACACGGTCGTTGCCTCGCGCCATAGGCGGATTTCCATGACCGGATCGGGCACGAAGCCGGAATCGAAATTGGCCATCGCCATCATCAGGCAGCATGGACCGCAGGTGAACTCGCAGGTCTGCTGGTAGAATGGGACTTTGGTGGCGACCGGAATATCGCCGCGCAAGGTCTTTTCGTAGCGCAGCGCGGTGGCGCCATCCTCGTAATAGTGAGGCTCGCGACCGATCTTGCGGTAGCCGCTCTGCTCATAGATGCCAATGGCGCGAAGATTGTCCTCGCGCACTTCGAGACGCAACATCATGCGGTCGTGCTCGAAGGCAGCTTCTTCGGCCGCTGCAAGCAGCATGCGGCCAATGCCGCGGCCGCTGAAAAACGGGCTGGTGGCAAGCGAATAGAGCCGGGCGACGCCGCTGCCCTTGCGAAACAGCACGATGGCGTAGCCGGCGACACGACCATCGCTTTCGGCGACCAGCATCTCGGCTGTCTCGCGTTCGATCAACAAGCGGAAGGAGCGCCGGGAAATGCGGTCACTGGAAAAGACCGCCTTCTCGATGGCGGCGAGGTCATCGACGTCGGACGCGCGGGCCTTGCGAATCTCGGCAGGCATGCGGGTTTGGAAAACCTCGATTGGGTGGAGGAAAAGACCGCAGTCAAAAACGTCGCAAACATCAGCCGAAACGCCGATATCCATCAAGCGCTATCGCACTTCGAATAGGGCCGAATTGTGACACTTTCTACCCCGGCGCATTCCCGAAACGGAATGCGCTTAACTGGCGATACCAGCCAGAAGCTGACCGTAGGCCCGCTTGGCGACCGCAGCCAGTTGCTCGCGCGGCAGCGAGCCGACGACGGCGCAGGCATAGCCCTTGTCCAGCCAGTAGACCGCCTCGGGGCCGTCGGCGTCCGCCATGTAGGTGCCCTTGGACTTGGCTGAGGAATCAGCGGTAACGAACAAGGAGATGCGCTGACCCTTGGCGTCCTCGTAAAGCAGCATCGCTGCCTTGCCCTGGCCGGCGGGCAGCAGCCGGCCGCCAACCAGCTGGAAGCCTTCCGCCACCAGATCCGGCGCCACCAGTTTCAGGCCGACGCGGTTGGACAGCCAGGTCTGCAGGTGATCCTTGTCGCTTGCCGGCACTTCCACCGCATGGCGCTGTTCGGCGGCATAGATGACATGGGCGGCGATCGCCTCTTCGGCCAGTTGGTCATCGGCGCCATCTTCCCTGCCGATGCCGTCGATGCCGGCAAAATAGCCGCCAAGACCGCCGATGACGAGCACTGCGGCCGCCGCGGCCGCAAGCCACCAGCGCGACTGCCGCGCCGCCGCTTTGGTCGCGCCTTCACCGCTAACGATCTGCTTGAACAGCACCGGCACGGGCTCGTCGAGCACACCGGCAAAGGCGGCGCGCAACGCGGCGCGGTCGGCGGTGTAGCGGGCGCTTTTCGCCTTCATTTCGGGATTGGCGTCGATCCAGGCGTCGTAGGCGGCGCGCTCGTCGCCCGGCAGCTCGCCGTCGAGAGCCATGTGGATATCGCGTTCGGAAAAATCGCGGCGGGTCATTTCTCGACGATCCTTATCGAGCGGCGGCGCGCCGTGTCATCGAGCAGGCTGCGCAGCTCCTCGCGTCCGCGCGCTATGCGCGACATCAGCGTGCCGGCGGGCACGCCGAGAATGTTGGCGGCTTCGGCATAGGAAAACCCTTCGATGGCGACCATGACGAGAGCGGCGCGACGGTCGGGGCTGATCGCGTGCAATGCGTCGATGATCTCGCGCGAGGCGGCGTTCTCCGCCTGTTCGGCGGGGACTGCCTGCGCCTCGTTTGCGTCAAGCGGCAGGATCGCTGCCTCACCGCGCCGGTTCACCTTGCGCATCTGATCGATGAACAAATGATGCATGATCGTAAACAGCCACCTCCGGGGGCTTTCTCCCGTCTGCCAGCTTTCAAGCCGCAAGAGCGCTCGTTCGAGGCAATCCTGGACGAGATCGTCAGCGGATTCGCGGTCGCGCAGAAGCGAGCGTGCGTAGCGGCGCAGGCGCGGTATTTCGCCAAGGATTGCTGCCTTCTTTTCGTCCATGACCGCTGGTTCTGAGGTCGCCCTTGTTTAACCCGATTGAACGCGCCTTCCCGGCGCGGCGCAAGCGGCCAGCGCGAAGCGGTCTGCCGCCCCGGTAACCCAAGCAGTGAGATAACGAGTTGATCGGCTAAATTATTCCCCGCAATCAACAAAAGGGCCGAATTATCCTAAATCGGTCAGTGCGAAATCATGGCCTTTGTACAGCAGTGGAAGATCGCGGCTTTTCGCGCAGGCGTAAGCAAAACAGTCCCCGAGATTCAGATCCGCCTTGTGGCCAACGGCTTTGCCGTAACGGGCGCTCGCGTCAATGGCCCGAGAGCCGATGTTGTCGTCAATGGCCAGACTCTCTCCCATGATCTCCACAATGAACTCATCGATCAGATCGCGGGCATGGAGAAGGGCTTCAGCGCTGGGTCTGCGCGGGCCGGCGCCGGCCCTTGCCAATGCCTGTGTTGCTTCGAAGTGAACCAACGGAGAAACCCAGACCTGCCCGGAAAAACCGGATAGCTGCTTCAGCAATTCCTCCCACCCAGGTTCCTGGTTGAGAATGGCGACGATCACCGACGCGTCGACAAACATCAGTCTTCCCACATCTCGTCGGTGAACTTCTTCATATCGAAATCGGGATTGGGCAGGCCAAGCTTCCTGGCCCTGTCCTGAAGACTGGCGATCCGATCGCGCAGCGGCACCTTCGCCCGATTGCGCTCAAGTTCGTGTACGAGCGCGACCCGCACCGCCTCCGTTTTGCTCGGAGCGTTCGTCTCGCGTTGCAATCTGCTGGCCAGCGCATCCACTTCGTCGTCGCGGATATAGAGCGGCATCGAATATCCTCCGTTGGATATTCATATATTCCATCTCGTATATCACTTCAAGTTGCAGCGTTGGCCTCCCTCGCCGCCCGCGTCAGCAGCCGCTGGTAGAACAGGCCGATGCCGATCAGCACGGCGCCAAGACCGATGAAGGACAGCGCCCTGAGCACGCCTTCCAGTTCCGACATGTCGAACAGGAAGACTTTTACCACGGCAATCGCGATCAGCGCCGCCGAGGCAATGCGCAGCACCTGCGACTTCAGCCAGACGCCGGCGGTCAGCAGCACGACGCCGATGATCAGCCAGAGCGCCGAATAGGTGTAGGTCTCAAGCTGCCCGAGGCCGCTCCACAGGCCGATGAACTCGCCCTTGAACACGCGCCTGACCGACAGTGTGGCGTAGGCGAAGACAAGCAATGCCGCCACTACCGCCAGCATCTGCGCATACCATGGCGGCCGCTTGTCCCTGGCATAGAGCGCCAGCCCGCCGGCGGCTATGGCCGGCAACAGGTAAGCCAGGAACAAGAGGTTGAACACCGGGATCTGGCCGGTCGATTCGTCGGTGAACAGCGGATTGAGCACCAGGAAATGCTGGAGGACGATGAAGGCGACCGAGAGCACGCCGGCGGCCATCGAGCCGTAGCGCAGCAGAGAGCTTGGCGAGCGCATGTCGATGGCCACCAGTATCGCGCCGGCACCGATGGCGATCAGCGTATAGATCGCCTGTTCGGCGAGCGTCACCGGGCCGGTGTCGATGACGCCGCCATGCATGGCGTGGCGCACCAGCATGGCGACGGTGAGCAGCGCAAACAGGGCTGCACCCGCCTCCATCGCTAGGCGCGGCCGGCCATTGCCAGTTGTTGGTAGTGCGGGGGTGGTACGCGCGAGTTGCCAGGCGGCAAAGCCGAAGGCCAGCGCCGGCACGCCGTATCCCGGCAGCAGCCAGTTGAACACCGGCGTCGTCGTCAGGAACTCGGCGCCGACGATGGTCGGATCGAAGGCGACGCGGCCGAGCACGGCGACGACCGCGCCGACCGAAATCCAGCCCAGCACGGGATAAGAACGCCAACGCGTCGCCAGCGCCGGCACGATGGCGGCAACGCCGGCAAGAATGGTCGTCCAGCCGGATCCGAAGGCCATGTGCAGCATCAGCAGGCCGGCCAGAGCCGAGCCGCAAAGCGCGAAGGAGACGGCAATGTCGCCCTTGAGCGGCGGCTGTTCGGCGCGCGCGATCCATTCGCCACCGGCAGCGAAGACAACAACCAGAAGGGCAGCTATCGCTGCGTAGACAAGGTCGCGGTCGAGATTGCCGTAGGCGAGCCACAGCGTCAGCAGAATAAGGAGCGGCGCAGCGACGCCCCATGCCGCCCAGCATGCCGCGCGGACCCGTGCTGAGGCGGCGAAGCGGCGTGCGGCCCAGAAGCCGGCGCCGATGAAAACCAGGCCGAGGGCAATGCCGATGCGCAGCGTCAACGGATTTCCGGCCGCCACCGGCATGCCGTCAAAGCCGATATTCCCCTGGGTTATGTCGGAGCCGATGGTGGTGGGCGGAATGATGCCGAGATGGATCATCACGCTCACCACGCCGGCGGCATGCAGCAGCGGCAGCGCGCGCGGCCGGTAGAGTGCGGTGGCGACAAGGGCGACGAGGACGAAGGCGCCCGGCAAGGCGCCACCGGCGGCGACCAGCGTCGTGTCGACGGACAGGCCTAGCGCTGAAAACGCAACGAAAACGCCTGGCACGATAGAGGGCCAGTCGAAGCCGGTCTTCGCCGTCTCCGCTTCGCTGTCACGTGTGCCCAGCCAGACAAAGGCAAGCACCGCCAGCGTCACCGCGTCGATGAACAGGATGACGGCAAGGTCGGCGACTAGCGTGCTCATCATGTAGACGATGGTCCAGGCGCCGGTGCCGAAGAAGGCCGCCGCAATCAGGAATTTCCAGTCGCGAATGCGGGCGATCACGGCTGTGGCGGCAAGCACGATCGCCAGGTAGACGAACAGCGCCCATGGGTTGGGCGCCTGCGAGGACACAAGCGCCGGCGTCGCCATCGAGCCGACGAGACCGATGCCGGCCAGGGCCTGGCCGTGGACGAGGGCGGCGACAATGGTCGCCACGCCGATGGCGCCGAGCACGGTGAAGGCGAAGGCCGGCCCGACGAAACCGTAAATGGCATGCGCGGCATAGACCGTACCGAACAGGATGAAGGCGCCGGCAGCCGTCAGGATCGCCGGAATATAGGCGCCTGCAGCCCCTTGCACCGGCACCTTGAAGCCGGTGCGGCGGATGAACTCGCCGCCGCCGATCAGCACCAGGCCGAGCAGCGCCGCCAGGGACAGCCGCACTTCAGGGCCGAAAATGCCGGCCTCGATGGTGTAGCGGATCAGGAACAGGCCGCCCAGGGCCAGCGCGACGCCGCCGACCCAGACCGCCCAACGGGTGCCGAGCGCCGTTTCGACCTCTGACTGGCGGGCTGCCTTCGCCGTGGCGGCAGGCGCGGATCCGGTGAATGCCGCCCTGGCCGCGGCCGACAGTTCTGGCACGGCCTCGCTGGTGGCCGCATCGGCTTCGGCGGCCGGTGCCTGGGCATGTGCCGCGTCGGCTGTTGTTGGCGAAGCTATGTCGGCAACTGGTGCGGTGGCCTGAGCGGCATCCGCCGGTGCGCTTGCAGCCTGCTCGACCGGTTTGGCAACGGGCGGTGTCGCATGCACGCCGGACAGAACCAGGCTGCGCAGCGCTCCGAGCTCGCGCTCGATCAGACTGACGCGGCCCTGCTGGCGCAAGACGAGGACAAAAAGCACGATAACGACGACGGCGCCAATCAGGCTTTCAAACATCGCGGTTCCCCCAAACCAGGCCAGTTTTCACTGACAATTGCGGCGGCCACACGGCCACCCCAGACGGCTATTCAAGTCACGCCACCGCAATGGTGGCCGAAAAGAAGTTATCGAGCATGTTTCGTCGGCAAATTCCAGCGGCCTACGGTCTTTATCCTCACCCATCATCTGAGATAGCCAGGAATGGCATGCCGCCGCCACTTGCCCAGGAGCCATGCTATCCTCGGATGAACTGTGGGGAAATCGAATGCCGAAACGAAGTGCAGGGCTGCTGATCCACCGGACAAGGGCCGGCATTCTCGAATTTCTGCTCGTCCATCCCGGCGGCCCGTTCTGGGCAAGGAAGGATGAAGGCGCTTGGTCGATCCCCAAGGGCCTCGTCGAGGACAATGAAGATGAGTTGGCCGCCGCCCGGCGCGAGGCTGGGGAAGAACTCGGAGTCAGCATCGAGGGTGATTTCGAGCCTGTCGGCAGCTATCGGCAAGCCGGCGGCAAGATCGTCATCGCCTGGAGTGTCGAAGCCGATTTCGATCCCGATGCCGTTAAAAGCAACATGTTCACGATGGAATGGCCGCCCAGGTCAGGCGTGACGAGGGAATTTCCCGAAATCGACAGGGCCGGCTGGTTTTCCTTCGCGGAGGCCAGCCTCAAGATCCTCGGCGGTCAGCGCGCCATCCTCGATGATTTCATGGAGCATCGCAAGGCCGGCTGAGGCTCTTGCCCTACGAGTACCCCACCCTAACCCTCCCCACAAGGGGGAGGGAATGCTGCCGCATGCAGCTTTTGCTGTGAACCTGGACGGTTGCGGAGGTCAGCACCCACCGAGTCTCCCTCCCCTTTCTGGCGCAGCGTCTGCCGTAGTGGCGGCATTGCCGCCCGAATGATGCTTGCGCAAGGCGGCGAGGAAGCCGGCACGGGCATCGGGCTGTTCGATGCCGCGCGGCTCGTAGACATGGCGGGTGAAAAAGAAACCGGTCAGATGGAAGGCGTCCTCGAGTGCCGCGTGGTCCGCCCGCAAGCCGGAGCCGCGCTGCAGGAAGGCCGGCAGCGCCAGCATCTTGTCGCGCCACGGCGCACCGGCGGCTCGCGACACCGCACGGCCGGATTTCGGCGAGACATAGGCCAGATCCTGCCTGGCGCCGGTCGCCGCGCACTGGCTGAGATCGAGGCCGAAGCCGAGTTCGTCGAGGATGAGCAGTTCGAAGCGCGCCACCAGTTCGCCGGCGGCATCCGAATCGTCCAGATGGGCGATCATCACGGCAAGCGTCTCATACAGGCCGCCATGGGCGTCGCGCTCGGGCAGGAGTCTGAGATGCGCGGCCATGGTCTGCAGGCCGTAGACGGCGACTGCGCTGTCCATCAACCGGGCGGCATTCATCTCGATCGCCTCGGCCTGGAAGGTGCCGAGATGCTCGTCGAGGCGTGCCCGCCACAAAAGGTCGACCCGGTTGCCGGGCTGCAGCACCGGCTGCTGCTTGCGCGAGCGCCCGCCGCGCACCAGGCCGAGATGGCGGCCATGCGCACGCGTCATTACCTCGAGAATGGCGCTGGTTTCGCCATGCTTCCGGGTGCCGAGTATGATTCCCTCGTCGCGCCATTCCATGGCAGGAGCTTGTCACCGGTTGCATGGCGAAATCAAGATTTTGGCGCACCGCGTGCGATCTGTGCTGACATTGGATCTCCGCACATCGTCAAAAGGCTCCGATCACGCGAATTTCCGGTGATCGGCCAGGACGTCGTCGATGACGCGGCGCGATCGCTCGGCTTCGGCTTGGTTGGCGTCGTGTCCGGCAACGGTGATCAGCGCCTTCCACAGCGTCCAGCCGCGGCCGCGCGCCCAGGTCGCTTCATCGACGTCGATGGCGGCACGGAACGCCTCCCGGCTCTCGCCCTGGAAGAACGTCCAGGCGATCGCCAGGTCGCAAGAGGGATCGCCGATCCCGGAGGTGCCGAAGTCGATGACGGCGCTCAAACGGCCGTTTTGGACCAGAAGGTTGCCCCAAGCGACGTCTCCGTGGAACCAGACGGGCGACCCTTGCCAGGTGGCGGCAAGGGCCGCATACCAGACAGCGGTGGCCGCCTGGGTGTCGATCTGCCCCTCCAGCGCCTGGAGTGCTTCCCTTGTCTGGTTGTCATACACGCTTGGCGATCCGCCGCGGAAGAAATTGTGCTGGCCCGCGGGCGGCCCGCCCGCCGGATCGATCCGCCGGAGCGCAATGAGGAACTTGGCCAGATCGACCGCGAACTGTCGGCGATCGGCGATTTCGGCGGTCTTGGCTGTTTCGCCGTCGATCCAGCGGTAGACGGACCATTGCCAGGGGTAGTCCTCCCCAGGCTCGCCCATCGCCAGTGGAACCGGGATCGGCAGCGGCAGAAGCGGCGCCAGCCTGGGCAGCCAGCGGTGCTCTTTTTCGACCTGCAAGGCATATGGTGCGGCACTCGGCAGCCGCACAGTCATATCATTGCCGAGGTGGAAGGTTCGGTTGTCCCAGCCGCCAAACGCCACCGGCCTCACCGGCAGATGCCGCCATTGCGGAAATTGCGCGGCGATCAACCGGCGCACGAGATCGGTATGGATGGTCGGTTTTGGATCAGGCATGTCATCGTCTCAAACTGCCGGGCGGCATTTCCAGACGATGAAGCTCAATGGGGAAACTCAAGCCCCATCTCGCGGTAGCGCTCGGGGTCGTCGCCCCAGTTTTCACGCACTTTGACGAACAAGAACAGGTGCACTTTCTGCTCGAGAATGCCAGCTATTTCCATGCGCGCCGACTGGCCGATGGCACGGATGGTCTCGCCCTTGTGGCCGAGCACGATCTTCTTCTGGCTGTCGCGCTCGACATAGATGGTCTGGTCGATGCGCACCGAGCCGTCCGGTTTCTCTTCCCATTTCTCGGTCTCGATATGCGAGGAATAGGGCAACTCCTGATGCAGCCGCAGATACAGCTTCTCGCGGGTGATCTCGGCGGCCAGCTGGCGCATCGGCAGGTCCGAGATCTGGTCTTCCGGATAGTACCAGGGGCCGACCGGCAGAGCTTGCGCGAGATAGTCGAGCAAATCCTTGCAGCCGGAGCCGGTCAGCGCCGAGACCATGAAGGTGCGCTTGAACGGCACCTTTTCGTTTGCTGCCGCAGCCAGGGCCAGCAGCGCCTCGTGCTTGACCCGGTCGACCTTGTTGAGGATCAGCACCATCGGCTGGCGGACGTCCTTCAGCCGCTCGAGGATGGCGTCGGCGTCACCCCTGATGCCGCGCTCGGCATCGATCAGCAGCAGCACGATATCGGCGTCCTTGGCGCCACCCCAGGCGGTGGTCACCATCGCGGTGTCGAGCCGGCGCTTCGGCTTGAAGATGCCGGGCGTATCGACAAAGACGATCTGCGCGTTGTCATGCGTGGCGATGCCGCGCACGATGGCGCGGGTGGTCTGCACCTTGTGGGTGACGATCGACACCTTGGCGCCGACCAGTTGGTTGACCAGCGTCGACTTGCCGGCATTGGGCGCCCCAATCAGGGCAACGAAGCCGGAATGCGTGGGCTCCGCTGCCGGAGGGAGATCTTCGCTGCCGGTCATGCCGCACTCCCTTGGTTGGCCCAGATGCCCTCGCGCATAAGAAACGCCGATGCCGCCGCTTCTTCGGCTGCGCGGCGAGAGCCGCCCGTGCCGCTTGCCGGCGCAAACCCGCCGACTTTCACGGACACCGTGAAAACCGGTTGATGTTCAGGTCCCTCGCGTTTCTCGATCGCGTATTCGGGCCTGACATCGCTGGTCTTGGCGAGCCATTCCTGCAGGTCGGATTTCGGATTGGGCGGCTTGGCCACCACCTTTTGCGAGCGCGGCTCCCAGTAGCGCAGGACGAATTGCCTTGCGGCATCGAGGCCGCCGTCGATATAGACCGCCGCGATCAGCGCCTCGACCGCATCCGCCAGATAGTTTCCGCCCGAGCCACGCGAGCGCGCCTTCAAGGCAGCGTCGGCCCGAACCAGATCTTCGAGCTGCATTTCAATGCCGATCTCGGAGCATGTCCGCGCATCGACCAGGGCATTGAAGCGCGGGGCGATTTCACCTTCCGGCGCTTCAGGAAACTTTTCGAAAAGCAGGTCGGCAACGATCAGGCCGAGCACGCGGTCGCCAAGGAATTCGAGGCGCTGGTTGTTGCTGCTTGCCTTGACCGCACTGGAATGGGTCAGCGCGGTCTCGAGCAAACGGACATCCCGGAAGGAATGGCCGGTTTTGGCTGTCACCAAATCGGCCAGAGTTTCACCCGTCGGGCGCTTCAAAGCCATCAATTCACGAAATGGAACAGGCGCGACAGGCGCACCAGCGACGGCCATTTCCAGATCTCGAGCGGGCTCGCCTTCCCGGCGATCGAGAAGAAGACGATGTTGGCGCGGCCGACAAGGTTCTCCGCCGGCACGTAGCCGACGCTGAGGCGGCTGTCGGAGGAGTTGTCGCGGTTGTCGCCCATCATGAAATAGTTGCCGGGGGGCACGACGAACTCGCGGGTGTTGTCGGTGATCGAATTCGGTGTCAGGTCGAGCGTGTCGTAGCTGACGCCGTTGGGCAGGGTCTCGCGATAGACGTCGACCGGCTCAGGCACTTCCGTGATATCAGGATTTTGGATCTGGCCGGTTTTCACACGAGGCACGCCCTGGCCGTTGATGAACAATTGGCCGTCCTTCATCTGGATCTTGTCGCCGGGCAGGCCGACGACGCGCTTGATGTAGTCGAGCGACGGATCCGGCGGGAACTTGAAGACCACCACGTCGCCGCGCTTCGGATCGGAACCCCAGATGCGGCCGGAAAAGATGTCGGGGCCGAATGGCAGCGAATAACGCGAGAAGCCATAGGACCATTTGGTGACGAACAGATAGTCGCCTTCGAGCAAGGTCGGCCGCATAGAGCCGGACGGGATCGAGAAGGGCTGGAACAGCAAGGTGCGGATGACCATCGCCAGCAGCAAAGCCTGGATGATGACGCTGACGATTTCGCCAAGCCCGCCGGATTTCTTCTCGGATTTTTCAGCCACGCTCATGTCGTCCTCGATTGTGCGTTGGATGGTATAGAGTCTCGGCGCGCGCTGGGCAACGTCAAGTCGGCTTTAGATAGCGGTCGTCTGATGCAATCAATGTGGCGCTTGTTCGGCGGGCAACGCCTCGATGATCACAAAGGCTTGAGCAAGCGGGAAATCATCGGTGATTGTGAGGTGGATCGCCGCTCTGTGCCCCTGTGGCAGGATTTTGGCCAGCCGTGCCGCCGCTCCCCCGGTCAGCGCCATCGTCGGCGCGCCGCTGGGCAGGTTGGCGACCCCCATGTCGCGCCAGAACACGCCCTGCGCCAGGCCGGTGCCAAGCGCCTTGGCGCAGGCCTCCTTGGCGGCGAAGCGCTTGGCATAGGAGGCTGCGCGGCCCTTGCGGCCTTCCGAGCGGACCTGTTCGACCTCGGTGTAGATGCGCTGGATGAAGCGCTGACCATGCCGTTCCAGCGACTTTTCGATGCGTCTGATGTCGATCAGGTCGCTGCCGATGCCGATGATCATTCCGCCGGAACTTCCCGTCCGCGGTGCTCGGCCTTATGCGCCCGCTCTGCCATGCGCTTCCTGCGCTGCTCGCGAAAGGCTGTCATCCCCCAGCGGGTGATACCGTAGAAGATCAGCCCGAAGATCAGGCCGAGCGGCACAGCGCCGATCAGCATCGGCTCGAGCACCGGATGCCACAGTTTTGCAAACGACAGCGTGTGCATCATCTCACCAAGATGCGCAGGCGGTCCGTTCTTGGGCAGGCGTTCATGCAGGATCAGCTTGCCGACTTCCCAGGACGCTCCCCACAGCAGCGGGAAAGTCAGCGGATTGCCGAAGAATACCGCGCCGAGGGCGGCGGCCACCAGATTGCCGGCGACCACCCAGCAGAGCACGGCGGCGACGGCGAAATGGAAGCCGAGCGGAAAGAAGGAGGCGAAAACGCCGGCCGCGACGCCGGCCGCGACCGCATGCGGTGTCGCCTTCAGCCGCAGGATGCGCTTGGAGAAATATTGCAACGAGCGCGAAAACGAGCGGCGCGGCCACAGATAGGTACGCACCCGCTCCAGAATGCCATCAGGCTTTCGGCGTCGAAAAAGCACTCTGTTCCAGTTCCCGGTTCGTCACGCCCAAATTGCAACCATCCCTGGCCGGGCGCGGTCGCTCCATCTTGCGCTTCGAGGGCGCAGAAAGGCAACAACGACTTTGATATAGCGACTGCCTTGCGGCGGAACAATGAAACGCCGCCGCGATGGTCTGCCGCAGGCGGGTAACAAGAGCGCCATTGGGGCGAAACTGAGGACAACACAACATCCAAGCGAGACTTTCATGACGACGATCAGGCCTGCCCGGGAAGACGACGCCGAGGCGGATAGACTATTCCCGATATTCGCTGACTTCGACCAAATTGCTGTCCGGGTCGCGGAAATAGACCGACATCATCGTGCCGCGGGCGTCGGTGCGCTCGACCGGGCCGACTTCGATGGCAACGCCATTGGCTTCGAGACTGGCGCAAATCTCGGCAAGCGGCCTTGCGGCGACCAGGCAGAAATCGCCGGAGCCAGGCATCGGCGTCTTGGCTTTCGGTTCAAAAGTGTGCGTTGCCTGATGCAGATTGATCTTCTGCGATCCGAACAGCAACGCCGTCGGCCGCTCCGGCTCGTCGAGGCGCTTCAGGCCAAGCACCCGCTGGTAGAAGGCGCAGCTGTCCTCCACCGAGCGGACCGTCAGCACGAAATGATCGATGCCGGCGATCATTGTGATGTCCCCTAGATGTTGCGGCTTCCTGGCTTAACGGCGGGAATGGCGGCAAGTTCCGGCGGCAGGCGGTCGGCGGGATAGGCCGGGACCTCGTATTCGGCAAGCGCGATCAGCGGCACGCCGACATTGGTCTTGCCGGCCGAGCGGTCGATGATGCAGGCCGCCGCCACGACCTCGGCGCCAATCGCGCGCAGGCAGTCGATGGTTTCGCGGATCGAAAGACCAGTGGTGACGATGTCCTCGACGATGACGACGCGCGAGCCGGCAGCGATCTCAAAGCGGCGCAGCCTGAACTCGCCGCCTTCGCGCTCCACCCAGATTGCAGGCACACCGAGATGGCGCGACGTCTCATAGGCCGGGATCAGGCCGCCGATCGCCGGGCCGACGACGTAGTCGATCTTGCCCGGCACCGCCTTTTGAATCTTCTCGGCCAGCGCCTTGCAAAGCCGCTCGGTCTTGTCGGCATGCATGAAGACGCGCGCCTTCTGCAAGAAGACCGGGCTGCGCAGGCCGGACGTCAGGATGAAATGCCCCTCCAGAACAGCGCCCGCCTCGCGGAAAATGCCCAGCACCTCGTCGGTATTCATAACTCGCCCCATGTCCATGGTGAATGGTGAAATGGTGAATGGTGAATGGTAGTGAGAGCGCCTTCTTTCACTATTCACTATTCACTATTCACTATTCACCCATTCACACGCCGCGCATCGCTGACGCTCGAATTATCCTTGAGCTGCGACAGCAGCCGGTTGAGGTGCTTCAGATCCCAGACTTCGAGATCGATCAGCATTTCGGTGAAGTCGGGCGCGGTGCGCACCATCGACAGCGTATGAATGTTGGCGTCGTTGGAGGCAACGACCTGGGCGATATCGGCGAGCGAGCCCGGCGCGTTGATGGCGGTGACCGAGACGCGCGCCGGAAAGCGCTCCTTGGTCTGCTCGTCAATGTCCCAGCGCACGTCGATCCAGCGCTCCGGCTGGTCGTCGAAGGCCTGCAGCGCCGGCGACTGGATGGGATAGATGGTGATGCCGGTGCCCGGCTGGACAATGCCGACGATGCGGTCGCCAGGCACGGCCCCTTCCGGCGCGAAACGCACCGGCAGGTCGCCGCGCACGCCGCGGATCGGTACCGCGCCATCGCGCGGCTGGTCCTTGTCCTTGCGCGCGGCTCGGGTGCCGGGCATCTGGAACAGCATGCCGGCGGCGTTGCGGATCTTCGACCAGCCCTCCTCGCGCTGCTTGGGGGCGCTGACGGTGACGCGCTCGTCCTTGTAGTCTGGGAAGACGGCCTTCATGACGTCGGTCGAGGCAAGTTCGCCGCGCCCGACCGAGGCCAGCACATCCTCGATGTCCTTGCGCGCCAGCCGGTGCAGCACCGGCTTCAGGCTTTCCTTGGTGAAGGTCTTGCCGGCGCGTTCGAAGGCGCGCTCGAGAATGCGGGCACCAAGACCTGAATATTGCTTGCGAATGGCGTTCTTGGTGGCGCGGCGGATGGCTGAGCGCGCCTTGCCGGTGACCACCACCGACTCCCACGCCGCCGGCGGCACTTGCGCCTTGGAGCGGATGATCTCGACCTCGTCGCCGTTCTTCAGTTCCGTCATCAGCGGCATGATGCGGCCGTTGACCTTGGCACCGACGCAGGTGTCGCCGACATCGGTGTGCACGGCATAGGCGAAGTCGATGGGCGTGGCGCCGCGCGGCAGCGCAATCAGCATGCCTTTCGGCGTGAAGCAGAATACCTGGTCCTGGAACAGCTCCAGCTTGGTATTTTCGAGGAAGTCTTCCGGGTTGTCGCCTTCTGCCAGTTGCTCGATGGTGCGCCGCAGCCAGGCATAGGCGTTGGTCTCCTTCGAGATCGCATGGGCGGCGCCGTTCGTCTTGCCGCCGGTGTCCTTGTAGATCGAATGGGCGGCGACGCCATATTCGGCGATCTTGTTCATCTCGCGGGTGCGGATCTGCAGTTCGACGCGCTGGCGCGACGGGCCGACAATGGTGGTGTGGATCGAACGGTAGTCGTTCTGCTTGGGCGTAGAAATGTAATCCTTGAAGCGGCCAGGCACCATCGACCATGTGGTGTGGATGGCGCCGAGCGCGCGGTAACAGTCTTCGACGCTGTCGACGACGACGCGGAAGCCGAAGATGTCCGAGAGCTGCTCGAAGGACAGCGCCTTGGCCTCCATTTTGCGGAACACCGACCAAGGCTTCTTCTGCCGGCTCTTCACCCCGGCATTGATGGCATGCTTCTCGAACAGCGCCGACAGCGCCTTTTCAATGTCGGTCAGTACACCCTTGTTGCGCTCGAATATCTCGGCGAGCCGCGCGGTGACGGCGCGGTAGGCTTCCGGATTGATGAAGCGGAAGGCGATCTCTTCCAGTTCCTCACGCATGCCTTGCATGCCCATGCGCCCGGCCAGCGGCGCGTAGATGTCCATCGTCTCCTCGGCGATGCGCAGGCGCTTGGCCTCGGGCATGTGGTCGAGGGTGCGCATGTTGTGCAAACGGTCGGCGAGCTTGACCAGCAGAACGCGGACATCCTCCGAGATGGCCAGCAACAGCTTGCGCAGGTTTTCTGCCTGCTCGGCCTTCTTGGAGACGAGATCGAGCTTCTTCAGCTTGGTTAGGCCTTCGACCAGCTTGCCCATTTCGGGGCCGAACAGATCGTCAATCTCGGCCCTCGTCGCGGTGGTGTCCTCGATCGTGTCGTGCAGCAAGGCGACAGCGATCGTCGCCTCATCCATGTGCATTTCGGTGAGGATGGCGGCGACTTCGAGCGGATGCGAGAAATAGGGATCGCCGGAAGCGCGCTTCTGGTGGCCATGCTTCTGCATGGCGTAGACATAGGCCTTGTTGAGCAACGCCTCATTGACGTCAGGCTTGTAGCGCGCAACGCGCTCGACAAGCTCATACTGACGCATCATGGGCGGGTTCTCACGGTGCTGAAATGATTGATGCGCCGCACTGATGTACGGCGCATCTCATAGATAGCCACGAAACACACGGGACGGAAGTGCCGGAACCATATTCCCGGCAGGTCCAGGGCAGCGATTAGTAGTCGTCGCTCTTTTCCGGGGGAACCAGGCCCTCGATGCCGGCCAAAAGGTCTTCCTCGGTCATGCGATCGAAGGTGACGTTTTCTTCCGCGTCGTCGGCGTCGGTAGCTGCAACTGCGTTGCCGGTCTGGTCGGCGATCGCCTCGCCATCGGCCTCGGGCTCGTCAACCTCGACATGCTTCTGCAGCGAGTGGATCAGATCTTCCTTGAGGTCGTCGGGCGACAGCGTCTCGTCGGCGATCTCGCGCAGCGCCACGACCGGGTTCTTGTCGTTGTCGCGCGGCACGGTGATCGGCGCGCCCTGGCTGATCTGGCGGGCGCGATGGCCGGCAAGCAGCACGAGCTCGAAGCGGTTGTCGACCTTGTCGATGCAGTCTTCAACGGTTACGCGGGCCATTGATTGCCCCTTTCATGCCTGGATTTGATGGAAAACAGGCGCGGTCCATAACCCGAACGCCGCCAAAATACAAGCATAATGGCGCTGTGGCCTCGTGGGCTGGCGGATGCCAGTTTCTGGGCGCCGGTGAATGCCTTGCCGGCGAAGCCCGCCTACCGGCGACGACACGGCTCCGATCACAATTGCTTGCAGTGCGCCCCGGCACCCTTGGATTGCCGTAAAACTGGCGCTATCTCGGTTGACGATAGGTCAGCCGGTTTATTTACGAGCCGAGCGATATAACGACCCATTTCGATAAGTCCGCCACCTATTTCGAAAAAGGAATATTGCCATGTTCGACCCCCGTGAAAAAATCGCTCTATTCATAGACGGCGCCAATCTCTACGCCACCTCGCGCGCACTCGGCTTCGACATAGACTACCGCAAACTGCTGTCCAGCTTCCAGAAGCGCGGCTATTTGCTGCGGGCCTATTACTACACCGCTCTGGTCGAGGATCAGGAATACTCTTCGATCCGTCCCTTGATCGACTGGCTCGACTATAATGGCTTCAAGGTGGTGACCAAGCCGGCCAAGGAGTTCACCGACTCGACCGGCCGCCGCAAGATCAAGGGCAATATGGACATCGAACTGACCGTCGATGCGCTCGAACTTGCCGATGTTGTCGACCACTATGTCATCTTCTCCGGCGACGGCGACTTCCGCACACTGGTCGAAGCGCTGCAGCGGCGCGGCCGCAAGGTCTCGATCGTCTCCACCATGGCCTCGCAACCACCGATGATCTCGGACGATCTGCGCCGCCAGGCCGACCATTTCATCGATTTGACCTCGCTGAAGAACGAGGTCGGCCGCGATCCCTCCGAACGGCCGGTGCGCAGGCCCGAGCCGGCCGAAGTCGAAGAGGAAGACTATTGACGGCGGCGGCCTTGGACGCCGCTCCCGAACCCGACCGCGACTGCCCGCTCTGCCCGCGCCTGCATGATTTCATCGCAGACTGGCGGCAGCGCGAGCCGTCGTGGTTCAATGCGCCGGTGCCGACTTTCCTGCCGCCTGATGGCGAGGACGCCGTCGAGCTGCTGATCGTCGGGCTGGCGCCCGGCCTGCGCGGCGCCAACCGCACCGGGCGACCGTTCACCGGCGACTATGCCGGCGACCTGCTCTACTCAACGATGATCGCTCACGGTCTTGCCCGCGGCGAGTTCAAGGCGCGGCCGGATGACGGGTTGCAGCTGGTCGGCACCGCGATCACCAATGCGGTGCGCTGCGTGCCGCCGGAGAACAAGCCGGTCGGCGCCGAGATCGCCACTTGCCGCAGCTTCCTGGTGCCGACGATTGCACGCTTTCCAAAATTGCGCGCCGTGCTGGCGCTCGGTTCGATTGCGCACCAGTCGACGGTCCGGGCACTGGGCGGGCGTGTCGCCGCCTATCCGTTCAAGCACGGCGGTCAGTTGCCGGCCGGCGGCGTCACGCTGTTTTCCAGCTACCACTGCTCGCGCTATAACACCAACACCGGTGTGCTGACGGAAGCGATGTTCGTTAGGGTATTCAGCGACATCGCGGAATTCCTGAAAAAATAGCCGCGCCTTTCAGAACCCCTCCAGCACGATCTTGCCCTTGGCCTTGCCGGTCTCGATCAGCGCATGGGCGCGCTTCAGATTGGCGGCGTTGATAGTGCCCAACGTTTCGCCCAGCGTGGTGCGGATGATGCCGGCGTCGACAAGCCGCGCCAGTTCGTTGAGATGCTCGCCCTGCGCGGCCATATCAGGCGTTTCATACAGCGAGCGGGTGAACATCAGCTCCCAGTGGACCGAGACGCTCTTGCGCTTGAACGGATTGATATCGAGTGTCTGAGGATCGTCGATCAACCCGAAACGGCCCTGCGGCGCGATCAGTTCGACGATCTCAGCCAGGTGTTTGTCGGTGTTGGTGGTCGAGAACACAAAGGCCGGCGCGCCGATGCCGAGCGCTGCAACCTGGGCGGCGAGCGGCCTGGAATGATCGACGACATGATGGGCGCCAAGGCCGAGCACCCAGTCGCGGGTTTCGGGCCGCGATGCGGTCGCAATCACGGTCATATCGGTAAGCTGGCGCGCAAGCTGGACCGCGATCGAGCCGACGCCGCCGGCGCCGCCGATGATCAGGATGGCGTTTGTGGCGCCCGCGACAGGCTTCTTCACGTCAAGGCGGTCGAACAGCGCCTCGGAGGCGGTGATCGCCGTCAGCGGCAGCGCCGCCGCCTCGGCATAGTGGAGCGCGCTCGGCTTGCGGCCAACAAGGCGCTCGTCGACAAGGTGGAACTCGGCATTGGTGCCTTGCGGTGCCAGCGCACCGGAAGACGTCGTCTCCGGCCTTGAACAGGCTGGCGTCCGAACCCGTGGAGACGACGCGGCCGGCAGCGTCCCAACCAAGCACCCGCCAGCTTCCGGCTTCGGGTTTAGCGCTTTTGCGAATCTTGGTGTCGACCGGATTGACCGAGACCGCCTTCACCTCGACCAGCAATTGACGGCCTTTCGGCTCCGGCTTGGGAAGGTCGATATCGACGAGGGACGCCTCATCGGTGATGGGGGCTGGGATTTGATAGCCGACGGCGCGCATTCTGGTTTCTCCGCAATTGCTGTTGAGCGTTGTGTAGGGCAGAGATGCGGTTTATGTTCGCAAAGCGCAAGAATGCGCATATAAAGCACATAGTGTCGAAAAGGATACCGTCATGCCGCGCATTCGCCATGAGCGATTCGATTGCAGCCCCGGCTGCACCGTTGAGGGCACGCTGCGCTATATCGACGGAAAGTGGAAAGGCGTGGTGCTCTACCATCTGTTGGAAGGCACAATGCGTTTCAACGAGATCCGCCGGCGCATTCCAAACTGTACACAGCGCATGCTGACCAACCAGCTTCGCGAGATGGAGACGGACGGGCTCATCTCCCGCAAGGTCTATGCGCAGGTGCCGCCGAAGGTGGAATACAGCCTGACGCCGCGCGGCCGAAGCCTGGAGCCGGTGATCACCGCCCTGAAAGTCTGGGGCGATGCCAATGTGACGCTGGCGCCGGAGGTTTCTCAGGCCGCCTGATCTCAGGCCCCCGTCTCACACCGGCAGCAGCGCGTCCGGCTTAACGTCCGATATCGACGCATAGGTGTGCGTTTCCCTGACACCCGGCAACGGCAGGATCACGCGCTTCAAAAAATCCTGGTATGCAGCCATTTCCGAAATGCGCGCCTTCACCAGATAGTCGAAGCCGCCGACGACCATATGGCATTCCAGCACTTCTGGAGCTTTCGCCACCGCTTCGGCAAAACGGTCGAAAACATGCGGCGCCGCCTGGTCGAGCCTGACTTCGATGAAGACAAGCGTGCCACGGCCGATCTTTTGCGGATTGAGGACGGCTCTCACTGCAGTGATGAAACCGTCACGGAAAAGACGCTTCACGCGCTGGCTGGTGCCGGTCGGCGACAGGCCGACGCGGGCGGCGAGATCAAGCGTGGTGCGACGCCCATCCTCCTGCAGCAACCGAAGCAGGCTGCGGTCGATGGCATCAAGCTGATCGGATTCATGATTCACGTTTGCAGCGCCCATATCGCGTGACTTTCACTTCCATATTGCGAAAACAGCATATTTTGACGCACCATTTTCGACAATAGGCTGCGTTTTCAACGAAAGCCGTCTGGAGGAAGTACCCTTCCGCTGGCAGGATCGAGCGGGACAAGAATGCACGTGACAGAGGACCGAAACACGAAGCCGGCAATCCTTGCTGGCCTGGCCATGATCGGCATCTACGCCGTGCAGTTCGTCGCCGCCCGCTTCAGCCTGCGGGAACATCTGACCGCGACCGATTTGGCAACGTTGCGCTTTGCCGGCGCCGGCATGGTCATGCTGCTGGTCGCCTGGAGAAACGGCCGGGCGACTGGCAAGGCATTGGGCTGGAGGCGTGCCTTGACGCTGGCGGCACTGGCCGGACTGCCCTACCCTATCATCATCAATTGGGGACTGACCTATGCGCCGGCAGCGCATGGTGCCGCACTTTGCCCTGCCTCGATCGTGTTCTTCTCATTCGTGCTGTCGCGCATCGCCACGAGGGAGAAAACCTCGCGCCAGCGAACCATCGGCGTCGCAGCCATCATCGCCGGGCTGATCCTGTTCATTGCACCCGTGCGCACTGGCGGCGGCATGAAGGATGTCCTCTTCGGCGATCTTCTGTTCGTCGGATCCGGCGCGATGTTTGCCGCCTATGCCGTTCTCGTGCGGCGCTGGCGCGTCGATCCGGTTGCGGCGACCGCAACGGTGGTGCTGCTGTCATGCGTGCCGCTGCCGTTGCTCTATTTCTTTGCCCCAAGCGGCCTCCGCGCGGCATCAGTGGCCGAGATTGCCAGCCAGATCGTCATTCAAGGGTTTTTGGCAGGTGCGGCCGCCATGTTCCTGTACACCTATATCGTCCGGCAGCTGGGGTCGCAGGCGGCATCGCTGTTCATGCCATGCGTGCCGATCGCAACCGTGCTGATCGCGATGACGGTGCTCGGCGAGACGCCGACCGGCGCCCAGTTCGCCGCCGTACTGATCATGGCCGCGGGGATGGCTTTTTCGGCTCTTTCCAGGCCTGTTCCCAAGCCTGCGTAAGACTGCGGATGCCAAACTCAAGGCCAGATGATTCGTTCAAGGCGATGGAGGCTTTTGCGAAGAGAGCGATGCGGGCGCAGCAAATAGCTCGGCCAGCGTTTGCTGCCCACCCTGCAGGACGTTGAGATCGACATCGCCCTCGATCCCGTCGACACGGCCCATATTGTGGTACTGCCAGTAAATCCAGCCGTCCTCGCTCGGCTTGAACGCCAGCGAGCGCAGCCAGCGCTGCCGCACAGCCATCTGTCCGGCATAGGCGTCCTCAGCCTCGTCGGTCAGGTAGATGATCGCCGGCTTGCCGAACGCAGCTTCAACCGGTCCGAGGAAGGCCTGGAGTTCCGCGCTCAGCTGTTCCGGCGACGGGCGTTGCGGGCAGTTGCCGCCGAATTCGATGTCGACGACCGGTGGCAGCAGCGGCTGGTCGTGCGGCACCACCGCGATGAAATTTTTCGCCTGGTCGGCGCCCGGCCGGCAGAAGGTGAAGAAGTGATAGGCGCCGACGGCGAGGCCGGCCGCGCGCGCCTCGCGCAGATTCTTGGCGAAGGCATCGTCGACATGGTTGCCGCCCTCGGTCGCCTTGATGACGGCGAAGGCGACGTCATCGGCGGCAACGCGCCGCCAGTCGATCTCACCCTGATGATGGGAAACGTCGATACCCCTGACCGGATAGCTGTCACGATCCGGCGAGAACGTCCGGAAATAGAAGATGCCACCTGCGGCGACGATGCCGGCGAAGACCAGACTGGCCGCACCCCAGAGAATGATCCGGTTCTTCAAGCCTTTCCCCATCGTATGTCGCTGGAAACTTGAAAGCCGATGTGGCTTTTCTGGGGCTGTGGCTCGAGGTTCTTAGCCCCGTTCCTTCATGAGCCGGCCCTTTTCGCGCGACCAGTCGCGCTGCTTTTCGCTCTCGCGCTTGTCGTGCAGTTTCTTGCCGCGGCCGACGGCGAGCAGCAGCTTGGCACGGCCCTGGTCGTTGAAGTAGATTTTCAGCGGCACCAGCGTCATGCCTTCGCGGTCGATGCTCTGCGCCAGTTTTGCCATCTCGCGCTTGTTGAGCAGCAGCTTGCGGCGCCGCCTGGGCTCGTGGTTGAAGCGGTTGGCCTGCAGATATTCCGGCAGATAGGAGTTGATCAGCCAGATCTCGCCGCCCTCGACCGAGGCGTAGCTGTCCTGGATGTTGGCCTGACCCTGGCGCAACGACTTGACCTCGGTGCCGGTCAGCACAAGGCCGGCCTCGACGGTGTCGAGCACCTCATAGGAAAACCGCGCCTTGCGGTTTTCCGCAACGGTCTTGTTGTTGGGATCGGCTTTTCTGACCTGGTTCATGATGCGGAGAGGTGGCGCCTCATCCTTAATTTATCAAGCCGGCGTGTTTCATCGCCGCATCGATCTTCTCGGCGGTCGACGCCTCGATGGTCACCAGCGGCGAGCGCACCACGTTCTCGACCTTGCCAATTTTCGACAGCGCGTATTTGACGCCGCACAGGCCGGGCTCAAGGAAGATGGCCTTGTGCAGCGGCAGCAGACGGTCCTGCAATTCCAGCGCCTTGGCGCTGTCACCGGACAGTGTGGCTTCCTGGAATTCGGCGCACAGCCGCGGCGCGACATTCGACGTCACCGAGATGCAGCCGACGCCGCCATGGGCGTTGAAGCCGAGCGCCGAGGCATCCTCCCCTGAAAGCTGGATGAAATCCTTGCCGCAGGTGGCGCGCTGTTCGGACACGCGCTCGACCTTGCCGGTGGCATCCTTGACGCCGACGATGTTCTTGAAGTCGTGCGCCAGCCTGCCCATCGTCTCCGGCATCATGTCGATCACCGAGCGCGGCGGGATGTTGTAAATGATGATCGGCAGCTTGGTCGCCCTGGCGACGGCAGCGAAATGCTCGTACAAGCCGCGCTGTGTTGGCTTGTTGTAATAAGGCGTGACGACCAGAGCGGCGTCGGCGCCCGCCTGCTCGGCGTACTGCACCAGACCGACCGCTTCAGCGGTGTTGTTGGAGCCGGCGCCGGCGACGACCGGAGCGCGGCCCTTGGCCACATCGATGCAGACCTTGACGACATGGCGATGCTCGTCATGCGACAGCGTCGGCGACTCACCGGTGGTGCCGACCGGGACGAGGCCCGTCGTGCCCTCGCCAAGTTGCCATTCGACGAAAGCGCGAAAGGCTTTCTCGTCGAAACGTCCGCTCTTTTCGAACGGCGTCACGAGCGCAGTAAGCGAGCCTCTCAGCATGTCGTCCAACTCCTTGGAACTTGTTTGTTTATGCGTATCATCGTCCCAAAACCGGTTCCCGCTTTTGGGCGACATGCATCGGGCGCCTTCTAGCCGAAAGCGAAGCCGCGCACCATAGTCTCGACACTGTTGCGCGGCAAGCATGCCGATGGTGCCAGCAAGCGCAATTCGAACGGCCTCGATAACCCTTTGTTTACGAGCTCTTCACGACCTAAGTCTAGGCTCTCGGGCACCTGGGCTTGCCATCTAAAGTGCCGCAACAGGGAAAGATCAGGATCATGCCGGCCAGTCGGCCACTCCGCTTCATATTGCTTGGCGCCGTTGCCCTGCTGATAGTGGGAACGGCGGCAAACGAGAGCGTCGACGAGCAGACGACCTCATCGATCCCGATGCCTGACATGCAAGATGGAGCGCAGACCGATGCGCCCTCCGCCAATATCGCCGTGTTGAAAGGCAGTCTCGACGCGTTGGCGACCGGCGATATCGCCGCGGCACGAGCGGTGCGCGAAACATTGCCGGCCAGTTCGCTGGACCGCCATATCCTGGCCTGGGCGATCGCGCTCTATGGCGGCGACCGTGTGCCGAGCAGCGAGATTGCCGATACCGCAAAGATGTTGCCGAATTGGCCGGGCACCATCGCTCTGCGCAAGAACAGCGAGCGCGCGCTCTACCGCGAAAGCCCGTCGCCGCAGACCGTGGTGAAAGCCTTTGACGGCAGCCAACCGCTGACCTTTCAAGGCGTGGTCATCCTTGCCCGTTCTTATGTAGCTCTTGGCAACACCAAGGCTGCGCTTTCCGTGCTGTCGCCATTCTGGCGCACCGAGAAGCTGGAAGCCAGGGACGAGGCGGCCGTCAGCAAGGAGTTTGGCGCCATCATTCCGGCTGCCGACCATCGTTTCCGCATGGAACGGATGTTTTATGCCGACCGGGAGAATTCGGCACTGCGGGTCGCAGCACTTGCCGGCGCGCAACCGCTGGCCGATGCCTGGGCCGCCGCCTCGCGTGGCGACAAGAACGCGGCCAAGCTGTTGAAAGCGGTGCCTGCCGCGCAGCAATCGGCCGGCTATTTCTTCGCGCAAGCCGAATATCTGCGCAAGCAGCGGAAGTTTGCGGACGCCGCCGCGGTGATGATGAAAGCGCCAACGAACCGCGACGCGCTGGTCGATCCCGATGCCTGGTGGGTCGAGCGCCGCGTGCTGTCGCGCGCACTGGTCGACCAGGGCGACTGGAAGACCGCCTACAAGGTCGTTGCCGCGCATGCCGCCGAAAGCCCCGCCAGCGCCGCCGAGGCCGAATTCCACGCCGGCTGGTATGCGTTGCGCGGCCTCAACGATCCTGCGACGGCCTCGACCCATTTTGCCCGCATCGCCGATCTCGCGCAGGGACCGATGTCGCTGTCACGCGCCTATTATTGGCTTGGCCGCGCGGCGGAAGTCGGCGGTCCAGGCGATGCGAAGGATTATTTCACCAAGGCGGCGGCCTATGGCACCACTTTCTACGGCCAGTTGGCGGCGGAACGGGTTGGCTTGCACACGCTGAACATTGTCTATCCCGAGCCAAGCACTGCCGACCGCCAAAGCTTTGACGGCCGCGAAGCCGTCAGCGCCATCAAGCGGCTGCAGGAGGCGGGCTACGACCGCTATGCCGAGACGCTTTACCGCGACCTCGCCGGGCAGTTGACCAGCCCCGGCGAGCTGGCGCTGCTTGCGGTGCTGGCGGAAAAGCAGGGCAATCATTTCATGGCGCTGAAGATCGGCAAGATCGCCGGCGCGCGCGGCATCGATGTCGGCGCGCTGTCGCATCCGCTGGGCGTCATTCCCGACACCGCCGACATATCCGGCTCGGGCAAGGCGCTGGCCTATGCGATCGCCCGCCAGGAAAGCGAATTCAATGTCGGCGCCGTCTCCAGCGCCGGCGCGCGCGGCCTGCTGCAGCTGATGCCGGGCACCGCCAAGCAATTGGCGAAGAAGGCCGGCGTGACCTTCTCGCAGGATCGGCTGACCAGCGACGCCGGCTACAATGCGACGTTGGGGGCTGCCTTCCTCGGCGAGCAGCTCGACCGCTTCGGCGGCTCCTATGTGCTGACCTTCGCCGGCTACAATGCCGGCCCCAACCGGGCCAGGCAATGGGTGGCCAAGTACGGCGACCCGCGCGGCAATGGCATCGACGCCGTCGTCGACTGGATCGAGCGGATTCCCTACACGGAAACAAGAAGTTACGTGCAGCGCGTGATGGAGAATTACGAGGTCTACAAGATGCGTATTTCGGGGAAGTACGATATCGTTGGGGATTTGGTGAACGGAAGGGGCTGAGGCGGCAGAGCTGTCGCCATGGGCAAACGTTGGGGATCCTTCGCGCCCCCCTCTGGCCTGCCGGCCATCTCCCCCACGAGTGGGGAGATCAGCTTCGTTGCCGATTTCGCCAATCTCCAACGTCGAAGGAAGGGCGTAGCGCCGGAACCGCCAATCTCCCCCCTCGTGGGGGAGATGTCCAGCAGGACAGAGGGGGGCGCTGTCCCTCCGACATTTCCAAGAGTGTCAGCTTGCCGACAACCCTCGATTTGACCGCTCCCACCCTCGCCTGTAGCAGACGGAGACAATCCGGCCAGGGAGTCCTTTTAATATGTCGAGCACCGACGGCTTCTCCGACTTTTTCTACACCGCGCCGGACGGGCTCAAGCTTCACGCCCGCGTCTATGGCGAGACCAATTCGGCAGACTGGCAGGTCGTTTGCCTGCCCGGCCTGACCCGCAACGCGCGCGATTTCCATGAGCTGGCGCTTTATCTGTCGCAGCGAACCGACAATCCGCGCAAGGTCATCGCCTTCGACTACCGTGGCCGCGGCCAGTCCGCTTACGATCCTGATATCGGCCACTACAATGTCGGCATCGAAGCCGGCGATGTCCTCGCCGGACTGGCCGCTCTGAACGTCGAGGAAGCGGCCTTTATCGGCACCTCGCGCGGCGGGCTGATCATCCACGTGCTCGGCGCGCTGCGGCCGGCCGCGCTGAAAGCCATCGTGCTGAACGACATCGGACCGGTGATCGAGGCCGCGGGGCTCGCCTATATCCAAACCTATCTCGACCCGGCACCGAAACCGAAGAGCCGCGCTGAGGCGATCGATGCCCAACGCGTCGCTCACGGCGCGGATTTTCCCGCTCTGACCGCAGCGGATTGGGAGCGGATGGTGTCGGCCCTCTACCGCGAGACGGACGAAAGCCTCCTGCTGCCGGATTTCGACACGCAGCTGGTCGAGACGGTGGCGGGCCTCGACCTCAGCAAGCCGTTGCCGGATCTGTGGCCGCAGTTCGAGGCGCTGGCGGCCATACCTTTGCTTGCCATTCGCGGCGCCAACTCGAAACTCCTGTCGGCCGACACACTCGACGAGATGCAAAAGCGTCATTCCGGCATGGAAGCGATCACCGTCGAGGGCCAGGGCCATGCGCCCTTCCTGGAGACAGGCAATCTGCCGGGCGCTATCGCGGCTTTCCTGGATGGAGTACCAAATGCGGCCCAGAAAAAGTAAACCCCAAGATCAAAGATGATCCTGGGGTTGCCGAGGCAGTATATGAAAGCCTTGGGTAACTATTTGGCTTTCGAGCTTTTCCGGGGCGCCTTGGGTGCCTTCGCCGCTGCCGCTTTACTTTTTTGAGCAGGCGCTGGCACTGAGGCCGTGGTCAGCGGCGATGCGAAGGCCGAGCTTTTTCCATCGCCGGATAACCCCTCGCCGCGGGGCGTTTCCAGCACGACAACGCAGCCGTCGAGATCGTTGGTGGCCAGATGCGCATAGCGCATGGTCATCGAAAGCGTCTGGTGGCCGAGCCACATCTGCACGCGGCGGATGTCGATGCCGCCCTGGACCAGACGCGAGGCACAGGTGTGACGCAAGATGTGCGGAACCACCTGGTCGTCGGCGCCGAGACCGACTTCGACCTTGGCATCGTTCCAGATGGCGCGAAACTGTGCCTGGCTGAGTTTGGTGAACGGACCCTTGGGCCGGCGGCCCTCTGACGGGGGCAGTTTGATCACCTCCTTGACCCGCTCGGTCATCGGGATGGTGCGGCTGCGGCCGGATTTGGTGATCCAGAACGAGACGCGATGTTCCTGGATGTCGTTCCAGATCAGTCCGAGCGCTTCGCCAAGGCGGCAACCGCTGTCGACGAGAAAGACCGAGAGACGGTAGGCATCCTCGCTGCGGGTCCTGATGGCGGCGAACAGCCTTGCTTCTTCGTCCCTTTCGAGGAAACGTATCCGTCCCGCCCGCTCCTTCTGGCGGCGGAACTCGGGCAGGCTGTGGATATCCCCCATCTTGTAAGCCTTGCGCAGCAGTTTGCTGAGGGCAGCCATCTTTCGATTGATGGTTGCGTTGCTGTTGCCGCGCTGGCGCAAGGTGCCGATAAGGTTGTCAAGGGTGCTCTGGTCGAAGGCGCTGAACCGTTCTCCGAGGAGAATCTCGTCTATTTCGCCGATGAAGGAGCTGACATTGTACTTATGTCGCCCATCATCCCAGAGTATGTCTCGGTACGCTGAAAAAAGCTCTCCGACCCGGTGCGACTTTACTTCTCTGATCTTGTTGTAGCTGTATTTTATCTTCGCATTTTGAGAAGAGAACATTGAGAAATGTTCGGAGGGGTCGCCCTCTTGTATCGCTTCGATGGTCATAAATTGCCACACCCCCGAGTGGATAGAGTCAGACCTACCCGCTTGGAAGCGTCCTTTCAAGAGATTTAATCACGCAGTTGTGAATTCATCCGCCCATCAGCGGATCCCACGAACTCACCCTACGGACTGTTCAGCTGCCGATTCCCCCTGTTCCTTCTGCTTGCCTTGACCCAGTCACGAAACAAAACAGCCCGGGCGTTGACGCGCCCGGGCTGGTATTCATTTGTCTAAAGCCAACCCTTAGAACGAGCGCTGGAAGCGGAGCATGCCGCCGATGGCGTCGTCGCCATCAGTGATACCGGTCCAGTTGTGGTTCGAGCCAAGGGTATCGACCTCGTCGATCTTGCCTGCATTGACGTAATCGACTTCGGCCGTGACCGTGAAGCCGGGAACCACGTCGTAGGCGATGTTCGCGGCGATGCCGAGGTTCTCACCTTCGTCATACGAGACCTGGGCGTTGAACGAGGTCTTCTCGTTGATGGTGTAGGTGCCACCACCCCAGACTGCCCAGTTGCCGTCCCACTGCTTGTAGAAGCCGCGACCGCCGGCCGGGAACGCATAGAGCGGGTCCGTGTAATTGTCGTCGGTGCCATAGCCGGCCATGATGAAGAGCGACAGGTTCTGCATCGGGGTGATGTCCAAACGAACCTTGCCAGCGACTTCTTCATAGTTGCTGTCGTAAGCGAGCACGCCGGTGATGGCGCCCCAGCCCTGCGTGTACTTCAGGCCGCCGACGACATGCGGAACGTAGCTGTCGATCGTGCCGACGCCGTAGGAACCGACCGTGGAGCCGCCCGCGCCCGAGCCTTCTTCGAGAGAGATCACGGCCGAGAAGCCGTTGCCCGCGTCGAAGTAGTACTGGATGACGTTGGTGTCGAAATCGCCGTAGGGAACGAGCGTATCCTGGATGACGTTGCCGGCGTAGCCGATGAACGTGTTGAAGGCCGATTCGTCCTTACCGACACGGAGGCCACCAAGCTGGATCCAGGCGAAGTTCAGCGAAGCACCGGTGTTGCCGGCAGGATTGACGTCACCAAGCGCGCCCGCATCACGGTTGTTGTTCTGGAAGTTGAAGCGGGTCTCAGTGTAGGTCTTCAAGGTGCCGAGCTCGGTTTCCTGGCCGGTCCAGGTCTTCAGCGAGAAGCGGGCCTTTTTGTAGTAGGTGTCGTTGCTGCCGCCGTCCTCAACGTCGGCGGACGTCGCACCGTCGAACGAACCGACGTCGCCGACGCCGATGTCGTAACGGACATAGCCGCCGATGCGCAGGCAGGTCTCGGTGCCGGGGATGTAGAAGTAGCCCGAGCCGTAAACGTCGCAAATCTTGACGTATTCAGCCGGTTCCGGCTCGGCGACGACGACGGCGTCGGCGGCGCGCGCACCGGAAACTGCGATCAAGGCCGCAGCGGAGCCGAGGAGAAGGCTCTTAATGTTCATTTTCTGACCTCCAGTCAAAAGTTAAAAAACGGGTCTGGGTATTCTTTGCTGAAGGACAGCGTTCCCTGCCCCATCCCCACTACCGAAAAAGATGCGCACCGCGCCGCTCCTTCGAAATCGACATTACCCATGAGGCGGCGGCGTTCAACCACGATCGTACCGGCAAAAGGGCTGTGCGGGTGCTATCCCCCGGCGTTGTTGCACAAATGACACGATTTGGCCTCAGTCAGAAAGCTCTCATTAACTATCGAGGGGCCCGGAAGCCTTGTCCAGCGCGCCGCATTGCGGCAGAATCCGGCGATCGCCGGCCGGAATTGCGGCGCTGCTGCCGACTCGCCGGCCAGGGAGCCGCCGCAGATTCGCCGCATGCAAAAGGCGACGCCGCAGCCGAATCCGGAATTTTCATAGATAATGGCGCCGGCTTGTTGATTGTGCCCGCGCTTTTCTTTATCCAGCGGCGCAACGGAGAGGTGGCCGAGTGGTCGAAGGCGCTCCCCTGCTAAGGGAGTAGAGGTCAAAAGCTTCTCGTGGGTTCGAATCCCATCCTCTCCGCCATCCTGCTTCGCTCTTCGAGCTTCGCAGGACAAGCCCAACCCTCAGCGCGAAGCAATGGCGGAGAGGATGCCCTCCGAAGCCTTGGCGTAGGAGGGCCGGACCGTGTGGTGTGCTACGTGCCGCACAGCGTAGGCCCAGAAAATCCCTTGTAAAATTCGATTGGCAGTCCTGCTTCGCTCTTCGAGCTTCGCAGGACAAGCCCAACCCTCAGCGCGAAGCAGGATGGCGGAGAGGATGCCCTCCGAAGCCTTGGCGTAGGAGAGCAGCTCACGTGGTATGTGTATCTTCTGGAGAGTACGGCTGCGGAAGGCGAACGCTATATCGGCATAACGACAGACCTGAAACGGCGGCTTGTCGAGCACAATGCGGGGAAATCCAGCCATACATCCAAGTTTCTGCCGTGGCGGATCGTCAGCTATATGGCCTTTTCGAACCAGGCCAAGGCAGCTTCATTCGAGCGCTATCTCAAATCCGGTTCAGGGCATGCTTTCGCCAACAAGCCCCTGTGGTGATGGCCGCATCACCTGCCGCAAAGGTCCATCTTTTCAATAAACTTCAACAATAACAATTGGTTACAGCGAAAACGCTTGTCGCCGGCTTCACTATCTTGTTCGATTCTGACTGGAGGTCAGAAAATGAACATTAAGAGCCTTCTCCTCGGCTCCGCTGCGGCCTTGATCGCAGTTTCCGGTGCGCGCGCCGCCGACGCCGTCGTCGTCGCCGAGCCGGAACCGGCTGAATACGTCAAGATCTGCGACGTCTACGGCGCCGGCTACTTCTACATCCCCGGCACCGAAACCTGCCTGCGCATCGGCGGCTATGTCCGCTACGACATCGGCGTGGGCGACGTCGGCTCGTTCGACGGTGCGAGGTCCTTCGACCATAAGGATGGCGACGAGCAGGACACCTTCTACAAGAATGCCCGTTTCACGCTGAAGACCTGGACCGGCCAGGAAACCGAACTCGGCACCTTGAAGACCTACACCGAGACCCGCTTCAACTTCGGCAATCGTAACGGCTACCCGTCGGCAGACGATCCGACCACGGAAGCAGACGAGTTCAACTCCAACCCTGCCGGCAACAAGAACGTTTCGCTGAACTTCGCCTGGATCCAGCTCGGTGGCCTGCGCGTCGGTAAGGACGAATCGGCCTTCGACACGTTCATCGGCTACGCCGGCAACGTCCTCCAGGATACGCTCGTTCCCTACGGCGATTTCGACACCAACGTGGTCCAGTACTACTTCGATGCGGGCAACGGCTTCTCGGCCGTCGTCTCTCTTGAAGAAGGCTCGGGCGTCGTCGGCACGATCGACAGCTACGTTCCGCATGTCGTCGGCGGCGTGAAGTACACGCAGGGCTGGGGCGCCATCACCGGCGTCGTCGCTTATGACAGCAACTATGAAGAAGTCGCCGGCAAGGTTCGCCTAGACATCACCCCGATGCAGAACCTGTCGCTGTTCATCATGGGCGGCTACGGCACCGACGACAACCTGAATGACGACACGACCTTGATTCACAACGGCAACGCGATCAACGCCGGTGGCCGCGGTTTCTACAAGCAGTGGGGCGGCAACTGGGCATTCTGGGGTGGCGGCACCTACACCATAAACGAGAAGACCTCGTTTAATGCCCAGGTCTCGTATGACGAGTGGAAGAACCTCGGCGTCGCCGCGAACATCGCCTACGACGTTGTTCCCGGCTTCACGGTCACGGCCGAAGTCGACTACCTCAACGCAGGCAAGTTCGACGACGCCAACTTCTCCAACTTTACCAATGCCGACAAGAAGAGCAGCATCGGCGGTCTCCTCCGCTTCCAGCGCTCGTTCTAACAGGCAGAACCTGGCTGAAAATCGAACCCGGCGGGCAACCGCCGGGTTTTTCTTGTGAGGCGTCCGGACTGATCGGTCGCCGTGCGGATCTCGAGGGGTTTTCTGGCTCAACCGGCAGATCGGCAAAGGCGCCGCCTTGCGCCTCGCCAGAACTTGCGCCGTCCTATCGGGCACGCTAGCAAGAAGAGCCATTTTCTCGTGAGCTTTTGCCATGCGCCAGCGCCCTGCCCTCACGCCGCTTGTCGGCGCGCTTCCCTCCACGGTGCCGTTTGTCGGACCGGAAGCGCAGGAGCGCGAGCGCGGACGTGCGTTTCGCGCTCGCATCGGCGCCAATGAGAGCAGTTTCGGGCCTTCGCCGCGCGTTATCGAGCGCATGGAGAGCGTCGCGCGTGACCAGTGGATGTATTGCGATCCCGACAATTACGAGCTGAAGCAGGCTGCGGCCGCCCATCTCGGCATCGGCGCCGAAAACGTCGTGGTCGGCGAAGGCATAGACGGGCTGCTTAGCCTGGTGGCGCGCATGTATGTCGCGCCTGGCGACGCGGTGGTCACCTCGCTCGGCGCCTATCCGACGTTCAATTTCCACATTGCCGGCGTCGGCGGCCGGCTGGTCACGGTGCCTTACGAGAACGACAAGGAAAGTCTGGATGGACTGCTCAAGGCAATTATCAAGGAGAAGGCGCCGCTGGTCTATCTCTCCAATCCGGACAATCCGATGGGCAGCTGGTGGGAAGCAGGAGATATCACCCGCTTCGTCGAAGCGTTGCCGGAAACCACCATGCTGGTGCTCGACGAGGCCTATGGCGAATTGGGGCCGGCCTCGGCGCTGCCGCCGATCGATGTCGCGCGGCCCAACGTCATCCGCATGCGCACCTTCTCCAAGGCATACGGGCTGGCCGGCATTCGCTGCGGCTATGCGGTGGCCGAAGCTGAGGTGATCCGCGATTTCGAGAAGATCCGCAACCATTACGGCGTCAGCCGCATGGCGCAGATCGCCGGCGTCGAGGCGCTGGCCGACCAGGACTGGCTGCACAGCGTGGTGGCGCGAGTCGCTGCCGGACGCGCACGTATAGCCGGGATTGCCGAGACGAACGGGCTGAAGCCGCTGCCATCGGCGACCAATTTCGTCACCATCGATTGCGGCAAGGACGGCGCCTTCGCGCTGAAAGTGCTGCAAAATCTTTTGTCGCGCGACGTGTTCATTCGCAAACCGATGGCGCCAGGGCTCGACCGTTGCATAAGGGTCAGCGTCGGCCTCGATCATGAGCTCGACATCTTTGCCGAGGAACTGCCCGGCGCGCTCGCCGCTGCGCGGGGAAATTAGCCCGGCCGATTGCCGTCGCGACACGGCCTGCCAATGCCGCCAAAGGCCAAGACAGAATCAGCCGGGTCCCCGGCTTCCGTCGATCCAACAACAATCCAACCGTTCAAGGCTGTTGCTTTCGTCCGATCCCGCGCCAGTTCTTGAGCATGGGAGATAACGACCGGCAAAAGGCGGTGCAGGCGCGCGTGCATGGTAAGGTGCAAGGCGTCGGCTATCGGATGTGGGCGCGACGCGAAGCGATAGGGCTTGGCCTCGTAGGTTGGGTACGCAATGAACGAGACGGCACGGTGACGGCCTCGATTGCCGGTGCCGATGCTGCGGTTTCCACAATGATCGAACGGCTCCGGCAAGGGCCACGGGGTGCTTCGGTTTCGAAGGTCGAGATCGAAGAATTCGAACTCCTCGACGCGCCCATCGACTTTCGGATCATTGTCTAGACGGAACCACTTTATTGCCGCTTGAATTAATCGAACGTTCGTTTTATTACCAAATACCGGGAGGCGATCATGGCACGCACAACGGGATCCGATGGCGAAAAAACTGAAGCGGCCGTCCGCGAGGCGGCGGTCAGCCTGATCGCCCGCTTCGGCTATGAGGCGACGTCGATGCGACAGCTTGCCGCCGAGGTCGGCGTCCAGGCGGCCGCGCTCTACCGCTATTTTCCGACGAAGGAAGACCTGCTGTTCACGCTGATGCGCGAACATATGGAAGGGCTGATCGAAGCGTGGGACGCCGCACGCCCCGACGCAGCCGATCCGGCAATGCGGCTTGCCGCCTATGTCGAAAACCACATCGCTTTCCACATCGAGCGCCGCCACTCCACCCATGTCTCGAACATGGAATTGCGCAGCCTGTCGCATGACCGGCTGACGCAGATCCTTCGCATGCGCACCGCCTATGAGAAGGAGTTGCGCGCCATCCTGCGCGACGGCGCGGAGGCCGGCGCCTTCAGTGTCGATGACACCGGGCTCACTGCCATGGCCCTGATCCAGATGATGACCGGCGTCATCGTCTGGTTCCGGCCGGGCGAGCGGCTGTCGATGGCTGAAGTCACGGCGAGATATCTTTCAATGACAATGCGCCTGGTTGGCGCGAAGATCGAAATCGGGGAGGAACGGCATGTACACGAACACACTCAGCTTCGGGCATGACGAAGACATCGAGGCGCTGCGCGATCTGGTGCGCCGCTTTGCCCAGGAGAAAATAGCGCCGATTGCTGCCGAGATCGACCGCAGCAATCAATTCCCCACGCATCTGTGGAAAGAGCTCGGCGCGCTCGGCCTTCTCGGCATCACCGCCGATCCCGATTTCGGCGGCAGCGGCATGGGCTATCTCGCCCATGTCATTGCGGTGGAAGAGATTTCGCGCGCCTCGGGCTCGGTCGGCCTTTCCTACGGCGCCCATTCGAACCTCTGCGTCAACCAAATCAACCGCTGGGCGACGCCGGCGCAGAAGGAGAAATTCCTGCCGGCATTGTGCTCGGGCGAAAGGGCAGGTGCGCTGGCCATGTCGGAATCGGGCGCCGGCTCCGACGTCGTCTCGCTCAAGCTGCGCGCCGAAAAGCGCAACGATCGCTATGTGCTCAAAGGCTCGAAAATGTGGATCACCAACGGCCCCGACGCCGAAACGCTGGTGGTCTACGCCAAGACCGATCCGGAGCGGAAATCGCGCGGCATCACCGCCTTCATCGTCGAAAAGACCATGGCCGGCTTCTCGGCATCGCCAAAGCTCGACAAGCTCGGCATGCGCGGCTCCAACACCGGCGAACTGGTGTTCGACAATGTCGAGGTGCCCTATGACAATGTGCTGCATGAGGAGGGCCGCGGCGTCGAGGTGCTGATGTCGGGCCTCGACTACGAGCGCACCGTGCTCGCCGGCGGCCCGCTCGGGCTCATGGCGGCCTGTCTCGACGTGGCGATCCCCTATGTGCATGAGCGCAAGCAGTTCGGCCAGCCGATCGGCGAGTTCCAACTCGTGCAGGGCAAACTTGCCGACATGTATTCGACGATGAACGCCGCGCGCGCTTACGTTTATGCTGTCGCGGCTGCCTGCGATCGCGGCCAGACGACACGCAAGGATGCCGCCGGCTGCGTGCTGTTTGCCGCCGAAAAAGCGACGCTGATGGCGCTCGACGCCATCCAGCTGCTTGGCGGCAACGGCTATACCAACGAGTATCCGACCGGCCGGCTGTTGCGCGACGCCAAGCTCTACGAAATCGGCGCCGGCACCAGCGAGATTCGACGCTGGCTGATCGGGCGCGAGATCATGGCGGAAGGGGTGTGAGCGATTTCAATGCCTGGTTTGCCAAAATACCTTGGAGTATTAGCACGGACTATCGTCGCATTGATCCCATTGTCGGGATTTGCGAATGCCGCCTCTTCAGATATGCCGCAATTTCGAGACGTTGCAGCACTGCGGGTTGAAGTCATTTCCCGCCTGAAGGCTGACAGCCGAGTCAAGCAAGCAATTCCCAACCCCGCCGATCCGGCGCGTCTTGACGTAACCAGGGTCGGTTCTACCGGCAAGGATATTCATCTTCAGGTGGACGTTACGAACCTGCTAGGCCGCATTCGCGACCTGCCGGCGGGAGAGGCGGAAACCGAAATCGAACGTTTTCTAACCACGCTCGTGCTCAGCGATAGCGAAAGCGGCTTCCAGGCCGATCTACTGATTGCCAACATTCGACCGCGCGAACATCTCGACGCTTTCAAAGGCGATGGCACAGAGCCCGACAAAGGACCGGCGTTTGAAACCTTGGCGGGTGACGTCGTGATCCTTTACCAGATCGACAATGAGGACTCGCTCGCCAGCGTCCGGCTTGACGATGTTGGAGACCGCTCACTCGCACAGCTTCGCCAGCTTGCTCTGGAAAACATCAACAAGCAGATTACGAAGGTCAAGCAGGAGCGTATCCTCGACGGGATATCGATCTTCACCGTCGAAGGGGATGAGGCCATCTCACCCGCTCTCCTCCTGACCGAAAAATTCTGGGCCACGCTTGGACCGCAATTCCCCAACGGCGTTTTCATAGCCATTCCAAAACGCGATGCCATCGTCGTTGTAGACAAGCGGCTTCCCAATGCGGTTCAGTTTGCTCGCTCATTTATTGACAAGGTTTTCAAGACCGAACCTGATCTTCTCTCCGAGTACATTTTCGAGCGCCGTGACGGCAAGCTGCAAGTCGTGGCAGAGCAATAGGAACCGATGTGGCCGTACTCCAAACCCAGATCTCGCCCTCCTCCGAAACCTACCTCGCCAATGCCGAGCGCATGCGGGCGCTGGTTGCCGACATTGCGGACAAGGCGGCAACCGTCGAGCGCGGTGGCTCGGAGGAGGCGCGCGAGCGTCATGTTTCGCGCGGGAAACTGTTGCCGCGCGAGCGGCTGGCGCAGTTGCTCGACACCGGCTCGCCTTTCCTCGAGATCGGCCAGTTCGCGGCATGGTCCATTTATGGCGAGGAGATTTCCTCGGCCGGCCTCATCGCCGGCGTCGGCCGTGTCGAAGGCACCGAGGTGATGGTCGTGGTCAACGACGCCACGGTGAAGGGCGGCACCTATTATCCGCTGACGGTGAAGAAGCATTTGCGGGCGCAGGAGATCGCGCTGCAAAACAATCTGCCTTGCGTCTATCTGGTCGACAGCGGCGGCGCCAACCTGCCCAACCAGGACGAGGTGTTTCCCGACCGCGAGCATTTCGGCCGCATCTTCTACAACCAGGCCAACATGTCGGCGGCCGGCATTCCGCAGATCGCCTGCGTCATGGGCTCATGTACTGCGGGCGGCGCCTATGTGCCGGCAATGTCGGACGAGACGATCATGGTGCGCAACCAGGCGACCATTTTTCTCGGCGGCCCGCCGCTGGTGAAGGCGGCTACGGGCGAAGATGTCAGCGCCGAGGAGCTTGGCGGCGCCGACGTGCACACCAGGCTGTCCGGTGTCGCCGACCACTATGCGCTGGACGACGAACATGCGCTGGCCATCTGCCGGCGCATCGTCAAAAACCTCAACCGGCGCAAGACTGTAAGCTTGACCTTACAGAAACCCATGCCGCCGCTTCATGACGCGCAGGAACTCTACGGCATCGTGCCGACGGATCTGCGCCAGCCCTATGATGTGCGCGAGGTGATCGCGCGCGTCGTCGACGGCTCCGAGTTCGACGAGTTCAAGCAGAATTACGGCACCACGCTGGTCACCGGCTTTGCCCATCTTCAGGGCATGCCGGTCGGCATCATCGCCAACAATGGCGTGCTGTTTTCCGAAAGTGCTGTGAAGGGCGCGCATTTCATCGAACTGTGCTGCCAGCGCAAGATCCCGCTGATCTTCCTGCAGAACATCACCGGCTTCATGGTCGGGCGAAAGTACGAGGCCGGCGGCATCGCCAAGGACGGCGCCAAGCTGGTGATGGCGGTTGCCACCGCCAAGGTGCCGAAGGTGACGATGATCATCGGCGGGTCGTTCGGCGCCGGCAATTACGGCATGTGCGGCCGCGCCTACTCGCCGCGCTTCCTGTGGATGTGGCCGAACGCGCGCATTTCGGTGATGGGCGGCGAACAGGCGGCGACCGTGCTGGCGGTGGTCAAGCGCGAGGGCATCGAGCGCAAGGGCGGTGAGTGGAGCGCGGACGAGGAAGCGAAATTCAAGAAGCCGATCCTGATGAAATACGAGCATGAGGGCCACCCGCTCTACTCCTCGGCGCGGCTGTGGGACGACGGCATCATCGATCCGGGGAAAACGCGCGAAGTGCTCGCGCTCAGCCTTTCGGCCGCGCTCAACGCCGACATCGAAGAAACGAAGTTCGGCGTGTTCAGGATGTAGATGAGCAAGTTCGGCGAACGGATACATGTCCACACCGGCGACATCACCAGGCTTGCGGTCGATGCCATCGTCAACGCCGCCAATTCCTCGTTGCTGGGCGGCGGCGGCGTCGACGGCGCCATTCACCGCGCCGCAGGCCCGGAGCTCGAATTCGAATGCCGGATGCTGAACGGCTGCAAGGTCGGCGAAGCAAAGCTTACCAAGGGCTATCACCTGCCGGCACGTTACATCATCCACACGGTCGGACCTGTCTGGCAAGGCGGCGGAAAAGGCGAAGCCGGGCTGCTCGCCTCCTGCTATATCAGGTCGCTCGAAATCGCCGCCGCCAGGGATTGCCGGACCGTGGCATTTCCGGCGATCTCCACCGGCATCTACCGTTATCCGAAAAATGAGGCGACGCAGATTGCCGTTGGCATCGCAGGTACCTTCGTCGGACAGAACTCAACGCCCGAAACAGTTATTTTCTGCTGCTTCGACGAGCCAACAGCTCAACTATACCGACAAGCCGTTGCTGCCATTGAAGGATGCTAGTCTGCATGGATAAGATGGTTCATCCACCTACGCAAAAGAAATTTTCGGTGAGCAGGCTGGCGGCACTGGAGAATAGACGCTATTGTTCATCCCGCATTGGGCAACGGGGATGGGGTAAAGATGAGGCCGAAATATTCGGGAAAAACGACTGCGTCGGTACTTGCAGTCTTGCTTATATTTGCGGTACCCGGCGTTGGCGCCGCGGCATCGCTGGCGGGAAGCAAAGGCGACATCCATTTCTATCCGTATTTGCCGAAAAGCCCGAAAGACCAGTGCACCATGGCTTACAACGCCTATGTGGCCGCCGGCGGCCATTCGGCCTATGCGACCACGCCCTATGCCCGGATCCGTTCGTTGTACATCATCTGCGGCTCGGGCTTGAATGCACCGTCACAGAAGGCTGCCGAAGAACGGGCGATGAAATCCTGCGAGTCCGCCCGCAGCCATTACAAGGTCATTACAGGTGCGGGCTGCGAAGTTGCGGCATCGAAGTAGGCCGACAAGCATCGGCTTGGGCATTTTTCAAATGGGCGGCGCAAGATGAAATCGACACGCATCAAACGAATTACTGTATCGATGCTTGCCGGCCTGCTCGTATTTACGGCACCCGGTATCGGGGCGGCTGGATCGCTGGCGGGCAGCAAGGGAGACACCCGATTCTGGCCTCCGTTGTCACTGAATCCAAAGGAGCCCTGCACGAAGTCGTACAACGCCTATGTCGCGGCGAGTGGCCACTCGGCCTACGCGACCACATTCTACTCCCGCGTCGACGATCTTTACATCATCTGCGGTGCGCGGCTGAACGCGCCATCTCAGAAGGCCGCGGAAGAGTTGGCGTTGCGAAGCTGTCAGGTTGGCCTGAAAAAGTGGAAGGTTCAGACCGCGAGCGGCGGCTGCAAAATCGCGGCTTCGAAATAGGCTCATTCCTGCTAGACCGGCGCCGCCCGAGACAAACCCGGGAGGCTCCATGTTCGCCAAGATCCTGATCGCCAATCGCGGCGAGATCGCCTGCCGGGTGATACGCACGGCCAGGAAGATTGGAGTGCGCACCGTTGCCGTCTATTCCGACGCGGACGCCAAGGCCCTGCATGTCGAAATGGCCGACGAGGCGGTGCATATCGGCGCTTCGCCCGTCGGTGAAAGCTATCTGCGCGGCGACAGGATTGTTGCGGCGGCGCTGGCGACCGGCGCGCAAGCAATCCACCCCGGCTACGGTTTTCTCTCGGAAAACCCTGATTTCGTCGACCAGGTGACAGCAGCAGGGCTCACATTCATCGGCCCGTCGGCCGCCTCGATCCGCGCCATGGGGCTGAAGGACGCGGCCAAGCGGCTGATGGAAAAGGCCGGCGTGCCGGTGGTGCCGGGCTATCATGGCGAGGCGCAGGAGATCGTGCTGCTGGCGTCCAAGGCGCGTGAGATCGGCTATCCCGTTCTGATCAAGGCGCGCGCCGGCGGTGGCGGCAAGGGCATGCGCCGGGTCGAACATCCCGACGATTTCTCCGAGGCGCTGTCGGGCGCACGGCGCGAGGCCAAGGCCGCGTTCGGCGACGACCGCGTGCTGGTCGAAAAATATGTCGACAAGCCGCGCCACATCGAGGTCCAGGTATTCGGCGACAATTTTGGCAATGCCGTGCATCTCTACGAGCGCGACTGCTCGGCGCAGCGCCGCCACCAGAAGGTGATCGAGGAAGCGCCGGCGCCCGGCATGACGCCGGCGCTGCGCGAGGCGATGACGGAAGCGGCGGTCAAGGCCGCCAAGGCGATCAGCTATTCCGGCGCCGGCACCATCGAATTCATCGTCGATGCCTCGCAAGGGCTGAAGGCCGACCGCTTCTGGTTCATGGAAATGAACACCCGCCTGCAGGTCGAGCATCCCGTCACCGAAATGGTCACCGGCACCGACCTGGTCGAGTGGCAGTTGCGGGTAGCCGCCGGCGAAAAGCTGCCGAAGACGCAGAGCGAAATCACGCTTTCCGGCCACGCCTTCGAGGCGCGCATCTATGCCGAGGACGCGGCGAAAGGGTTTCTGCCGGCGACCGGCACGCTGCATCACCTGGCGTTTCCCGACAACGCGCCCGAAGGCGCCAGCATGCGCATCGAGACCGGCGTGCGGGCCGGCGATGCCATCTCGCCCTTCTACGATCCGATGATCGCCAAGCTGGTCGTCCACGCCAAGGACAGGCAGGCGGCACTCGATGCGCTCGGCACTGCGTTGTCGCAGACCGAGATTGCCGGCTCGACCGTCAACACCGCCTTTCTCGCGGCACTTGCCGCGGACGCCGATTTTTCGGCCGGTGATGTCGATACCGGCCTGATCGGCAGGCATCAGGAAGCGCTGACCGCGGTCGCCCTGCCGCGCAGCGAGATCGTTGCCGCGGCGGCCCTTGCCGCGGCGGGCGCCGGTGCCTTGCCGCCGTCGAACGATCCGTGGTCGTCGCTTGCCGGCTATGCGCATTTCCACAGCGTTGCGCGCCGCACGCGCCTGCGCCATGGCGAGGACGATATACTGGCGCGTGTTTCAGTGCGGCCGGACGGGCGCTTCGAGGTGGCGCTGGACGCGCCCTATGACAGCGTCAATTCGCATGATCTTCGCGCCGCCCTTCGCCTTGCCCGCTGGCCAGGCCACGTCACCGTGTTCGAAGGCGCGGTCGGCTACAGTTTCCTCGTCCCGGATCCGCTGGCGCGAACCGACGAGGCGGCCGCCGCTTCGGGCAGCCTGCGCGCGCCGATGCCGGGCCTGGTCAAGCTGGTGCGCGCGGCAAAGGGCGAAAGGGTGATCAAGGGCCAGCCGCTACTGATCCTGGAAGCGATGAAGATGGAGCACACGATCGCGGCCAGCCATGACGGCGTGATCGCCGAGATCGCCACCGAGGGCGCGCAGGTCACCGACGGAACGGTGCTGGTGCGCTTCGTTGAAGAGGCTGCATAGCCGGCTGGAGGCTTGAATGAAAAATGGCCGGGACAAGCCCGGCCATTGCCATGAGTACGCGGCCGCTTACTGCGCGATCGGTGCGTATTTGCCGTCGTGCCACTGGTTGATGTCGTAGCTGGCGTTCTTCAGATCGCCCTTCTCGTCGAAGGTCACGTCGCCGACCACGGTGCTGAACGGCGTGCCGTTCTTCAGCGCTTCGGCTACCTTGACCGGATCGTCCGTTCCGGCGCGCTTGACGCCCTCTGCAAACGCCTGAACGACGGCGTAGGAGAACAGCGTAAAGCCTTCCGGCACGAAGCCGCCCGCCTTGATCTTGGCGATGGCCTCCTTGGCTTCCGGCTTGGCCTGCGGGTCCGACGGGAAGACGAACAGGGTGCCTTCACCGGCGGGGCCGGCGACCTGCCAGAATTCCGGCGAGGCGATCGAGTCCGGCATGATCAGCTGGAACTTGACGCTCTGCTCGGCCGACTGACGCAGGATAAGCCCGGCTTCCGGGTGATAGCCGCCGAAATAGACAACGTCGGCCTTGAGGTCCTTCAGCTTGGTGACGAGAGCCGAATAATCCTTCTCGCCGGCATTGATGCCTTCATAGTCGATCTCCTTGAGGCCACCGGCATTCATCGTCGCCTTCACGGCATCGGCAACGCCCTGACCGTAGGCGCTCTTGTCATGCAGGATAACGACATTCTTGCCGGCATATTTCTTGGCGATCCACGGGCCGATGAAGGCGCCCTGCGCGTCGTCACGCGTATAGAGACGCATGATCGTCGGCCAGCCGGCCTTGGCGGCGGCATCGGTCAGCTCGGGATTTGAAGAGGCCGGGCTCATCATCAGCGCGCCGGCCTCGGCGTAGACGGCGGAAGCCGGGATGCTCGAACCTGAACAGGCATGGCCGTCAATAAACTTGACGCTGTTGGCAACGATCCGGTTGGCCACCGAAACCGCCTGCTTGGGATCGCACTGGTCGTCCTCGATGTCGAGCTTGATCATCGAGCCGTTGACACCGCCGGCGGCGTTGATCGCATCGGCGGCTGCCGTTGCGCCCTGCTTGAACTGATCGCCGATCGTGGCGAGCTGTCCGGTCATCGGGCCGACCACCGAAATGGTGATGTCATCGGCAAAGGCAACCGGCGCGCTCATCATCAGGCCAAATACGGCCGCGCTCAAAATACCCGTTTTTTTCATGGTGATAGAACTCCTCCCACACTCGCGCAGCCGCTCTGGCCGCGCTTCTTTCCGAAGGCGGGACAATTTCATCCTTCATTGGGCCTGTCTAGGCGCATCGGCGCCGCTCGATTGGGCCTCATCAACGCAAAAAGCCACGCCAGCCTGTTCCGGCCGGTCGTGGCTTTTTGCTCGTAGCAGTCCCCATGCGCCCCCGCGCCACGAAAACCTGCCCGCCGTCCCCATTGTGCACGACTGGACCGTGCCCGCCTGCCGCGTTCTTGTTCTTTCATGGTCGGCCGTCTTGTCGCGGCCTTGTCGTTTCACCGGTTCCGACCGTCTTTGCGGTCTTGATCCCGGGGCTTCCCTGTTTTCGATAATCTGCCTGCGATAATCTGCTCGCGATCTCAGTGCATCGTCATCCATTCGCGGGCTTCGCGCAGCGCCTTGGCGATCTCGACCTTGGACATTGCGGCCGACAGTTCCGAGCGCAGTTCCGCGGCGCGGACCGAGCCCTTGATGGCGGCGATGTTGAACCATTTGTGGGCGGCAACGACATCGGTCTCGCAATCGCGGCCGGTCGCATACATCATGCCCAGTTCGAAAAGAATGTCGGCCTGGGCAGTTGCCCCCATGGCGCCGAAGCCGGCTTCAAGCATTTCAAAACGTGCCATTTTAGTCCCCTGTCTGGCTCCCGAGAGCGGGCCTCTTCTGTCCCCCGGTGTTCCCTGGGGAGCCGCTCTTTCGATGCTTCCGAGAATGAGGCCGAGCCTTGAATCCGTCGTTAAATGGCGTGCTTAATTTGGAGAAAACAAAGCTAAAACAAGAGGTAAACGCGGAAATTCGTTAAGGATACAAAGTCAGCAATCCCGCCGTTTTTCGATCGATTTGACGAAAATTTGCAAGGCGCCGATCAACACTCTGCTAACCACGCAAACCAAAGCCAACGCCTCGATCGTTTCATTTTCACGGGCTGCGCTCTCCCGACCCCGCATGAAAATGCGAAACCTTCCGTCGCGGCACGCTTTTGTTTTGCCGGGAGCTGGATTAGCTTACGTTTGCGTAAGCGGCAGAGAGGCGGCTGCCCCATCTAAACCAGGGAGGACAGATATGTTTCGCAAAGTGAGCTTGGCCCTGGCGGCCGCCGTGATGATGGCTGGTGCGGCTTGGGCCGATCCGATCGAAGGCAATTGGAAGACACAAGCCGGCGACACAGCAGTAATCGGCGGCAGCGGTTCATTCTCCATCACGCTGAAGACCGGCAAATATGCCGGGAAGACCATCGGTTCGCTCAAGGCGGCCGGGGGCAACAAATATGCCGGCAACATCACCGATCCGGCAAACGACAAGACCTATTCGGGCAAGGCAACACTGTCGGGCACCTCGCTCAAGATGAGCGGCTGCGTGCTCGGCGGGCTGATCTGCAAGAGCCAGACCTGGCACAAGCTCTGATCTTGCTGCTTTGAGTTGACCAACGGGGCCTTCACAGGCCCCGTTTTCTTTTGCAGGACGGTCCGCGCCATAGCGACGACCGTGCCGTTTGCGGCGGCGCAAACCCGAACCGATGCTCTCCCTAAAACATCGTCAATCACTTTGAACCGCAGATGAACGTCGGCATCAGCGCCGGTTCAGTCGCATCAGGGCATTTTGATGGCGTGTTCAAGGAGACACTCCGCAAATGCTCGCTCGCCGCTTCACCATCGTCTGCCTGTTGATGAGCCTGTTCGGGATGCTCTTCGCCATCCTCGTGGCCGAATCCGGCCGTCCGGCCCGTTCCTGGGATGCAGCCAGTTCCTGCCAATTCGATTGCATGAACCATTTTCGCCCCTGAGACGACAAAGACATAGATCCAAACAGAAAAGCAAAAGCCATGAACCGCATCGCCATCAACGCCCTCCAGACCCTTCGGCTCCTGCCGCGGGCGGCGCTCGTCCTGGTCGTGCTGTCGGCGCCGGTCCTGGCCATGCCAATGATGCGGGCCAATGCCGACACGACGATCGACGCGCCGGCGACGAAGAAGCATGGCGTCGGCTTTGTCTTGCTGGTCAGTCTGCAGCGCGGGTAAGGTGTGCCGGTATTAAGGTGATGCCGGCCTGCAAGTGGCGGCCTTGGTGCTCACATGCTTCGAGTACGCTCCGCTCCGGTTCTCGAAGCCAACCAGTTTGGTCGCTTCGCGCCCGTCCTCGACTCCGGCTCAGCCTTACCTGAATCTCAGCACACCTTGGGCGTGGACGAATAAATCGACCACTTGGCGGCCACCCTCCCCTCCCAAGTGCGGCCTCAAGTCTCTATATTGAGCCATGGAAAAGCGAATCTACCCACAAGCTATCGAATCGGTCGTCCTGCCGGAGCCTTTCGGCAAGCAGAGCTTCGACGACGCCAAAAAGGCCGTGGCCGCCTTGCAGGTGCTCTACGACCGCAACACCAAGTTTCTGCGCGACTCCTTTGCCACGCTTGCCGCCGGCGGCGACGAAAGCAAGCGCTACCGCGCCTTCTACCCGGAGATCGGCGTCACCACCAATTCGTTCACCCAGATCGACTCGCGCCAGGCCTACGGCCACATGCCGACCCCCGGGCATTTCTCGACCACCATCACCCAGCCGGTGCTGTTCGAACGCTATCTCGTAGAGCAGCTTCGCCTGATCATGCGCAATCACGGCGTGCCGGTAACGGTTTCGGAATCGACCACGCCGATCCCGCTGCATTTCGCGTTCCTTGAAGGAACCCATGTCGATGGCGCCGCCGCCGACCGCATCAAACGGCCGATCCGCGACCTGTTCGACGTGCCGGATCTCGACGGCACCGACGACCAGATCGCCAACGGCACCTTCGAGGTCGCGTTCGGCGAACCAAGGCCGCTGGCGCCGTTCACGGCGCAGCGCATCGACTATTCGCTGCACCGCATGACGCACTACACGGCGACCAGCCCGCAGCATTTCCAGAACTTCGTGCTGTTCACCAACTACCAGTTCTACATCGACGAGTTCGTCGCCCGCGCGCGGGCCCAGATGGCTGAAGGCGGCCACGGCTATACCGAATTCGTCGAACCGGGCAATGTCATCACCAAGGCAGGGCAAAACGCGCCCAGCGAAGGCGTGGCGGCGCCGCGCCTGCCTCAGATGCCAGCCTATCATCTGAAGAAGCCGAACCATGGCGGCATCACCATGGTCAACATCGGCGTCGGCCCGTCCAACGCCAAGACGATCACCGACCATGTCGCGGTGCTGCGGCCACATGCATGGCTGATGCTCGGCCATTGCGCCGGCCTGCGCAACACTCAGGCGCTGGGCGACTATGTGCTGGCGCATGCCTATGTCCGGGAAGACCATGTGCTGGACGATGACCTGCCGGTGTGGGTGCCGATACCGCCGCTGGCCGAGATCCAGGTGGCGCTGCAGGAGGCGGTCGCCGAAGTCACCGGACTTTCCGGCTACGATCTCAAGCGCATCATGCGCACCGGCACCGTCGCCACCATCGACAACCGCAACTGGGAACTGCGCGACCAGCGCGGACCGGTGCAGCGGCTGTCGCAGTCGCGCGCCATCGCGCTCGATATGGAATCGGCCACGATCGCCGCCAATGGCTTCCGCTTCCGCGTGCCCTACGGCACGCTGCTTTGCGTCTCCGACAAGCCGCTGCATGGCGAGTTGAAGCTGCCCGGCATGGCGACCGAATTCTACAAGCGGCAAGTGGCGCAGCATCTGACCATCGGCATCAAGGCGATGGAGAAGCTGGCGGAAATGCCGATGGAACGGTTGCATTCGCGCAAGCTGAGAAGCTTTTCGGAGACGGCCTTTCAGTAGACGGCTTGCCGTAAATGTTTGCCGCGAGGCGTTTCGTCATCTTGATTGGGCCGCATTTCAGCCGATAAAGGCCTGATACCTCGGCAATGTATTACCCGGTCTATGGGCAAAACCCGGTCTGATGGCACGCGTGCGAAAGATGATGGCTTCAATGGCGTTCCTGGCAATGCTCGGCCTCTCGGCCGCGCTTGTAGCCGGGTTCTTTGGCGCACTGCATCCGGCCTTCGATTCCTTCGCCCATTTCCGCATCCATTTTGCCGTGCTGATGGGGCTGATTGCGCTGCCGCTGCTCGCCACCTCGTTTCGCCTGCAGGCGGGCGTGGGCCTGCTGCTGGCCGTGGCCGCCTTCGCCAGCACGTTGAGCACCTTGCCGCGCCTGTGGCCGGTGCAGGCCGCCAATGACGCCGCGCCCGGCAACGAACCGGTCTACCGGCTGCTGCAGATGAACCTGCGTTTCAACAATCCGACACCCAAGAAGGTTCTTTCGCTGATCGCCAGGACCAACCCAGACGTGATCACGCTCGACGAAGTATCGGCCATGTGGGCGACCGAACTCGGCTATATCCAGAACGCCTATCCCTATCGCATCCTGTGCGCCCATCCCGACGGCGTGTGGGGCGTGGCGCTTTTGTCCCGGCGACCTTTTGCGGCCGGCACCGAGCCGCATTGCGAACCGCGCGGCGCGATGGCGGCCGCCACCGTCGATTTCGGCGGCACTCCGGTCGATGTCGCGGCGATCCATTTGAGCTGGCCGTGGCCGAAGGAACAATACTGGCAGATCGGCGAGTTGACCGAGACGCTCACCTCGCTCGGCGAGACGGCGATCATGGCCGGCGACTGCAATGCCGTGCCGTGGAGCGCCGCGGTACGGCGCGTTGCCTCGCTCGGCGGACTGACCGTGATGCCGTCGGCCGGACCGACCTGGATCCACCGGACCCTGCCCGATTTCCTGCGGCGCTATGTGGGCCTGCCGATCGACCAGGTGTTTTCGAAGGGCGGGGTGACCATCCTGTCGTCGACGCAGATGGAAGAGACCGGCTCCGACCATCTGCCGGTGATGGTGGAATTTTCATTGATGCGCGACGAGACCAAGCCGGTCGACGAGGATTCTACCGCGACTGTGTCGCTGATCCAGCCCAGCATGGGCGGCTAGATCGTACGCCACAGGGCTTACGGTTTCACAAGCCTACCAAGGCCTCGATGATGCGCTCGACATGGCCGCCTTCACTGTGCTCGCGCGCGTCGAACGCGATCTGTTTTGCCTCATAGAGCTTGGAAGTGGCTTGCAAGCGCCGCGTGGCTTCGACGCGCGTTTTGTTGCATTGCGGATCGTTGGCAAATTTCAGGCCGCGAACCGACCGCTCGGCAGCCTGCATCATCTGCCCGGCGATACGGCCATGGGTTCCTTCATGAGCGAGAACGCCTGTGAAAAACCGGTTCCAGCGTTTGCGCAGCGCCGGCGTGACGGCCGAGGCGACGCGCGGGTAGGTGTAGGCGATGTTGAGCGTTCCATTGGCCTGGCGCAGGCGGCAGACGCCGTTGACCTGACCCACGTCCAGGCTCCAGTCGGCGGTGTAGCTTGTCTGCGCGATGGCGTGGGTCATGAAACCGTGCTTGGGGCCCCTGCGGTTCATGGCGATAACCAGACCGGCACCTGTCGTGCCGGTGATGTCATAGGTTCGCGTCTTGACGACGGTTTTCACCCCCGCCGACGCCGTCCCGACGACGCCGCAGGCCGCGCTTATGACGGCGACGCAAAACAAGACCAACACGCGCATGCCATTTTCCCCATGGACGCGGCAATGAGACCACAAGCAGACGACGGTTTCAACAATCTTTGGCGCCGAGCGCCTTACATGCCTTGGTAAACCCGGCCATCGCCGCCATTTTTGCTGGTCGAGACGGCCCCGGTCGGTGGGGCTCACATGCCCTGATAGACCGGGCCTTCGCCGCCTTGTGGCGGCACCCAGTTGATGTTCTGGTTGGGATCCTTGATGTCGCAGGTCTTGCAGTGCACGCAGTTCTGCGCGTTGATGACGAAGCGCACATCCTTGGCAGACGGATCGGCGGCGGCGTTGCCGTCCTTGTCGACCCATTCGTAAACACCGGCCGGGCAATAGCGGGTCGAAGGCCCGGCAAAGACATCATGCTCGGAACGCTTCTGCAACTCCATGTCGCCGACGATGAGATGCACCGGCTCGTTTTCCTCGTGATTGGTGTTGGACAGGAACACCGAGGACAGGCGGTCGAAGGTCAGCACGCCGTCCGCTTTGGGATAGGCGATCTTCTTGTGCTTGGCCGCGGGCTCAAGCGTGGCATAATCGGCCTTGCCATGTTTCAGCGTGCCGAAGGGCGAGAAGCCGAACAGCGTGTTCAGCCACATGTCGAGACCACCGAGGCCGACGCCGATAATGGTGCCGAAGCGCGACCAGAGCGGCTTGACGTTGCGGACCTTCTTCAAATCCTTGCCGATATCGGTCGCGCGCCAGGCGTCCTCATAAGACGACAGTTCGTCATTGGCGCGGCCGGAGCCGATCGCTTGCGCGACATGCTCGGCCGCCAGCATGCCGGACAGCACCGCATTGTGCGAACCCTTGATGCGCGGCACGTTGACGAAGCCCGCCGCACACCCCATCAGCGCGCCGCCGGGGAAGGAGAGTTTCGGCACCGACTGCCAGCCGCCTTCGGTAATGGCGCGCGCGCCATAGCCGATGCGCTTGGCGCCCTCGAAGGTGCGCGATATCGCCGGATGCGTCTTGAACCGTTGGAATTCCTCGAAGGGCGACAGCCAGGGGTTCTTGTAGTTGAGATGCAGGACGAAGCCGACCGCGACCTGGTTATCCTCGAGGTGGTAGAGGAAGGAGCCGCCGCCTGTCTTCAGGTCGAGCGGCCAGCCGAAGGAGTGCTGCACCAGGCCCGGCCGGTGGTTCTCGGGCTTGACCTGCCACAGCTCCTTGAGGCCGATGCCGTACTTGCCGGGCTCACGGCCGTCGGACAGTTTGTATTTTGCGATCAGCTGCTTGGACAGCGAACCGCGCGCGCCCTCGCCGATCAGCACGTATTTGCCCATCAGCGCCATGCCCGGCGCAAAGCCCGGGCCATGTGTGCCGTCTTTTTCGACGCCCATGTCGCCGGTGACGACGCCCGTGACCGCGCCGGCATCGTTGTAGACGAGGCTGGCGGCAGCAAAGCCCGGATAGATTTCGACGCCTAGCGCTTCAGCCTTGGTTGCCAGCCAGCGGCAGACATTGCCGAGCGAGACGATGTAGTTGCCGTGATTGTTCATCAGCGGCGGCATCAGGATATTGGGCAGACGGAACGAGCCGGCGGGGCCGAGCACCAGGAAATCGTCGGCCGTAACCGGCGTCTTGAAGGGGTGGCCATCTTCCTCGCGCCAGCCCGGCAACAGGCGGTCGATGCCTATGGGATCGACGACGGCGCCTGACAGAATGTGGGCACCAACCTCGCCGCCCTTTTCCAACACCACGACGGAAAGCTCGGGATTGACCTGCTTGAGACGGATCGCTGCGGCAAGGCCCGCCGGGCCGGCCCCGACGATGACCACGTCGAATTCCATGCTCTCGCGTTCGATCTCGCTCATCAACCCCTCCGCTCTGGCCAACCGTTTCCGGCATTTTGCTGGCTCCTGCGCTGCATAGCGCATCAATCCGCGACAGGAAACCGGCGCTGACGTGACAATGCCGATTTCGACAAAAAGTCGCGGATAACAACTCTGCCGCAAGCGTTTTGCGCGCGGCCGCGCTCAGCGTCCCATATTTTAATTGTTCGACGGCTCTCTTATCGGCCATACTTATTTCCATGCGCACGCCGTCCGGCTATTCATTGACGCGCTTCCCCCTTCCGCCCGGCCGGACCTGCCGAGCGATCCTTCTCGCCCTTTCAATGCTTACGCCGGTTCGCGCTCAGGCCGAGCCGGTGAAGGTGTGGGCGACCGGCGCCTATTCCTTTTCCGACGAGCTTGGCGGTTTCCACATCACCGGCGCCTCGGGCACCGGCACCAAGGAAGATCCGTTGGTCATCTCCGAGGAGCTGAATTCGTCGACGCCGGTGACGCTCACCATCCGCACCACCAAACCGATCCAGCCGTTCAGCACCAACGGCGAATTCGCCAACGGCATCCTGTACATGCGTATCGAGGTGCTCAACAACAGCGGCCAGGCCTGGGTCGAATTCCAGTTCGAGCTGCAGGAGATACTCAACCAGCCGAGCGTGTTCGGCGACGGCCTGTCCTTCGACCAGCGCAACAAGACGCCCGACAACATCCTGTCGAGCGCGTACGCCGATTTCGACCGCGATTTCGAACCCTATGACCGGCTCTTGTTCAAGAGTGGACAGATCGACCCGCTGAAGAGGGGACGCTTCCAGTTTCTGATCACCGACTACACGCCGCGCTGGACGTTCTATCTGGTGCAGGATCCGCGGATACCGACGGGGTAAGCGGCAGACGCCGTGAAAATCGCCACGAAATGCCCTTCGTGATTGGCGAAAGCCGACGAGCGCGTAATCTCCCTCCTTGAGGGGGAGATTACTAACCGCCCAACCTTGCAAATCGTCTCTCGGCGGACGAATGTGCCCGGCATGACTGCCGCCTCCCCCAACAACCGATCCGACCTGGCCGAGTTGCTCGCCTTCTACGCCTCTGCCGGTGTCGACGAAGCGTTGGAGGACGCGCCGGTGAACCGGTTTGCCGGGGCAGCACCGAAGCGCCCCGAGCGCACAACGGCGCCTGCCGCGCCGCCTCGCGAAAACAAGTTTCCGGAACAAGCCGCCGCCAGCCCCGGGCTGGACGCAAGCCGGGTGCCGGACGCGCCGGCGCGTTCCGTTCCGGCCATGGCGACGGTGCCCGACGAGGCACAGGCGGCCCTGGCCCGGCAAATGGCGGCAAGTGCCTCGACGCTCGACGAACTGCGCCAGCACATGGCGTCGTTCGATGGCTGCAACCTCAAATTCACCGCCAAGAACCTGGTCTTTGCCGACGGCAATCCGGAAGGTTCGGTGATGTTGGTCGGCGAGGCGCCCGGCCGCGACGAGGATATTGAGGGCCTGCCCTTCGTCGGCCGCTCGGGCCGGCTGCTCGACCGCATGCTGGCGGCGATCGGGCTTGACCGGACTTCGGTCTATATCGCCAACGTCATTCCCTGGCGGCCACCCGGCAACCGCACGCCGACGCCGCACGAGACCGAAATCTGCCGTCCCTTCATTGAGCGGCAGATAGAGCTGGTCAATCCGAAGGTGCTGGTCAATCTCGGCGGCCCTTCGGCCAAAACCCTGCTCAACACTACCGAGGGCATCCTGCGCCTGCGCGGCAATTGGCAGGTGCACACGACGGTGTCGGGCACTGCCATTCCGGCCATGCCGACGTTGCACCCGGCCTATCTCTTGCGGACCCCTGCGCACAAGAAGCTAGCCTGGCGGGACTTTCTCGAGGTGAAGGCGAAGTTGCGGGAGGTGGGGTGAGGCGCGCCTCTTCCTTCCACCCTTGTGGGGGAAGGTGGATCGGCGCGCAGCGCCGAGACGGATGAGGGGTGTTCCAGCGGAGTGAGACGTTGGCGTTCCCTGGAACACCCCTCATCCGACCGAGCTTCGCTCGGCCACCTTCTCCCACAGGGGGAGAAGGGAGAACCGCGCCAATGACCTCAGAGGTAATTGAAATACCGCCCGCCCCGGCCTACTCATCCTCCCATGACAACAGTCCAAACCTCCGCCGGCAGCCTGATCCGCGAATGGCGCACGCGCCGGCGCATGAGCCAGCTTGATCTCGCAATGGAGGCTGAGATTTCCCAGCGTCATCTCTCCTTCGTCGAAAGCGGCCGCGCCGCGCCCTCGCGCGAGATGGTGCTGCATCTGGCCGAGCAGCTTGAGATTCCGCTGCGGCAGCGTAATCAGCTGTTGCTGGCTGCCGGCTTTGCCCCGAGCTTCAGCGAGCGGCCACTCACAGATACGACGCTGGCGCCGGCGCTTGCCGCGGTCGAGAGCGTGCTCAAAGGGCATGAGCCGTTCCCCGCCCTGGCCGTCGACCGGCACTGGAACCTGATTTCCGCCAATGCCGCCATCGGCCCGTTTCTGGCCGATGTTGCCGAGCCGTCGCTGCTCCAGCCGCCGGTCAATGTGCTGCGCCTCAGCCTGCACCCGAACGGCATCGCACCGCGCATCGTCAATCTCGCGGAATGGCGGGCGCATCTGCTGGAGCGGCTGAAACACCAGAACGATGCCGCCGGCGGTCCCGTCCTGGTCGAGCTGGAGCGCGAATTGCGAACCTATCCGTCCGGGCTCAAGGGTGCGCGGCCGGTGCCGGTCGAGCCCAACGGCATCGTCCATCCGCTGCGGCTGGCGCATGGCGACCAGGTGCTGTCCTTCATCAGCACCATCACCGTCTTCGGCACGCCGCTTGACGTGACGCTGTCGGAACTGGCGATCGAGTCTTTCTTCCCGGCCGACGAGCAGACGCGAGCGGTGCTGGTGCGGCTGGCGAAGGAACGTGCGGAAGCTAACTGAGCCAACCCCGCGGACCTCCTCACCCCTGTGGTGGCGCTGCCTTGCGCGTTCGGGTGCGTTCCAGGCCGAGTTGGCGCTCGCGCCAGATGATGAACATGCCGGCGGCAACGACGATCACACCGCCGACGAGCGTGTTGAAGGTGGCGATATCGCCAAAGGCGAAATAGCCGACGACGACACCGAGGATCATCGAGGTGTATTCGAACGGCGCCACCACCGAGGCCTCGGCGTGGCGATAGGCTGCCGTCATCAGGATCTGCGCCAGCCCGCCGCAGAAGCCTGCGGCGACCAGAAGGCCGGTCTGCAATAGCGTCAGCGCCTGCCAGCCGAAAGGCAGCGAAAACAGCGCCATGACGCTCGCCGTCGCCGAAAACCACAACACAATGGTCGCTGTCCGTTCGGTCTGAACCAGATTGCGCACGAGCAGGATGGCATTGGCGGAGATTGCCGCAGAAACAAGAGCAGCGATGACGCCCAGCACCTCCTGGTCGCCGAGCGCGGCGCCCGACGTGAGCAGCGTCAGCTCCGGCCAGGAGATGATCAGCACGCCGACCAGACCGACCGCAACCGCGCTCCAGCGATAGACGCGAATGGCTTCGCCGAGGAATAGCGAGGAGAACACCACCACCAGCAAAGGCTGGGCATAGTTCAGCGTGATCGCTTCCGGCAGCGGCAGCCGGGTCAGCGCAAAGAAGCCGAGCCCCATGGCGCAGACGCCGACGACACCACGTGCGATGTGGTTCAGCGGGCGTTTGGTGGCAAACGCCGTGCCCAGTTTTCTCGTGAAGGCCAGGAAGACGATGATCGGGAAGATGGCGAAGAAGGAGCGGAAGAAGACGATCTGGCCGGCCGGCAAAGTGCCGGCGGCCTTGATGAAGGTTTGCATGCTGACAAAGACCGCCACCGACATGACCTTGAGCATGATCCCGGTGAGAACATTAGAGCGCCGCGCGTCGTCTTCGACGCGCAAAGGACGCTCTGACACTTTGAATCTGCGCATCATGCTTTCCAAAAATCGACATTGATTTTTGGGCCGATGCGCGCCGGGATGATCGGACAGTTTCCCGCCCGCTTCGTCTCCAGGCCCGGCTTTCACTGTTTTGTTGCTTCCCGGATCTCCGCTGAGATGCGCGTCGAACGACGCGGTACACAGGCGCCCATGCCGAACTTCGATGTGACGACGGTCATCAAGGCCTCACGATGATGGCGGAAGGGGAACGCCCCGAAATAGGCATTGGCGCAGTTTTGTCGAGTGACCGTTTCGTGTAAAGAGCGCGCAACTTTAGATTTAATGGGCCAGGACACGTCAGCGGCTCCGATAGCGACAGGGAAACCCAAGGGAATGCGAACCGATACCGGCCAGGTCTTCAAGCTCGAAGACTACCGCCCCAACGACTTTTCCATCCCGCAAACCGGCCTCACCTTCCGCCTTTCGCCAGACGCAACGCGTGTCACCGCAGTGCTGACGATCGAACGCCGCGATGGCGCCGCCGCCTCGACGTCGCTGGTGCTGGACGGCGACGGGCTGGTGCTCAAGCGCATTGCCATCGACGGTCGCGAGCTTGCCCCGGCCGAGTATCTCGCCACGCCGGACCAGCTGACCATTTTGAGGCCGCCGGCCCGTTTCCAGCTGCTGCTCGAGACCGAGATCGCGCCGGCCAGCAATGAGGCGCTGATGGGCCTCTACCGCTCCAGCAATGTCTATTGCACGCAATGCGAGGCCGAGGGCTTTCGCCGCATCACCTATTTCCTCGACCGCCCCGACATCCTGTCGGTCTATACCGTGCGTATCGAGGCAAGGCTGGACGAAGCGCCGCTGTTGCTTTCAAACGGCAATCCGGTCGAAAGCGGCGCGCTTGCCGACGGCTGGCACTTTGCAGTCTGGGACGACCCCTTCCCCAAGCCGTCCTATCTGTTTGCGCTCGTGGCCGGCAATCTCGGCAAGGTTGCGGACAGTTTCGTCACCATGTCCGGGCGCGAGGTCGAACTCGGCATCTATGTCGAGCCAGGCAAGGAGGGGCTTGCCGGCTACGCCATGGATGCGCTGAAGCGCTCGATGCAATGGGACGAGCAGGCCTTCGGCCGCGAATACGACCTCGACGTCTTCAACATCGTCGCCGTTTCCGACTTCAACATGGGGGCCATGGAGAACAAGGGCCTCAATATTTTCAACGACAAGTATGTGCTGGCCGACCGGGAAACCGCCACCGATGCCGATTTCGCCAATATCGAGGCGATCATCGCGCATGAGTATTTCCACAACTGGACCGGCAACAGGATCACCTGCCGCGACTGGTTCCAGCTCTGCCTCAAGGAAGGGCTGACGGTCTTTCGCGACCATGAATTCTCCGCCGACCAGCGCTCGCGCGCGGTCAAGCGCATCGCCGAAGTGCGCACGCTGAGGGCACACCAGTTCCCCGAGGACCAGGGACCGCTGGCGCATCCGGTGCGGCCGCGCCGCTACCGCGAGATCAACAATTTCTACACGGCGACGGTCTACGAAAAAGGCTCGGAAGTCGTGCGCATGATCCGCACTATCCTCGGGGCCGAGGCTTTCCGCGCCGGCATGGACCTCTATTTCGAGCGCCATGATGGCGAGGCCGCGACGATCGAGGACTTCCTGAAGGTGTTCGAGGACGCCTCCGGGCGCGACCTGTCGCAGTTCGCGCTCTGGTATCACCAGGCGGGCACGCCGAACCTGACCGTCAGTTCGACGCACAATCCGGCGACGCGCGAGTTTACGCTTGAGATCGAGCAGTCGGTGCCGCCGACACCGTCGGAGAGCCGCAAGCGCTTGATGCACATTCCGCTCGCCTTCGGGCTGGTCGGCGCGGGCGGTGAGCCGGTCGCCTATGATGGCGTCGAGGGAGCCACCGTCGAGGACGGCGTTATCCACATCCGCAAGCGCCGTCACATGGTGCGCTTCTCAGGCGTCGCCGAGCGGCCGGCGGTGTCGCTCAATCGCGGCTTTTCGGCGCCGATCACACTTTCGGTCGAGCAGAAGGCCGACGACCAGTTCTTCCTCGCCGGCCATGACAGCGATGCCTTTGCGCGCTGGCAGGCGTTCAACACGCTGCTCACCGATGCGCTGATAGCGGCCTTCCGCCAGATCCTCGGCGGCGCGAAGCCGGCTTTCACCGCCAGGCTGACCGGACTTGCCGGCAAGATCGCCGGCGACGAGACCCTGGAACCTGCCTACCGGGCGCTGGCGCTGTCACTTCCGGGCGAGGCCGACATTGCCCGCGACATCGGCACGAACATCGATCCCGACGCCATCTTTGCCGCTCGCGAGGCGTTGGCGCTGGCAATCGCGCGCGCCAATCAGCAAACGTTCACCGACCTATACGGCCGCCTCGCCGGCGACGGGCCGTTCAGCCCCGACGCGGCAAGTGCGGGACGCCGCGCGCTGCGCAACATCCTGCTCGACTACCTCTCGCTGCTGCCGAAAGGTGCTGCGCTCGCCGCCCGGCATTTCGAAACCGCGACCAACATGACCGACCGCGCCGCAGCGCTGACCGTCCTTGCGCACCGCCATGACGGTTCGCCGGAGGCGATCAAGGCGCTGGCCGATTTCGAGGCGCGTTATGGCGCCGATCCGCTGGTCATGGACAAATGGTTCCAGATCCAGGCCAGCGTGCCGGGACGCCGGACAGTCGACACGGTACGCGAGCTGACTGGTCACGCAGCTTTCTCGATGGCCAATCCGAACCGGGTGCGCTCGCTGGTCGGCACATTCGCCAGCGCCAACCAGACCGGCTTCCACCGCGCCGATGGCGAAGGCTACCGGTTTTTTACCCAGACCGTACTCGAGGTTGAAAAACGCAATCCGCAAGTGGCGGCCAGGCTGGCGACAGCGCTGCGCTCGTGGCGCTCGCTGGAGCCGGGCAGGCAAGCCAAGGCCAGGGAAGCGCTGCTGGCCATCGCCGGTGCCGAGAACCTGTCGGCGGATTTGCGGGACATTGTGGAGCGAACGCTGGCCTGATCCCTCCCCCTTGAGGGGACGGTGGACAGCCGCCGAAGGCGGATGGACGGGTGGGGTCGTTGCGGCAGTGCGCGACCTCGACCAACTTCGACCGTGATTGAGAGAGTCGAGCGCTTCGCCGAGGACCCCACCCGGCCCTTCGGGCCACCCTCCCCTCAAGGGGAGGGATTTCAGCGTTATTTCAATCAATTTTTAATGTTTTTCGGCCGCGCCTCTGGACAAGGCGAATCACCTTTGATTCTTTACAGACGATTCGGATGTGCGGTGTTGCCGGATCGTCAAGCGTACGGAAATTCGGGGAGTGCCATTTATGGCCAAGGCGGACGCGTGGGGCGCGCCCGAAGGGACGGCTTTTGAGCGGCGCAAGGCGCGAGGCGACGGCCTCGCCGGCAATACGCGGCTCATCGCTGAACCAGCCTACCGGCGGCTCCTGGCTGCCGAACCCCTTCTGCGCCGTTCGATACCGGCTCTCATCATCATCTTCCTGATCGTCATCGCCGCACTGCGCGTGCTGTCGCTGATGAACGAGCGCGACGAGGCCGAGCGCGACGGCAAGGCGGTGCTAGGTCTCGCCGCCGGCCAGATGGCGAACGCAATCTCGGCCGACCCGACCGCGGCATCCAGCGGTGCAATTGATCTTCTGGAAAGCACGAGCCGCCAGGGCGCCATGGGCAGAAGCCATGTGCTTGTGATCACCGACAGCGCCTTCAAGATCATTGCCGTGTCGCCGCTGTCGACCGGCTGGCAAGGGCGATCGCTGGACAGCCTGGTGCTGGACGGCCAGCCGCTGTTCATGTTCGGCGACCGCGCCGGGGTCATGGATGTCAGCATCGGCGGCCAGGACTGGTACGCGGCGGTGAGCCTGACCCGGGACCGCAAGAACGCCGCCGCCGTGCTGGTGCCGCAGGAAGCGGTGTTCGACAACTGGCGCAAGACCGTCTCGCTCAACGTCACGCTGTTTGTGCTGACAGCCGGCGTGCTGATCATCATCCTCTACGCCTATTTCGGCCAGGCATCGCGCGCCCAGACAGCCGACCGCATCTATCTCGAAGCCCATCAGCGCATCGACATGGCGCTGGTTCGCGGTCGCTGCGGCCTGTGGGACTGGGACATGGTGCGCGGCAAGATGTACTGGTCGCGCTCGATGTACGACATGCTGGGCTACGAGCCCTGCAACTCGATGCTGTCGTTCGGCGAGGTCGACGACATCATCCACCCTGAGGACGGCGACCTGTTCGAGCTCGCCAACAAAATCGTCGAGCGCGAGATCGACCATATCGACCAGGTGTTCCGGATGCGTCACGCCGACGGCCAGTGGGTGTGGATGCGCGCCAGGGCCCAGGTGATCGACCCGGAAGCGCCTGAGATCCAGCTGATCGGCATTGCCGTCGACGTCACCGAGCAGCGGCATCTGGCGCTGCGCTCGGAGGCGGCCGACCTGCGCCTGCGGACCGCGATCGAAAACATCAACGAATCCTTCGTGCTGTGGGATGCCGCCCAGCGCCTGATCATGTGCAATTCCAAATACCAGAAGGACAACGGCCTGTCGGACCGCGACGTCATGCCGGGCGCTGCGCGCGCCGTGCTTGAAGAGCGCATGCTGGCCTTCGCCTCTGAACGGCGGCTGGCCAACACCAACGGGCCGCAAGGGGGCGCAACCTTCGAGCGGCAGCTCTCCGACGGCCGCTGGCTGCAGGTCAACGAACTGAGGACCCGGGACGGCGGCACGGTCTCCGTCGGCTCCGACATCACCCAGATCAAGCTGCACCAGGAAAAGCTGGTCGACAGCGAGCGCCGGCTGATGGCGACCATCCACGACCTCAGCCTCGCCCGCCGGGCCGAGGAAGAGCGCGCCAAGGAACTGGTCGAGCTCAACCGCGAATATATGAAGGAAACCGAGCGCGCCGAGGCCGCCAATCGGGCCAAATCCGAATTCCTAGCCAACATGTCGCACGAGCTGCGCACGCCGCTCAACGCCATCATCGGGTTCTCCGAACTGATGGAACAAGGCCTGTTCGGGCCGCTCGGTTCGCCGCGCTACGAGGAATATGCCAACGACATCAACGGCAGCGGCAAATATCTGCTCGGCGTCATCAACGACATACTCGATATGTCGAAGATCGAAGCCGGCCAATTCTCGGTGGACCGCGAGGAAATCGATCTCTGCCCGCTGATCCGCGAGACGGTGCGGGTGATCTCGCTGCAGGCGGCGGAGAAATCGATCACGGTCGAAACCCGCATCGCCGACACGATGACGCTGTTCGCCGACCGCCGGGCGATCAAGCAGATCGCCATCAATCTGCTGTCGAATGCGGTGAAGTTCACCGGTCAGGGCGGCCATATCTCGGTGCGCGCCCGCAACACGTCAGGCGCGCTGGTGCTGACCATCGAGGACAATGGCTGCGGCATTCCGAAGGAGGCACTGAGCAAGCTTGGCCGCCCCTTCGAACAGGTGCAGAACCAGTTTTCGAAGAACCACGCCGGTTCCGGCCTCGGCCTTGCCATCTCGCGCTCGCTGGCCGAGTTGCAAGGAGGAGCGCTGAAAATCCGCTCGACCGAAGGCGTCGGCACGATCGTGTCGGTGCGCATCCCGGTGAAGAAGGCGCAACCGGCGGTGAAGGCGGCGGCCTGACGGCCCGCCAATGCCAGCGGTGCTCTCCGCTGCGTTCAAGGACTGAGTAGGCGCGGTCATGTAAGGACTCCGGCGGCTTCGCCGCCGGAGCCACAATCACCACTCACTCCATGCTGTCGTCGCCGCCGTCCCATTGGTGGTGGCGGCCCATGCGGCCTTTCTTTGGGAGTTCGTTGCGCTCGATCTTGCCGTCATTGTTGCGGTCGAGCATGGCGAACACCTTCTTCTCGCGCCCGGTGATGTCGTCCGTGGTCAGCGTGCCGTCGCCCTTGCTGTCGTAGCGGGCAACTATGCGCTTGGCCATTTCCTCGAACCGCGCCTTCTCCAGCGCGTCAGCGAGCTGGGCGACTGTCAGCTTGCCGCCATTATCGGCGACCAGCTTCTTCAGCCGCGCGTTCATGGCGTCGGAAAACTGGTCGAAGCTGATGGTGCCGTTGGAATCCTTCATCGCCTTGTCGAGGCGCATCATCGCGCCCTCGCGCATTCTGGCGCTGGCATTGTTCTCGGCATAGGCGGTGGTGCCAACGGCGCCGGCAAGCGCGACAAAGGCAAGGGCAAGTCCGGTTGTCTTTCTCATGGGTATCTCCTGTTGCATCGTCACCCCCGATGCGATCCGAAACAGCCGCCAACGCTTCACGCCCTCACGACCGTTTCGTACGAAGCAAAAGGTTGAAATCCTTTCTGACCTTTTGCGACGTTTCCTTGAGATGTGCTTCCAGCACACCGAAATCCGGCAGGTCAGTCACCGCCAGAAGCAGATCCGACAATCCCGGCGGAACGTCATCGCGTTCGAATGCACCGGTGAGGCAAAGCCGCGTCATCTGGGTCAGCGCCAGATAGAGTTGGTAGGCTTCGCAAAGCTGCTGCCTGACGTCAGCCTCGGCGAAATCCGGCGACAGATGCGCCAGGATTTCGCCGGTCGCGGTCACCCTGCGGCCGGCTTCGACCTGCCCGGTTATAACCGCCACCTGCGCGATGAATTCGAGGTCGATGAGGCCGCCGGAGATGAGCTTGATGTCCCAGAGATCGCGCGGCGATTTTTCCTTCTCGATCAGCGCGCGCATCTCGGATGCCTCCGCCCTCACCTTGGCGGCGTCGCGCGGCAAGGCCAGAAGTGCCGCCACCTCGGCCTCGACCTCGGCGCAAAGGGCCGCGTCGCCGCCGATGGCGCGCCCCCGGGCCAGCGCCATGTGCTCCCAGGTCCAGGCCTCCTGGCGCTGGTATTTCTTGAAGGCATCGATGTGGGTGGCCACCGGCCCCTTGTTGCCGGATGGCCGCAAGCGCAGGTCGAGCTCGTAGAGAACGCCTTCGGCGGTCGGCGCCGAGACAGCCGCGATCAGCCGCTGCGTCATCCTGGTATAGTAGTGCGATGGTGCGAGCGGCTTGTCGCCTTCGGACTCGTCGGCATCCGCGTCGTGGTCGTAGAGCAGAATGAGGTCAACATCGGAGCCGGCGGTGAGCTCGCGGCTGCCGAGTTTGCCCATGCCGAGCAGCGACACGGTGCCGCCGGCGATGCGGCCATGACGCAGCGCGAATTCGGTGGTCACCGCCTGCAATGCGGCGTCGATGGTGAGGTCGGCGAGATCGGAAAAGGCGCGGCCGGCGCGCGCCGCGTCGATCGAGCCGGCGAGCAGCCTGACACCGATCAGGAATTTCTGCTCGGAGGCAAAGATGCGCAGCCGGTCAAGCACATCCTCGTAGGGCCTGTCGCCATCGATGAAAGCGGCCAACCGCGCTGAGAGATAGGCGCGGTTGGGCAGTTCGGTGAGCAGCGCCGGGTCGAGCAGACCGTCGAAGACATGCGGGCGCCTTGTGATGATTGCCGCCAGCCGAGGCGCGGCGCCCATGATCGTCGCCATAAGCTTCAGCAGAGCGGGATTCGACTGCAGCAGCGAAAACAGCTGGATGCCGGCGGGCAGGCCGGCGAGGAATTCATCGAAGCGAACCAGCGCCTCGTCGGCCCGGCGCGTCTGGCCGAAGGCTTTGAGCAGCGCCGGCGTCAGTTCGGTCAGCCGCTCGCGCGCTTCCGCCGACTGGGTGGCGCGATAGCGGCCGAAATGCCAGCCCCGAATGACGCGGCAGATGTCGCTTGGCCGCTGGAAGCCAAGGCCATGCAAGGTCTGCAGCGTGTCGGGATCGTCGACATCGCCGGTGAAGACCAGATTGCCGACGCCGGCCGACAATTCAGGCGCGGTCTCGAACAGCGCGGCGTAATGGCGCTCGACCTCATGCAAAGCCGCGCGAAAGGTTTCGGCAAATCTGGCGGCATCGGCAAAGCCCAGCATATGGGCGATGCGTTCCAGCCCTTCATCATCGTCGGGCAGAATATGCGTCTGCTCGTCGGCGACCATCTGGATGGCGTGTTCCACGCCGCGCAGAAACCAATATTGCTGCGTGAGCGCGTCGCGTGCATCGGCGGTGATCCAGTTGCGCGCCGCCAGCGCACCCAGCATCGGCACAGTCTCGCGGCCGCGCAGCTCCGGAAAACGGCCGCCGGCGATCAGTTGCTGGGTCTGGACGAAGAATTCGATTTCGCGAATGCCGCCGCGGCCGAGCTTGACGTTGTGTCCTTTGACCGCGATCTCGCCATGACCCTTGTGGGCATGGATCTGGCGCTTGATCGAATGAACGTCGGCGATCGCCGCATAGTCCATGTATTTGCGCCAGACATAGGGCTGCAATTCCCGCAGGAACGCGTCCCCGGCATCGAGATCGCCGGCCACGGGACGCGCCTTGATCATGGCGGCGCGCTCCCAGTTCTGGCCGCGCGCCTCATAGTAGCGAAGTGCTCCCTCGACCGGGATCGCCAGCGGCGTCGAGCCTGGATCGGGACGAAGCCTCAAATCGGTGCGGAAGACATAGCCGTGCCCGGTGCGGTCCTGCAGGATGCGGACCAGCCTGCGGGTCAGGCGCGCAAACAGCTCTGTGGCGTCGAGCGGATCGACGATCGCCGGCGCATCCGGATCGAAGAAGACGACGAGGTCGATGTCGGAGGAGAAATTCAGTTCATGCGCGCCAAGCTTGCCCATGCCGAGCACGATCCAGCCGGATTGCCGTGACGGATTTTCGGGATCGGGCAATTTGAGCTTGCCTTGGCTGTGCGCCTCGCGCAGCAGGAAGTCGACCGCCGCGCAGGTGCAGGCATCGGCGAGATTGCTGAGGCGCCTTACCGTCAGCGCGGCATCGGCCTCGCCGGAGAGGTCTGCAAGTGCGATCAGGAAGTGAGCTTCACCCTTCCACTGCCTGAGTTCCATCATCAGGCTGGATTCGGAAACGGTCTCGGAAAAGGCGGCCTTGCCGATCGCTTCGGCGATGGCGAGCAGCCGAGCCTCGACACTGCCATCGAACAGCGCGTCGAGGAATCGCGGCCGGCGGCGCGCAACATCGCGGAGGAAGGGCGAGAGATCGAAGACGGCAGCGAGAAACTCCTGTGCGGTGCCCTTGCCTCCTAGGAATTTCGCCAGCCGCGGCAGGTTCTCGTCCTTGGCATCGCCAGCGATCTCCGACAGTTCACGCCGGGCGCGGGCCTCATCCAGCGGCGCGAGCTGCGCCGCCAGTTGCAGGCGCCATTCGGTCTCGATCCGTTTCGCAGCCATCCTCACCGCCATCAATGGTCCTCCCGCGCCGGGAAGCTCATGATAACGGACAATCCGGGATTGGCAGGCAGAAGTTCAAGCCGGCCATTGTGAAAAGTCATGATCGCCTTGGCGAGGCTGAGGCCAAGACCGGATCCCGGCTGCGAGCGGCTCTTTTCCAGCCGCACGAAGCGCTCGGTCGCCCTGGCGCGGTCGGCATCGTCGGGGATGCCATGGCCATTGTCGGAAACGGAAAGGCGGATTTCGTGACCGACGCGCTGCAGGGCTACGCGCACGGCAGGCTTTTCCGTCGCATCGGTCGAGTATTTGATGGCGTTGTCGACGATGTTCGACAGTGCCTGGCCGATCAGCTCGCGGTTGCCATCGACGGAAATATTCCCGTTCGCGGCAGTTTCAAGCACCACGCCAGCCTCCTCCGCCACCGGCTCATAAAGCTCGACAACGTCATGCACCGCGGCGGCGAGATCGACCTTGCTGGTGCTCTCCGAGGAATAGCCGGCCTCCAGCCTGGAGATCATCAGGATGGCGTTGAAGGTTTTTATCAGCTGGTCGGATTCGGCGATGGTGCCTTCCAGCGCCTGCCGGTAGTCGGTGGTCTTGTGCTTGCCCGAAAGTGTCGCCTCAGCGCGGTTGCGCAGTCTGGTCAGCGGCGTCTTCAAATCATGGGCGATGTTGTCGGAGACCTGCTTCAGCCCTTCGTTGAGCGTCGCTATCCTGGCCAGCATGGTGTTGAGGTTTTCCGACAGGCGGTCGAACTCATCGCCGGCGCCGGTCACCGGCAGCCGTCCCGTGAGATCGCCGCCCATGATGCGGCGGCTTGCCTCCGAGACGCTGTCGATGCGCTTCAGCGCGGCGCGGCCGACAAGGAACCAGATCAGCAGCCCGCCCAGTCCCATCATGCCCAGCGCCAGCATCAGGGCGCGGCGAACGACGGCGCGGAAGCGCTCGGGTTCGCCGAGATCGCGGCCGACAAGCATGATCATCTGGTTGGGCAGCCGCAGCACCAGCGCGATGGCGTTGTGGCCCTTCTCGCCCTCGGACGGAATTTCGGTCTCGCCGGGCTGCGCGCCGTTCGGGTCGGCAGCCTGGTTGCGCTGCCGTTCGAGCTCACCTTCGCCGAAACGGCGATAGGAGAAGGGTTCGGTCGTCCAGCCATCGGTCTCGAGCACCCCCGGTGCCAGGCTCTGCACGTTGCCGGTGAGGATCTGGCCGTTGACGTCGGCAATGAGATAGAGGTTGGCGCCGGGCTGGCGCGAGCGCTGCTCGACGACGCGCACCAGCCGCGGCAGGCCGCCGCTCTGATAGGCACGGGCGAGGCCGAGCACCTCGTCATTGATGGTCTGCTGGGTCTGGCCGGTCAGCATGCGGGCCGACAACGACGTCATGTAGAAGACCAGCAACACGGCACATAGCGCGAAAAGCAGGAAATAAAGCGCTGAAAGCCGCGCCGCCGTCGTCCTCATGATGGCCGGCAGGGAAAGGGCCATCGAGTTCTAGCTCATGATGAGATTTGGCTGAAATCTCACCATGACCTACCCCTTTGTTGGAGCATGATCTTCTCCAAAAACCGGTACCCACTTTTTGGGATCATGCTCTAGCCGCTCTTCAGCATATAGCCGGCGCCGCGAACCGTATGCAGGATCGGCTTGTCGAAACCCTTCTCGATCTTGCCACGCAGGCGCGAGACGTGAACGTCGATGACGTTGGTCTGCGGATCGAAATGATAGTCCCAGACATTTTCGAGCAGCATGGTGCGCGTCACCACCTGGCCGGCATGGCGCATCAGATATTCGAGCAGGCGGAATTCGCGCGGCTGCAGCGTGATCTCGCGCGCCGCGCGCTTGACCGAATGGGACAGCCGGTCAAGCTCGAGATCGCCGACCCGGTAGACGGTTTCGGCCTCCCTGGCGCTGGCGCGGCGGTTCAGCACCTCGACGCGGGCGAGCAATTCGGAAAAGGCATAGGGCTTGGTCAGATAGTCGTCCCCGCCGGCGCGCAGACCGGTGACGCGGTCATCGACTTCGCCCAGCGCCGACAGGATCAGCACCGGCGTGGTGTTGCCGCGCGAGCGCAGGCCGGCAATGACGGAGAGCCCGTCGCGGCGTGGCATCATGCGGTCGACGACCATCACGTCATAGTCGCCGGCATCGGCCAGCGCAAAGCCGGTTTCGCCGTCGCCGGCGACATGGGCGGTGTGCCCAGCCTCGGCAAAGGCCTTCTGCATATAGTCGGCCGCCTCGCGATCGTCTTCTATGACGAGAATCTTCATAGAGCCGTTATACGCGATTTCGCCGGAAGATTGAGGGGCCGCCATGAGCGCAAAAGCTTTCGTTCAAGCATGTCGTTTTGCCAAAACCGCCGTGCACTTTTGGGCGACATGCTTCGCTGTTAGAGCGGCAGCGGGCGATGGGGGCCCGCTGCCGCCGGGGGCAGAACACGATGACTGACTAACGCGTTCGGCCCCTTGCTTCCCGTGCGGCGGCTCGGGGGTGTTGAAACCGCCGCACTGGAAACTGTGTGATGTCAGCCTTTGGCGACTGGCAGCGCGACGAAGCGGTTTGAATCGTCGCGGGTGATCTGCATCAGCACCGCCTTGCGGCCGGACTTGACCGCATCGGCCATCGCCTTGGCGACGTCTTCGGTGCCGTTCACCTCCGTCGAGTTGACCGAGGTGATGACATCGCCGGGCTGGATGCCGCGGTCGGCGGCATCGCTGTCGGGATCGACATCGGTCACCACCAGGCCCTTGCCGTTTTCCGACTTGGTGACGGTGAGGCCGAGATCGGCCAGCGCGGCGGGCTTTGCCGGTGCCGCGGGCTGCTGCGGGTCGGCCGAGGCCTGCTTGTCAGTGGATGGCAGCGTGCCGAGATCGACCTTGATGGTCTGGCTCTTGCCGTCGCGCCACACCGTGACGTCGACCGACTTGCCGGGTGGGTAGGCGCCGATCAGACGAGCCAGTTCCTTCGGCGATGCGACGTCCTTGCCTTCGACCTGGGTGATCACGTCACCGGCGGTGATGCCGGCCTTCTTGCCGGGGCCACCGTCCTGGGCGCCCGAAACCAGAGCCCCGTTCTGCGACTTCAGGCCCAGCGATTCGGCTATGTCCGATGTAACCGGCTGGATTTCGACGCCGAGCCAGCCACGCTGCACCGAGCCGCTCTTCATCAGATCCTGCACCACCTGCTTGGCGGTCGAGGCCGGAATGTCGAAGGCGATGCCGACGCTTCCGCCCGACGGCGAGAAGATCGCGGTGTTGATGCCGACGACCTGGCCGTTGAGGTTGAAGGTCGGGCCGCCCGAATTGCCGCGGTTGACCGAGGCGTCGATCTGGATGAAGTCGTCGTAGGGACCGGCGCCGATATCACGGCCACGAGCCGAGACGATGCCGGCGGTGACGGTGCCGCCGAGGCCGAACGGATTGCCGACGGCCACCACCCAGTCGCCGACGCGAACCTTGGAATCGTCGGCGAAATCGACATAGGTGAACTTGCCGACGCCATCGACCTTGAGCACCGCCAGATCGGTGCGCGGATCGGTGCCGATCAGCTTGGCGTCAAGCTCCTTGCCGTCATTCATTACCACTGTGAAGGCGGAGCCTTCCTCGACGACATGGTTGTTGGTGACGAGATAGCCGTCATCGGAGATGAAGAAGCCAGAACCCTGCGCCACCGGACGCGGCTGGTCGTTGTTATGGTCGCGGTGGCTGAAGCGACGATTGCCGCCGTCATGGCCGTTCTGATCACCAAAGCCGCGGAATTGCTTGAAGAACTGGCGCAGCTGCGGATTGTCGGGCAGGTTGTTCATGCCGTCCGGATCGTCGGACTGGTCGGAGCCGTCATCGGCGGCAGGCTCGATCTTGGCCTTGACCTTGACGCTGACCACGGCCGGCGAAACGCGCTCAACGACATCGGCAAAGCCCGGTACCTGCGGCGCTTCGACCCGCACGGCATCGGCCAGAACGGGAGCTGTACCAGTGGCAACGGCGCCGAAACCGATGCCGCCGGCAATGGCCAGCGAAGCGGCGGCGGCCAACAGGCGCTTGCGGGTGCGGGAATATGGGTTGGGGGCGATAGTCATGGGTCTCGTATCCTCTTTTCACTGGATGCGGCTCAGGCAGAGCATCCTCGGACAAGAGAAATAGAGAGGCGCACATTACGGCGCCATTTCCGGTGCATGAAAGTTTTGTAATGTTGGGCGGTCGCACAAATCGCTTGGTTGCGCTCGCCTGCTGCCCTATGGTGTACACAACTCAGCACAAGGCTTTCACAATGACAGCAAGCACCACCATGACCATTCGAGTCTCGTCCGAGACCAAGCTGAAGCTGGAGCAGATCGCTACCGATACCAGGCGTAGTAAATCGTTCCTCGCCGCCGAGGCGGTCTCAGCCTATGTCGATCGCGAGCTGGATATCATCGAAGGCATAAAACGTGGCATGGCCGACGCAGAGGCTGGCCGCGTCGTGCCCCACGACGACGCCATGGCGGAGGTCGACGCGGTGATCGAAGCAGCGAAAGCTAGGCGCGCAGGCAAGGCGTGAAGCGGTTCGTCACCTGGTCGCGAGAAGCGCTGGACGATCTCACGCAGCAAGTTGCCTTTATCGCTCAGGACAATCCTGCCGCCGCCCGACGCCTCGCGGACCGTATCCGTGAAATGGGCCGGGGCCTTGGTGATATGGCGACGGGCCGACCTGGCCGGGTAACAGGCACTTATGAGAAGCCCATCGGCCGCCTGCCCTACATCATTGCCTATGAATTGCGCCTGATCGCCGGCCGTCAGAGCATTGTTATCCTGCGCGCCATCCACACGTCGCGGGACTGGCCTTTGGAGGAATGGCCGAGCTAGTCGCTCAGCATCTTGTCCAGCGCCGCCTGTTCCTCGGCGCTCAGCGCCTTGGTTGCCAACGAGCGGCGGGAGCGTGTGGTCAGCACAATGAAAATGCCGCCGACCAGAAGCAGAAGCACCGGCGTGCCCCAAAGCAAGGCGTTGCGCGGGCTGAAGCGCGGCTTCAACAGCACGAACTCGCCGTAGCGCGACACGATATAGTCCATCACCTGCTGGTCGGTATCGCCGGCAACCAGGCGCTGGCGCACCAGGATGCGCAGGTCGCGGGCGAGGTCTGCATCGGATTCGTCGATGGACTGGTTCTGGCAGACCATGCAGCGCAGGCCTTCCGACAGTAGCCGCGCCCTCGCCTCGAGCGCCGGATCGGTGAGAACCTCGTCCGGTTTCACCGCTTGCGCCGCGCCGGCAAACAGCAGCGCCAGAAGCAGGGTGAGCGAGGCCAACGAGAACCTGGTGCTCACGGCGCGCCTGCCGACGGCATGGAGGCTGCCTGCTTGCGGCGGCGCGAGGGTGCGCCAACCCGCAGGCGACGGTCGAGCAGCGACATTGCGGCTCCCGCCATCATCACCAGAGCTCCGCCCCAGATCAGCGTCACCAGCGGCTTCCACCACAGGCGCACCACGACGGATCCATCGGTGCCTTCATCGCCCAGCGACAGATAGAGCTGGCTGAAGCCGATCGTCTCGATGCCGGATTCGGTCGTCGTCGTCTGCCGCACCGGAAAGAAGCGCTTGGCCGAGGTGATTTCGGCTGAAACGCCGCCATCGGCGCCGATCAGGGAAAAGCGGCCGCGCTGCTCGCTGTAGTTCGGACCCTGCGCCGGGAAGAGGCCGTCGAAACGCAGCGTGTGGCCGGAGAGTTCGACGCTCTCGCCGGCATGCATCGACAGTATCCTTTCGGTGCCGAAGCACAGCGTGCCGACAATGCCGAGCGTCGTCAGCCCGAGGCCGAGATGGGCAAGTGCAGTGCCGAACACCGAACGCGGCAGGCCGGCGAAACGGCGCAGCATGATGGCGTGCGACACATTGCCAAAGCCGGACTTGACGGCGAGGTCGGTGAGCGCGCCGCAGACCAGCCAGCAGGCGAGGCCGACACCAAGGGCGGCGAACACCGACGCGCCGTCGATGAACAGCCCGGTGACCAGCATCGCCAGGAGAGCGGCGCCGAAAGCCGCCATCAGGCGCTGGGCGACGGCATAGAGGTCACCGCGCTTCCAGGCGAGCAATGGTCCGAAAGGAACCACGACCAGCAGCGGCACCATCAGCGGGCCGAATGTCAGGTTGAAGAAGGGGGGGCCGACTGAGATCTTGCCGGCCGAAAGCGCTTCGACCGCCAGCGGATAGAGCGTGCCGACCAGCACGGTGGCCGTGGCCGTGGTCAGGAACAGATTGTTGAGGACAAGCGCGCCTTCGCGCGAGATCGGGTGGAACAGGCCGCCGGCCGTCAGCCGCGAGGCGCGCAGCGCAAACAGGGCCAGCGAGCCGCCGATGAACAGCGTCAAAATGCACAGGATGAAGATGCCGCGGGTCGGATCGGTGGCGAAAGCATGCACCGAGGTCAACACGCCGGAGCGCACCAGGAAGGTGCCGAGCAGCGACAGCGAGAAGGTGAGGATGGCAAGCAGCAGCGTCCAGATCTTGAGCGCCGAACGCTTCTCCATGACGATCGCCGAATGCAGAAGAGCCGTGCCGGCCAGCCACGGCATAAAGGAGGCGTTTTCGACCGGATCCCAGAACCAGAAGCCGCCCCAGCCGAGCTCGTAGTAGGCCCAGTAGGAGCCCATCGCGATGCCGCCGGTGAGGAACATCCAGGCGACCAGCGTCCACGGCCGCACCCAGCGCGCCCAGGAGGCATCGATGCGGCCTTCGATGAGGGCGGCGACCGAGAAGGAAAAGCAGATGGAGAACCCGACATAGCCGAGATAGAGCAGCGGCGGATGGATGGCGAGGCCAAGATCCTGCAGGACCGGGTTGAGATCGCGGCCCTCGATCGGCGCCGGATTGAGCCGGGTGAACGGATTGGATGTCGCCAGGATGAACAGGAAGAAGGTGGCGCCGATCGCCCCTTGCACGGCCAGCACATTGGCGCGCAGCGTCGCCGGCAAATTGGAGCCGAAGACGGCGACCAGCGCACCGAAGAAGGTCAGGATCAGCACCCAGAGCAGCATCGAGCCTTCGTGATTGCCCCAGGTTCCGGTGATCTTGTAGATCAGCGGCTGCAGCGAATGCGAGTTTTCCCACACGCTCGCCACCGAGAAATCGGAACTTGCATAGGCGCCGGCGAGTGCTGCGAACGATAGCGCCGTGAGCGCGAAGCCGGTGACCGTGACGGGACCGCCGACAGCCATCAGCCTCTGGTTGCCGGTACGGGCGCCGATCAGCGGCACCAGCGTCTGCACCAGCGACAGCACAAAGGCGAGGACGAGCGCGAAGTGTCCGGTCTCAACCATTACTGGCTCTTGCTCTCTTGCCACACGCCCTTGGCCTTCAGCCCGTCAGCGACTTCCTTGGGCATGTAGCGCTCGTCATGCTTGGCCAGCACGCTGTCGGCGACGAAAACGCCGTCGGCGCCAAAGCTGCCTTCGGTGATGACGCCCTGCTCCTCGCGGAACAGATCGGGCAGGATGCCGGTATAGCTGACCTTGACCGATTTGTGCGTGTCGGTGACCGAGAACGCAACCGTCGCGCCCTGCCCGCGCACGACCGTGCCCTTTTCGACGAGGCCGCCGAGCCTGATGCGCTGTCCCGGCTGCAAGCTGGCGGTGGTCAGATCGGCGGGCATATAGAAATAGGAGGCCTTCTGGCCCAACGCATAGAAGGTCAGCCCGGTGGCGGCGCCGAGGAAGGCAAGACCTCCGACAATAACCGACAATCGCTTCTGCTTGCGCGTCATGTCCTACTCCGTCGCCGTCAGGCCGAGCGAGGCGGCAAAGGCGGTGAATTTCTTCGCTTCCTCACTGTCGGCGCCAAACACGACAATACCGCGATGCAGCGCGTCGCGCGCCTGGTCGGCCTTGCCCAGCACAACATAGGAACGAATGAGCCGCATCCATCCTTCCGTGTCGCGCGGATTTTGCCGCAATTTTTCGTCGAGGCCGGCGACCATGGTTTCGATCATGGCCTGCCTGTCCTGCGGCGCCATCGACGAGGCGGCATCGACGGCTGCGGCGTCGGGGCCTTTGGCGGGCTCTCCTGACGCGACGCTGCGGTTGGCGGCCTCGGCCAGTGCCTGTTGGACAGCTCCGCGCCATGGCGAATCCTGCGGCAGGGAATCGAGCATTTTCTGCCAAGCCGTGGTTGCCTCGGGTATGTGGCCTTCCTGGGCCAGCGCCATCGCCAAATAGAACGAGGCTTTCGCGTTTCCCGGGTCGAGTTTTAGCGCCTGTTCGAAAGCGTATTGCGCATCGGCCGAAACGATGCCGCCGGCCGCATTGGCGATCGCTTCGCCGAGACCGGCCTCGCGGGCAGCCGTGTCGCCATCGAGGCGGATGGCATTGCGATAGGCGGTCACGGCATCGGGAAAGCGCTGCAGGCGCAGATAGATCGGGGCGAGCACGTCCCAGCCGCGTCCATCGCCAGGGTTGGCGGCAAGATGGGCCTCGGCGCGCGCCACCAACTCGTCGACCGAACTATCGGCCGGATTCTTGGCCAGCCGTTCGGCAAGCGGCTGCGACGGCAGATCCGGCGAGCCGAGCTGGCTGTAAAGGCCCCAGCTGAGCAGAGGGACCGCCAGTACCGCAGCCGTTGCCACCAGCCTTGCCGCCTTTGACGGCTGCCGCGTGCCAGGCGCATCGGCTTGACCGACATTGGCTTGACCAACATCTCCCAGGCGAAGGATGCGGCGGGCGATTTCGGCGCGCGCCTCCTCGGCTTCCGCCGGCTGGATCAGCCCGCGCGCGGCGTCACGCTCAAGCTCGGCCAGTTGGTCGCGATAGACTTCGAGGTCGTGGTCGCTGCTGGTCGGAGCGTCCTTGCCGCCACTGGTCAGCGGCAGCAGCACCGCCAGGCTTGCGCCCAGCGTGAGGATTGCGGCTATGACCCAGAACAGCATGGTTCTTCCAATAGAGCGAGAGCCCTGCTCTCACAACATGAGGGTGCTGCGACGCTTTGACGGGATTCCGACCCCGGCCCAATGTTCAGGTCAGCGGCGTCCAGCTGCCGTCGGCGTTGCGGCATGCGGTGCCCCGCGCGGTCTGGCCGGCCGTGCCGGTAAACACCGTATGGGTGTACTGGCGGCAATCCTGCGAGCCGACGCGGTAGGGCTGGGCCGCGACGACTTCGCCGGAATGAGCCGAACTGTCGCTCTTCCACGTCACCTTCTGGCCGCTCGCCGTATATTCGAGCGCCTTGTATTCCGCCTCGAGCGCCTTGCGCTTCTCGGTGCTGTTCAGGCCGCTGCCGATCGATCCGCCGACGAGCCCGCCGGCCATGGCCGAGATGATCGTCGTCGCGACTTTGGCCCCTGAAGGAGGCGACGCGGGCGGGTTGGTGATGGAGATATCCGGGCCACTGCCCTTGCCCAGCGTTCCGCAGCCGGAAAGAGCGAGCAGTGCGGAAACGAGCGCAACGCGAATCTTCATGCCAACAACCGGTTTTCTTGAACGGGATGCGCTGGGGGCCGCGTCATCGGGGGCGTCAGGACGTCATACTATTGATATTTGTCGGAAATTTGGCCGTTCTTAACGGCTTTTGCGCAATCGAGGGGCCGCCATAACACAGGCATTCGGCCGTGTCGATTGGCCCTGGGCAGTACATCATTGCAAGCTCCGCAAGCGCACAACCGCCTTCAGCCCGCCCATTGTGGAGCGTTCCAGCGCCAGCGCCCCGCCATACTCGTTGACGAGGTCGGCAACGATGGCAAGTCCGAGCCCGGTTCCCGGCTTTGTCTCGTCGAGGCGCCGGCCGCGTTTCAAGACATCGCGGGCCTTGTCCTCGGGGATGCCGGGACCGTCATCCTCGATCGATAGCTCGAACAGGCCGGCTGCGGCCGGCGTGACGGATACGGCAACAGTGCTCTTCGCCCATTTCATCGCATTGTCGAGAAGGTTGCCGAGCAGTTCCTCCAAATCCTCGCGCTCGCCAGCAAAGACGATGTCGGCCGCCGGCAGCGTAAGCGACAGGCTGACATCAGGCTTGAGTTTTTGCAGCACGCGCACCATGCGCTGCACCAGCGGCGTCACCGGCGTGCGGTAGACGACGCTGTCGCGCTGCGCCGCGACCCGTGCCCGCTGCAGGTAGTGGTCGACCTGTTTCTGCATCGACGCCGCCTGGTCGGCGATGAGCTGGCCCTTGGCGCCGCCGAGAGCCCGGCCCTCATTGATCAGCACGGCGAGCGGCGTCTTCAGCGAATGGGCAAGGTTGCCGACCTGCGTACGCGAGCGCTCGACGATGCGCTTGTTGTTTTCGATCAGCGCATTGGTTTCGTTGGCGAGCGGCTCGATCTCGGCGGGAAACCGGCCATCGAGCCGCTGCGCCGTGCCTTCGCGCACCTGGGCAAGCGCGTTGCGAACCCGGCGCAAGGGCTGGAGGCCGAGCAGGATAGCGATCGCATTGATGGCGATCATGCCGACGCCGAACAGGCTGAGATAGGTCAGCAATCGGCCCTGGAAGGTGGCGATCTCCTGTTCGAGCTCGGTCTTGTTGCCCATTACGCGGAAGCGCGCGGCGCGGTTCTTGGCGTCGAGCACGAATTCGCTCTCGAACACTTCGAGCTGCTCGTCGCCGATACCGTCGGTGGAGTAGCTGCGCTGGAAGCTCGAATTGAACGGCACCTCGGCGACGGTCGGCGACGGGATCGTCGTGGTCATCGAGGACGAATGAAGGTTGCCGTGCACACCTTCGGAAGCCGGCTCCACCGACCAGTACCAGCCCGAATTCGGCTCCGAGAAGCGCAGGTCGCCAAGGTCGGGAGCACCGGTGAGCTGGCCGGATTCGGAAACGCCGACCGAGCCGATCAGATTGAACAGATGCGCCGACAGCAGGCTGTCGAAGCCGCGCTCGCTGGCCTGGCGGTAGAGCGTGGTGATCAGAGTGAAGATGACAATCAGGGTGAGGATCGCCCAGATCGTGGAAAAGCCGATGACGCGGAAGGCCAGCGAGCGCGGCCAGAGCCGCGCCGAAAAAGGCTTCCTTGCTGGTATGGGGAGCGGTTCCGCCTTACGCCTCCGGCTCACGCATGCGATAGCCCATGCCGCGCACGGTTTCGATCATGTCGATGCCCATCTTCTTGCGCAGCCGGCCGACAAAGACCTCGATGGTGTTGGAATCGCGGTCGAAATCCTGGTCGTAGAGATGCTCGACCAGCTCGGTGCGCGACACCACCTCGCCCATATGGTGCATCAGATACGCCAGCAGGCGGAACTCATGCGAGGTCAGCTTCAGCGGCACGCCGTTGACATCGGCCTTGGAGGCCTTGGTGTCGAGGCGCAGCGGCCCGCAAGTGAGCTCGGACGAGGCATGGCCGGCGGCGCGGCGGATCAGCGCCCTCACCCTGGCCAGCACCTCCTCGATGTGGAACGGCTTGGTGACATAGTCGTCGGCGCCGGCATCGATGCCCGACACCTTGTCGCTCCAGCGGTCGCGCGCTGTCAGGATCAGCACCGGCATCTTGCGGCCGTTGCGGCGCCAGCGCTCGACGACGCTGATGCCGTCCATCTGCGGCAGGCCTATGTCGAGCACGACGGCATCGTAGGGCTCGGTGTCGCCGAGGAAATGCCCCTCCTCGCCGTCATAGGAGCGGTCGACGACATAGCCGGCATCGACCAGCGCGTCGGCCAGTTGCCGGTTGAGATCCTTGTCATCTTCGACGACGAGTACGCGCATGATCGGTCAGGCCTGTTGATGGGTCAGCTATAGGCCGATTCCGGTGGTCTGGGAAACGACCCTGCAAGGGGGAAGATTGGATCAGTTCGCCGGGACGACGATCTCGGAGCGGCGCGGACGCTGGCCGTCCTTGCCCGGCACAAGCACGACGATGACGCAGACCTCCTGGCCGCCACGCGTCGTCTGCGAAGCCTTGGCCAGCGTGCCGCCATTCTGCTCGGCAACCTGCTGGCCGATCGCGTAGCAATCCGCCGCGGCTGCCGGCGTCGCTTGCGACGCCAACAGGCCGGCCGCTGTGAGCGCCAGTATCGCGGTTCTGACATGAGAGCGAAGCGTTTTCATGGTCGGCGTTGTAACGCAACTGTGCTGAACGTGAAATGAACGGTGAACGGGTGAAAATCCATCCCCGCAATACCCCCTGCGCGCGCAACGAATGAATGCGATCCTACTGCCCAGTCCCTCAGACCGGGCAATGGATTCATAACCGGAAAACCGGCTGCGCGGCTATGGTGTTTGCGCGCAGGTTCTCAATTCGCAGCCAGATTGGGAACAGGTCAAGGCGAGACCATTCTGGGACCGCCCTAAATAGCGCGGGAAAACGTCAAATCATCGGAGTGCGCCATGACGGATAAACACCTTGCCGACCTTTACCGGGGCTATATCGCTTGCCTGAATGCCCAGGACTGGGCGAAACTTGGAGACTTTGTCGGCGACGAGGTGCAGCACAATGGCGAAATGCTCGGCCTGTCGGGTTATCGCCGTATGCTCGAAGGCGATTTCGAGGCGATACCCGACCTCCGCTTCAACATCGAACTGCTGGTCTGCCAGCCGCCGCGCGTGGCGGCGCGCCTGCATTTCGACTGTCATCCCAAGGGCGTGCTGTTCGGCCTGCCGGTGAACGGCAAGCGCGTGTCGTTCGCTGAGAATGTTTTCTACGAATTCGGAGAGGGTCGCATCCTCGAGGTGTGGTCAGTCATCGACAAGGCCGAGATCCAGGCGCAAATCTAGGTTGCTTCAATCACTTTGCTCGGTGAGAGCGCGTATCCGCAGCACCCCGTGGTAGAGCGCCAGGTCCTCGTCGTAGCGGGCCTCGGCGAACTCCAAGGACAGGCGGGTCTGGTCGCGCGAGCCGGTGGCGAAAGCGGCGCCGTCAAGGCGCGCCCGGATGCTGTCCATGATCAGACGCGTCTCGGCCTCGCCTTGCGCCTTCGACCAGACATGCAGCGTGATGAGCTGGTCGTCATCATTGTCGGCGCCGGTGTCCAGATCGAATGCGCTGGTCCTGCCATAGGTCACATAAGGGAAGGCGGCACTGTCGGCCGCCTGCTCGCGCAACCCGGCGCCGCCGAGCAGCGCCGTCAGCGAGGCATCGCTCTTCAATCTCATGAACAAGGCTTGCAGCAAATCGCCGGGCGCCGTCATCGTCGTCTCCGTTCGCCTGTCACGCTTTGAACAACCTCAGTTTCGCGCGCAACCTAACCGCGTTGCACGGATTGCGCCAGATGACGATCCGCCTGATGGAAGGCGGCGAATCGGGCGGCATGGCCCTTTCACGGACCGGGTTCTATTTGGCATGCGGGGAGTTTCAAGAAGGGTGTTATGAGGAGCCCTGTTTTCTCCGGCAATTCGAGGTCATTTCATGCGAACGCCACCGCTGCTGCCGGCCTTTGGAAAGCTTGGCGTCAAGCCCCCGGTCGCGATTGCGGCAGCACCCGCCCTGTCGAAGAGCACCGTGGCCCTGCGCATGCGCGAGATACTTTCAATGCATGGCGGCCTGGCCTTGAAGCTGTCGGTGGTGGCCTGACAATCCTGATCCTGGCGGCGGCATTTTTCATGTCAAGGGCCTGATGCCGATATGGCAAACCGCTACGCGTTGCGCATGGACGAGCCCGAGAGCTGGACTATCTTCGACATCTTCACCGGGCAGCCTGTCGAGCTTAAGCAACAGGTAATGGTGGCCATGAATTTGCGCGATGCGGAAGCGATGGCCGACCGCCTGAACAGCCGGGACGTCAAGCGGCGGGCAAAAGCCGACCGCAAGTCCTGACGCACGCTGATCTCAGCCGCTCTGATTGCAAGACGAACGCGCGCTAGCCGAAATCTGCGGCTGTGAGCACATAAATGCTCTTGCGGGTGCGGGCGTAGGCCTTGCTGGCAATGTCATGGATGGAGCTGGACGCGGTATCGAAGGCCGCCAGATAGGTGGCTTCCGCGGTCGCCGTCCCTGATGGCGCCTTCGAGAGGGCATCGGCGGCGACAGAGAAGGAAATCTGGAACATGCCGTCATGGCCGACAAAGCGGATGCGCTTGCCGGCCTCGTCATAGAAGCGGCTTGGATTGGGGAATGTCAGGCTCATGACGTGCCCCCCTTCGGCGCGGCGGCGGCTTTCTTGACGGTAGCCCGCTTCTTCTTCGGTGTCGGGTTCAAGGCTTCCGCGACGCGGTCGGCCTCTTCCTTGGCCAGGCGCAATTCCCTGAGCCTTGCCGTCTTGATCTCCCTGGCCCTCGCTTCGGACATGTAGTCGGAGGTTGCCTTGTTGCGCTCGGCCGTCTTCTTCTGCTTGTCCATGAAGCGGGCTTCAGCTTTTTCCATGATGCTCTGATTGCCTTCGGCCATCGCCTAAATCTCCTCGTGCCTGAAATGGTGAAATCGAACTTACGATATAAATAGTCGCTTTGGCCTCGAAATTCAATTTTTCGAAATATCTAGGCGCCTCGCGACGTTTCGAATCCGGCAGACATCATAATACTTTTTAATATTTAATTTTGGCCACGAATAATTTTTGGCACTCCTATCTATCGAGTGCCAATACGCCTATAAGAACGGCGCGGTCGCCTATGCCGGCCCCAGAAAGAAGTTCTCATGAAGTTTCGGCCACTCCACGACCGCGTCGTCATCCGGCGCGCCGAAGGCGATGTCAAATCCAAGGGCGGCATCATCATTCCCGACAATGCCAAGGAAAAGCCGCAGGAAGGCGAAGTCATCGCCGTTGGGCCGGGCGCACGCGACGAAAACGGCGCGCTTGTTCCGCTCGACGTCAAGGCCGGCGACTTCATCCTGTTCGGCAAATGGTCGGGCACCGAGGTCAAGATCGACGGCGAGGACCTGCTGATCATGAAGGAAGCCGACATTATGGGCGTCATCGACAAGAGCGAGACGGCCAATATCGGCAAGAGCGGGACGGTCGTCACCGAGAAGAGCGTCAAAGCCAAGAAGGCCGCCTGACCGGCCTGGCTTTGCCAGGCTCCGGCGAGCCGCTTGCTTCACCACACCAACGGGATTGAAAAAAATGTCTGCCAAGGAAATCAAATTCGCCACCGACGCGCGCGACCGCATGCTGCGCGGCGTCGAGATCCTCACCAATGCGGTGAAGGTCACGCTCGGCCCCAAGGGCCGCAACGTCATCATCGACAAGGCCTATGGCGCGCCGCGCATCACCAAGGACGGTGTGACGGTGGCCAAGGAAATCGAGCTTGCTGACAAGTTCGAGAACATGGGCGCGCAGATGGTGCGCGAAGTGGCTTCGAAGACCAACGACCTCGCCGGTGACGGCACCACCACCGCCACGGTGCTGGCCGCATCGATCCTGCGCGAAGGCGCCAAGCTGGTTGCCGCGGGCATGAACCCGATGGACCTCAAGCGTGGCATCGACCAGGCTGTCGCCGCCGTGGTCAAGGACATCAAGGCGAAGGCCAAGAAGGTCAAGTCGTCGGCCGAGATCGCGCAGGTCGGCACCATCGCCGCCAATGGCGATGCCAGCGTCGGCGCCATGATCGCCAAGGCGATGGACAAGGTCGGCAATGACGGCGTCATCACCGTCGAGGAGGCCAAGACCGCCGACACCGAACTCGACGTCGTCGAAGGCATGCAGTTCGACCGCGGCTATCTCTCACCCTATTTCGTCACCAATGCCGACAAGATGCGCGTCGAACTGGAAGAGCCTTACGTGCTCATCCACGAGAAGAAGCTCGGCAATCTGCAGGCGATGCTGCCGATCCTCGAAGCAGTGGTGCAGAGCGGCAGGCCGTTGCTGATCATCTCGGAAGACGTCGAAGGCGAAGCACTGGCGACGCTGGTCGTCAACAAGCTGCGCGGCGGCCTCAAGGTCGCGGCCGTCAAGGCGCCGGGCTTCGGCGATCGCCGCAAGGCGATGCTGGAAGACATCGCCGTGCTGACATCGGGCCAGATGATTTCCGAGGATCTCGGCATCAAGCTCGAAAACGTCACCATCGAGATGCTTGGCCGCGCCAAGCGCGTACTGATCGAGAAGGACACCACCACGATCATCGACGGCGCCGGCACCAAGGCGACCATCCAGGCGCGCATCGCGCAGATCAAGGGCCAGATCGAGGAGACCACGTCCGATTACGATAAGGAGAAGCTGCAGGAGCGGCTGGCCAAGCTCGCCGGCGGCGTCGCCGTGATCCGCGTCGGCGGCGTCACCGAGTCTGAAGTGAAGGAAAAGAAGGACCGCATCGACGACGCGCTGAATGCGACGCGCGCGGCGGTGGAAGAAGGCATCGTGCCCGGCGGTGGCGTGGCGCTTCTGCGCGCCAGATCGGCGCTGGCCGGGCTGACTGGCGCCAATGACGATGTGACGGCAGGCATTTCGATCGTGCTCAGGGCGCTTGAAGCGCCGATCCGCCAGATCGCCGAGAATTCCGGCGTCGAAGGCTCGATCGTCGTCGGCAAGCTGTCCGACAGCAAGGACCAGAATCAGGGCTTTGACGCCCAGAACGAGGTCTATGTCGACATGATCAAGGCCGGCATCGTCGACCCGGCGAAAGTGGTGCGCACCGCGTTGCAGGACGCCGGCTCGATCGCCGCCCTTCTGATCACCGCCGAAGCGATGATCACCGACGTTCCGGCCAAGGATGCGGCGCCTGCGGGCGGCGGTGGCGGCATGGGCGGCTACTGACCATCGCCCGAAAATTGCCCGCTGGAATCTGGGCGGGCATAAATCAGAACAGGCTGCCGGGGACATTTCCCCGGCGAGCCAGGAATTTCCGTCAGTCAGTCAAGACTGTCATCAACGACAGGGAGATCGACAGATGATCACATTCGCCCCGAAGCCAAACGCTGTATCCGCGACCAAGCCGGCGGAGGAGAGCCGCTTCGATCGCATCCGCCGGATTGCCGCCGACAAGCACAGGCAGGCCGATGCCGGGCCGATTCGCCGCGAGCCGTCGAAGACCGGCGACAAGCGGCCGACGTGACGGCTGCCAACCTCACGACACCGGCAACGCTCCGCCCTCTTCGGTGCGGCGGGCAATGAACTCGTCGAGCACATCGGATGTGGCAACGGCCGACGCCGGCGGCTGGAAGTCGGCCAGCGTCCGCTTCCAGATGCCGGTGGCGCGCTCGGTGGCCGACTTCGAACCGGACTGCGTCCAGCTGCCGAAATTCGACCAATCGGCGACCAGCGGCTCGTAGAAGGCGGTGCGGTAGCGCGTCATGGTGTGGCCGGCGGAGAAGAAATGCCCGCCCGGCTGGACTTCAGCGATCGCCTCGAAGCCGATCGAATCCTCGTCGCCGGGGGTCGTAGCGCAGAGTTCGGCAACCGTCTGCAATGCCTCGATATCGGTGATCAGCTTCTCGTAGGAGACGCTGAGGCCACCCTCCAGCCAGCCCGCGGCATGGATGCAGACGGTGGCGCCGGCAAGCACCGAGCCCCACAGCGCGAACTGCGTCTCGTGCGCCGCCTGCACATCGGAAATGTTGGCCGCACTGCCGCCGCCGGACCGCCAAGGCAGGCCGGTGAAGCGCGCCAGCTGGCCGGCGCCCAGCGTCGCCTTGACGTGCTCGGGCGTGCCGAAGGCCGGTGCGCCGGACTTCATGTCGACATTGGAGGAGAAGGATCCGTAGACCACCGGTGCGCCCGGCCGCACCATCTGCGCCAGCGCGAGACCAGCCAGCGCCTCGGCATGCTGCAGCGTCAATGCGCCGGCGACGGTGATCGGCGCCATGGCGCCGGCCAGGCAGAAGGGCGTGATGACAGAGACCTGGCCGGCGCTGGCGAAGTCGATGATGCCTTGCGCCATCGGGATATCGAGCTGGCGCGGCGAATTGGTGTTGATCACGGTGTAGCAATGGACGCCGGCCAGGAACTCGTCCTGCGAGAGCCCGCGCGCCAGCCTGATCATCTCGAACCCATCCTCGACCTGCGGCGTGCCGCGGGCGAAGACGAAGGGGAACTTGTCCGACAGGGTCAGCTGCGCACGGTTGACGGCATAGTGGCGCAAATGGTTGTCGACATCCTGCGGCTCGATCCAGGGGCCGAGCATATGCAGCACGTCGAAATTCTGAACAAGCTTGGTCAGTTCTTCGAAAGCGGCGAGCGTGCCCGGACGCCGTCCGCGTTCGAGATCGGTGACGTTGGGCGCCCCGGCTCCGGCCAGGAACGTCATCGAGCCGAGCTCCAGCATGAGATCGCGGCTACGGTTGCCCGCCAGCGCCCGGATGGATTTCGGCGCCGAGGCCAGTGCCGCAGTGACAATATCGCGGCCGATGCGCACCATCTGGCTGTCCTCGTCGACCAGCGCACCGGCTTTGGCGTAGATCGCCCGTGCCTCCGGCAGCAGCACCTTGATGCCGAGCTCTTCCAGCACGCGCAACGCCGTGTCGTGGATGGCCGCGACCTGGTCGTCCGAAAACACCGGCTGCGGCAGGAACGGGTTCTTGAGCGAGCGATAGTTCGGGTGGCGGCTTGACCCGCTGCCGGCCTCACCGGTGTGCCCGCGCCGGCGCTCGCGCCTGGTCTCCCTTATAATGTCATCGACCATGGCCAAAACTCCTCATTGCCGCATCGCCTGCCCTCGGGGTCGTATGGCGAGGCCGGAATAATTCGCGCCGGCCGCTCGACGCCGACAATGTGCACCCAAAGCGCGGTCCCCTCCCCGGCGAATTCGTCGCCCAGCAACGTCAGCGCGACGCTTTTGCCTATTGTGTAGCCATAGCCGGCTGAGGCGACGAAGCCGACGCGCCGGCCCTTGTGCCAGACTGGCTCGAAGCCACTGGCGTCGGCATCGACGGCGTCGACCTCCAGCGTCACGATCCGGGCGGCGCTCAACAAACCGTGCGGTGTGGCCTGGCTGCCCTTGTGAGCCGGGCTGAAATGGAAGAATAGTCTTCGCCGGGTATGCCCGCCCTGAAATTGCCCGCTTGCGGTTCTCAGGTGGGTGGGGTGAGTTTCGGGAATGGCCAGTCCTTTAGAACGACGTCCAAGACGAAGAGGTCCGATCGCCGCCGCACTGCTGGCGGTGGACGCGTGGATCGATTCCTCGCTCTACGAAATCGGCTTCAAGGCCGGCCAGTTCTGGGAATCGGCGACCATTTTTTCGCGGCGCTTCCGAGTCACCGGCTGGCGACGCGGCATCATCGAGGTGCTGAGCGAAGGTTTTACGATGGGCGCCGGCGGCGTCGTCGTGCTGCTCGCACTCGCGATGCCGGCCTTCCAGATCACCACCGGCGACTGGCGCAGTCAGGGCGATTTCGCCGTCACCTTCCTCGACCGCTACGGCAACGAGATTGGCCAGCGCGGCATCATCCAGCGCGATTCCGTGCCTGTCGACGAGATGCCGGACCATGTCATCAAAGCAGTGCTGGCGACCGAGGACCGGCGCTTCTTCGAGCACTACGGCATCGACGTGCTCGGCCTGTCGCGCGCCATCTTCGAGAATGTGCGGGCCAATTCCGTCGTCCAGGGCGGCTCCAGCATCACCCAGCAGCTGGCCAAGAACCTGTTCCTGTCGAATGAGCGGACCTTCCAACGCAAGATCAAGGAAGCCTTCCTGTCGCTGTGGCTGGAGGCCAATCTGTCGAAGAAGGAGATCCTGCAGCTTTATCTCGACCGCGCCTATATGGGCGGCGGCACGTTCGGCATCGAGGCGGCGGCGGATTTCTATTTCGGCAAGAGCGTCAAGGATCTGAACCTCGCCGAGGCGGCGATGCTGGCCGGCCTGTTCAAGGCGCCGACCAAATACGCCCCGCACATCAACCTGCCCGCCGCCCGTGCTCGCGCCAATGTGGTGCTGTCGAACCTCGTCGATTCCGGTTTCATGACCGAAGGCCAGGTGCTGCAGGCAAGGCTGCATCCAGCCGAGATCGTCGACCGCGGCGAGCAGAAGAGCCCGGATTATTACCTCGACTGGGCCTTCGATGAGGTCAAGAAAATCGCCAAGCCCGGCCAGCATTCGCTGGTCGCCCACACCACTTTCGACGCCAACATCCAGAAAGCGGCGGAGGAATCCGTCGAATTCCATCTCCGCCAGTTCGGCAAGGAATACAACGTCACCGAGGGCGCCGTTGTAGTGATCGAGACCAATGGCGCGGTACGCGCCATTGTCGGCGGCCGCGACTATGGCGCAAGCCAGTTCAACCGCGCCACCAAGGCGCTGCGCCAGACCGGCTCCTCGTTCAAACCTTACGTCTACGCCACCGCCATGGAGCACGGGTTCACCCCGGACTCCGTCGTCTCAGGCGGGCCGATCAGCTGGGGCGGCTGGTCACCGCACAATTACAATGGCGGCTCGGCCGGCAATGTGACGCTGATCACGGCGATCGCCAAATCGATCAACACCGTGCCGGTACGGCTGGCCAAGGACTATCTCGGCATCGGCCCGATCAAGGCGATGGCCGAATCATTCGGCGTGGAATCGCCGCTGGAGTCGCACAAGACCATGGTGCTCGGCACATCGGGCATGACGGTCATGGACCAGGCGACGGGCTACAGCGTGTTCGCGCAGAACGGCTTCGCCGGCTCGCGGCACGGCATCACCCAGCTCGTCACCCGCACCGGCGATGTCGTCTACGACTTTGCCAAGGATGCGCCGGCGCCGCATCGGGTTCTGTCGGAACAGGCTTTGAAATACATGAACACCATGCTGGCTGCGGTGCCGGCGATCGGCACCGCGCGGCGCGCGCAGCTGCCCAACATCGTCGTCGCTGGCAAGACGGGGACGACGCAATCCTACCGCGACGCCTGGTTCGTCGGCTTCACCGGCAACTACACGGCTGCCGTCTGGCTCGGCAATGACGACTTCACCCCGACCCGCAACATGACCGGCGGCACGCTGCCGGCGATGGTGTGGCAGCGGCTGATGGTCTACGCGCACCAGAATATCGACCTGAAGCCGATCCCCGGCCTAGACAAACCCTTCGTCGACGAAGAGATCGCGGCCAAGGCCGAGGAAGCGGAGAAGAAAAATGCCGATCAGGCAGCAGCGGATGCCGCGGCCGAGCGCCCGGCGGTGCTGTCCAGCCGCACGACACAGACGCTGCGCGAGATGACCAAGGTGTTCCAGGCCGCGCCCGTGCTCGGCTCGCCGCAGACACCGGAGACCCTGTCGGCGCTTTGATTCCACAGCGCTGCTTGCTCTGCGGCCTGCCCCGCTATATCCCCCAACGATAATTCACTCGTCCCGGTTCTTCATGCTCAAGACCGCCTTTTTCACGCTGCTTTCGCTTGCCATAGCCATCGGCCTCGGCGGCGGCAGCGTCTGGTATGCGCTGCAGGCGCAGAGCGGCGTCGGCGCGATCAGCATCGGCGAATGGACCGCCTTTCCCGAGATCGGCACGCAAGATGCCGACCCCTATTCGAAGGCGCGCGTGGCGCGTGAAGGCGTGCTGGCGCTCGGCAAGGCCGAGGGCTTGTCCTTCATCGCCGAGCGCGATGCGGCCGGCAATGAGCTTCAGCGGCAATGCGACTACAGGATCGAGGGCAGTTTCCCCACAGCCCGGTTCTGGACGCTCTATGCCGCGGATCAATCGCTCGGCGTGGTCGACACCGGCAAGCCGAGGCTGGCGGCGCTGCAATCCTACCAGGTGCTGCGTCAGCCCGACAATTCGGTGATCATCGCCGTCGGCAACCGTCCGGCCCCCGGCAACTGGCTTCTGACCGAAGGTTTTGGCCGGATGTATTTCGTGCTCACCTTCTACGACACGCCGATTGCCTCAAGCACCGGCCTTTCCGACGTGTCGCTGCCCCGGATCGTCAAGGCTGGCTGCAATGCGTAGGTTGCTGCACGCCATCCTGCTCGGCCTGCTCGGCGCCGGCATCGTCCACATCGTGGTGCTTTTGCTGGTGCCGGAATTTACCGAGCGCGATGCCTGGTCACGGCTGGCGATGGCGTCCGACCTCTACAAGATGACCAGGCTGGATGCCGAGGCGGGCGGCGCGCCGGTGGTGAAGTCGGTGGATCCGCTGTTTTACGCCGCCGCCTGCCGCTTCGACCTTGCCGAAGGCATGGTGCGGATCAAGGCGCCGGGCAGCGTGCCGTTCTGGTCGGTGTCGGTCTATGACCGCAACGGCCACAATTTCTATTCATTCAACGACCGCACGGCGACCGGCAACAAGCTGGACACCGTGGTGCTGACGCCGGCACAGATGATCGACGTGCGCAGGGAGCTTCCCGAAGACCTGCAAGGGGCGATCTTCGTCGAGGCGCCGATCGAGGAAGGCATCTTCGTCATCCGCGCCTTCGTGCCTGACGACAGCTGGAAGCCGGTTGTGTCGCAGTTCCTGGACCAGAGCTCCTGCGAACTGCAGGACTACTGACCTCAGCCCGACGACCAGCAAACTCAGTGGTGCGGAACAGGCGTCCGTGGTGTGCCCGGCTTGTCCGCCGGTCGCGCCTGGCCCGCCAATGGCGGATGCTCGTAGCGGACGCCGGGAAAAATGATCACCGCCGCCGGCGTACCGGTGTCCTGAACTGCTCGATTGACTGGTGCCGATCGCGGCACGAAAGACAGTACCATGCCCATGGTTCGCGTATTCCTCTCGGTTGCCCCGGAGCACAACGCAACGCCTCCAAATGTGATTAAGGCCGGCAGAGGGTTAACGGAGCGCTAACGGATCGCGGCTAATTTGATGTTTGTTCCAGGCCTCACGCGAAACCGACACAGTTGCGGTTGAGCATGGTCCGGGTTGTGTCGAGTGTCGGGCGTATCTTCCGTGTCAGCTTCGGATTTCAGGCAAATCGCCATACGGACGGAATCGGGAAAAGCCGAAAGGCTGTTTCGCGCCGCGGTGTCGGCGTTCTGCTCGCTGACCCGCCCGTCGCGCCGCGAGATCGCCCAGCTCGAGGATCTGACGCTGCCGCTGTTCGACAGCGTGCCGGTCGAATCGCGCCGCTATGTCGCCGCCGCCCTGTCCGAATGCGAATATGCGCCGGCCGCCCTGGTGCGGCGGCTTTGCGAGGAGCCGGTCGATGTCTGCGCGCCCTTGCTGGTCCGTTCGCGGGCGCTGGGCGACATCGACCTGATCGCGTTGATCGGCCGCCACGGCCTGCCGCATGCGCGCGCCATTGCCCGCCGCAAGGATTTGAACCCGACCATCGCGCAGTTGATCAAGGCGCTGGAAAAGCCGACTCTGGTGCGCGTGCGGCAGCCCGAGCCGATCGCCGACGTGGCGGGCGACGGCGCCGAAGCCGCTGCCGCCGCTCCCAGCGCACCAAAACTGCCCGGCAGCGCCGCCGAAACCGCCAGGCGCCGCCTGCGCTCGATGATGCTCGCCGAGGGCGAGGCGACATCGGTCACTCCCTTCGTCGGCTCAGCAACTTACAGCAAACTGCGCGAGACGGCGCTGACCGGCAACGCCGCCTTCTTCCAGACCGCGCTTGCCGACGCGCTCGATATCGACTTCTCGACGGCGCGGTCGCTGACCGAGCATTCGAGCTATGTCTCGCTGCTCGCCGCGCTGCGGGCGCTCGACCTCAGTGAGGACAGGGCATTCCTGATCGTGGTCGCGGTTTACCCCCGGGAGTTTCCGCACCCGCAGGCGATCCGCATCTTCCTCGACCGCTACTGGCTGCTGCACCACGAGGCGGCGCTCGACAAGGTGCGCGGCTGGAAGGCCGAAACATTGTCGCGAGCGGTGCGCGGCAACACCCCTGTCGCCGCGAATGGCGACCAAGCGCCGGACGTCGACAAAGCCAGCTTAGGGGCCAGCCTCAAGGCGTCTTGACGGAGAGAAGCTCCTCGACGGAAACCGTTCCGGCCTCGATCTCGACCACCCAGATGTCGGGATCGAATTTTTTCTCCCGCTCAAGCCTGGCGTCAAGCGCGGCGGCATCGTCGCCGGCGCCTAGCAGCGTGAAAAAGCGATCATCCGGTTTGTCCGAATCGTAGCTCGTCTGCGGCGCCGGGCCGAACAGGGAGACGTCGCCCAGCCTGCCGCGGGAGAGCACGAAGACAGCGCCGGCCTCGGTCGCGCCGCGCTTGACGACGGCCGCAAAGCCGCCGGCGCCGAAAACACGGCGCAGCAGGGCCGACACCCAAAACTCGGTGGTTACGCGCATGACGAGGCTCCGGAGGACATGCGCGGCGTCTTAGCCGGATTTTCGTCTATCCGCGAGCGGTCGTCTTGACCACTCAATTGGTCAGGCCGATGTCGCGCATCTTGACGTAGACGACCTCGTCGGGCTCGCCCGTTTCCGGCAGGCCGAACAGCGACTGGAATTCCTTGATCGCCGCCTTGGTGCGGGCGCCGACGACGCCGTCGAGCTGCATGTCGTCATTGCCGAATGCCTTCAGGCCGGCCTGGATCTTGACGATGCGGGCATCGGGCGCCTGGGCGGATACCGGCGCGGAAACCGGGATGGGCGCAGGCGCGGCCTCGGGCGCGGCAACTCGAGCGGCGGCCATATCCACGGGCCTCGGCACAGGATGCGGGATGCCAGCCGTTGTCTGCTTGGCGCCGAGCTGGTCGAGCAGGACGGCGTCGATCTCACCGGAGGCCGGCATGCCAACTTTCTGCTGGTATGCCTGGATCGCCTTTTGGGTATTCGGCCCGGAAATGCCGTCGACCGTTCCCGTGTAGAAATCGAGATCCTTCAGGATGCCCTGGACCTGCTCGACGGTCGGATCGCTTTTGACCGGAGCCGGGCCGGGCCGCAGGATGTTGATGGTGGTTTCGGGTTCGTCCGCGCCGGGGTGCGGAAAACCCTCGATGCTGCGGGTGGCGAAGAAGGCGCCGGCATGCGGAAACGGCTGGTACCACAGCGCGTTGGCGGAAACGTAGAACAGCGTCACCAGGAAGGCGGTCGAGCCGCCGACCAGGACCGGATTGCGCGAGATCGCGCCGCCCAGCGCAATCGCGCCGGCCTCGAACGCGCCGCTGCGGCGCTTGACCGCCTTAGGCTGTTTTGCGGAGCGAGCCATTCCTGTCCCCTTTCGCGTCGCCTTTCGTCCTGGTCGCGGGCATCGGCAGCACGCCGTTCCTCTCGGTCGCGCTCCTCTTCGGCCCGTTCACCGGCAGGCTGATCGTGACCGTCGTCCCCTCGCCCGGCATGCTTTCGATCGACATCGTGCCGTCGTGCAGCGCCACCAGGCCCTTGACCAGCGACAGGCCGAGCCCGGTGCCCTCGAAGCGGCGCGTATAGTCGTTCTGGATCTGCATGAACGGCTTGCCGAGATTGACAAAATCTTCCTCGGCGATGCCGATGCCGGTGTCCCTGACCCAGAAATGCAGCCGCGAGCCGATCCGCTTGGCGCCGACGACGACATTGCCGCCATCGGGCGTGAACTTGACCGCATTGGAGACGAGGTTGATCAGGATCTGCTGCACGGCACGACGGTCGGCATTGATCTCCCCGGCGTCCGGCGCAATCTGCGCCTGGAGACCGATGTTCTTGGCATTCGCCTGCAGCTGCATCATCGACTGGCACATCTCGACCGCTTCGATGAATCGGAACGGTTCGGGCTCGGTCGCGTAGGCGCCGGCCTCGATCCTCGAGACATCAAGGATGGAGGTGACGACGGCAAGCAGATGCTGGCCCGACTCCTTCACCAGGCCGACATACTCCTTCTGGCGCGGGTCCTTGAAGCCGCCGAACATCTCATGCAGCAGCATGTCGGAAAAACCGATGATGGCGTTGAGCGGCGTCCGAAGCTCATGGCTGACGACCGCCAGGAAGCGGCCCTTTGCCACCTCGGCCGACGCTGCGGCCTCATTGGCGGCAGCAAGCTCGTCGCGCAATTCGGCAGTCTCGTCGTTCTCGCGCAGCAGCAGAGTGAAGGTCTCCTGCTGCTCTTCGGCACGCATCAGTTCGAGCTGAAATGGCCGGTAATTGTCGGCCGTCGAGGCGCTGCCGTCCTGCGGCAGCCTTACCCGAAGATCGAGCCGGCGCGCCAGGGCGCCATCGCGCATGTCGGCAAGCGCGCTGAGATAAGCGACGCGATCGGACAGGTGGATGCGGTCGAACAGCCCGGCGCCGAAAAGCAGTTCCGGCGGCAGCTTCAGGATGGTGCGCGCCTTGGCTGAGGCATCCAGGACCTCGCCATGCCGGGCGACATGCAGGACAACGGCGTCGATCATGTCTTCAAGGCGGTCGTTTGGAAGCAGCGCGGGCTGCGCGCGTGCGGCATCGCCTAGGGCTGCGAGCCGGGGAACCAGCGTCAGGCCCCAGGCGAGCGGCAGCAGCCAGTGCCACGCCGCGACTTGCGCCCCGCCGAGCGGGACGACAGAGGCGACAAAGGGCTGCAGCAGCATTGCGGCCAAGGCCGAGAGGCCGCCCCAAAGTGCCGCGCGCTTTGAACCGCCGATCCACCAGGCCTCGAATGGCAGTGCCAGGGCCAGCAGCGCAACCGGCGACGCCAGGCCGCCTGCTGCCGCGACGGCGCCGGCAAGCGCAAGACCGCCGGCGGCAAGGGCAACCTGGGCTGCCAGCGTCATCTTGCCCGACGCCGCCACCAGCAAGGCGGCGAACCAGCAAAGACCGAAGGCGGCGAAAATGGTTGCGACGGTGACGGCGGCGCCCATGCCCGAGGTGACCAGTGTCACCGCCGCACCGGCGGCGAAGAACGGAGCGGCAAGCATGATGCCGATGAACCGGCGCTGGCGCAGGCGATCGCCCTGGCCGATGATGGCCGGATGGACCATGCGTTCGCAACCGGCCGCCAGCGCGCCAGGCAGTTCAATATATCTGGCAGTTGTCAAACTCAACGCACTCGCACCCGGTCGTGACTGCCCCTGCGTTGCAGGTCGCTTTTGCTTGTTTGAAACTCGCATCCAGCGTTTAAGGAATGAATAAGGCTGACCGGAACAACGAGCGCGCTGCGGCAAAAATTGGAGCGCCGGCACCGGAATGCACCGCCATTTGTAGCCATAGTAAACGGAGCGTTATGTGCAAAGGGCGTGCCCGTGGCTGCGAAACCCTGAGCCGGCATGCCTGCTCTTCTGAAGATATCCATGCGCAACAATCGCTTAGATGGTTACTGCAAGGTTAAGAAAATTGGCGGCATTTGAGGCTAATGCACTGCAAAACGCCTCGCTTCGAATTTGCCTAAAATTTGAGGAAAATTTTCACTGAGCAAGAAAGCCGTCCTTTGCGCCTCATGTGCCATTGTCGCTGATATAAAGAGGTCATTGCGCATGGACGCATGATCCGGTCATTGGACGAGAGGGCAGATCGATGGGCTTTTTGATAAGAATGGCGTTCTGGTTTTCGCTGGTGTTGCTGGCGCTGCCGCTGACCGTCGGCCCCGACGAGGATGGCCGCGAGAGCGTCGGGCCGTTCCAGGCGCTTTTTGCGGCGCGCGAAGCGGTCGGCGACATCGCCGGCATTTGCGAGCGTAAGCCGGACGTCTGCGAAACCGGCAAGTCGGCGATGCATACGATCAGCGCCCGGGCCAAGGAAACCGCCAAGATCGCCGCCGCCATGCTGGACGACAAGAGCGCCGAGACCTCGCCCGATACATCGCTGGCCACCGGCAGCGTCGCCGAGGACATCGTGCTGCCGGCGACAGTCAACATACCTGCCAAGCTGGTGGCGAAGAACTAAACACCGTTTCAGCTGGTATCTACAGCGACACCGCAGGCCGGTCGGACCTCTCGATGCCTGCGGTGCTTTTCTTCTTTTTCCGTGACGCCGCAGCCGCGGATGACTATATCCCGAGCAATGGCCACGACGATCCAGACGATCCGCGACGACTTCTCCCTGCTCGACGAGTGGGAAGACCGCTATCGCTATGTGATCGAGCTCGGCGAAGCGCTGCCGCCATTTCCCGACGCCGAACGCAACGCCGCCAACAAGGTGCCGGGCTGCGTCAGCCAGGTCTGGCTGACCACGAGCCGAGCGCCGGGCGCCGATCCGGTCATCACCTTCACAGGCGATTCAGACGCTCATATCGTACGCGGTCTGGTCGCCATCATGCTGGCGCTGTTTTCGGGACGGACTGCCAGCCAGATCCTTGAAACGGACGCCGAGGCGACGCTGAGGTCGCTTGGCCTCGACGAACATCTGTCGCCGCAGCGGGCCAATGGCCTGCGCTCAATGGTCAAGCGCATCAAGCGCGACGCCGAGATGGCTCTCAAGCAGACTGCTTGATTGCTCTATCTTCTCTTCTTTCGACGCAATTCCCAAGAGAAAGCGCTCGGCAGTTTTCCTGGAATTGTTCTAGAAACAAAACGGCGCCGTAAGGGGCGCCGTTGATCTTGTCCATTGGAGCCGGTGTTACCGCCCCTTGCGTTTGCGGCCGAGGCCCATCTTCTTGGCCAGCTGCGAACGGGCAGCGGCATAGTTGGGGGCAACCATCGGATAGCTGGCGTCGAGATTCCACTTCTCGCGGTATTCATCGGGCGTCAGACCGTAATGGGTCATCAGGTGGCGCTTCAGCGACTTGAACTTCTTGCCATCTTCAAGGCAGACGATGTAATCGTCATGAACAGAGCGCTTCGGGTTTACCGCAGGCTTCTGCTTGTCGGCCGGAGGCTGTTCGCTTGCTCCGCCCACGCGCCCGAGAGCGGCATGGACATCAGCGATAAGGTTCGGCAATTCGCCGACCGGCACGGGATTGTTGCTGACATAGGCTGCCACCACATCGGCGGTCAGCTCGATCAGCGCATCGCTATTTCTGGAAGGTGTTTCGACGATATCCATGGTTTAGGCCCCAACGAAGGATGTTTCTGTTTGCGCCCTTTTTGGAAGATCGGGCATGGCGCGAATTTCACGCGGGAAGAGCTTCATGGATTCGCGTCCGGGCATCTTAATGAGCCCACAGACAAAGTAAGTCAATTCGCATCTTGCGCTATATTCAACGATATTCATCGAATAGTCGCTCTTCAGCTTCAATCTTTCGTGCACTCTGTAACTTCGCGATATTTTCTGGTCGGACCAGGACTAGCATGACGTAAGGTCACACCACCGCTAAATCAGCAAGGACTCATAAAGTGGGCAGCGATGCTTGGTCTATGCTTCGAGGTTTGGGCGGCTGATTGTCGGATTCGTACCAAACTGTAAGTTGCAAAGCGTTGGCGAAACACGCCGAAGAAGATCTTCGGTCTGACCGGATTCAATACGGCGTGAGGTATTTTCCATAGACCCAGCCACTAACAAAACCACCATTTTGCGCCGGGTCGTGCCAAACTTGACACCATTGATAGCGAATTGCCTGTTTCTGTTTCCAGTGCGGCTGGCCGGCGATCTCCAGAAGATTCAAGCCGCCGGTGCACTTGCCGGTCATCTGCAGGATCGTCCCGTTAGGATAGGCGGCCTGCTTCCGCGAGGTGCCGGACGGATATTTGCGAACGTTGAGCGTGTCGCCGAACGGCACGCCAGCCACTTGCCAAGCGGCGAACGCGGTTGCATGAGACTGGCCGGTGAAAGCCAGAACGGTCGAAGCGACGACGGCGAGAGCCGCAGCGGTGTTGATATGGAAATTCATCATCCTCTCCTTTTGGCTCATCTCCCGAGCCCGCCGCAACCAATACATCCCGGCCCTTGAACCCGCGCTGATCGGCGTGTTCATTTGCCATTCAAGTAATTTCTTCAGTGAGACGCAATGACCAAGACCTCAGCTTTTCCGACCGCCAGCCCGCCGAGCCCCGAGAAACACCCCGTCTTCGACACGCATCACGGCATTACCCGCACAGATGACTATGCCTGGCTGAGGGCCGAGAACTGGCAGGCGATGTTCAGGGACCCTTCCCTGCTTGAGGGCCGCATCCGCGCCCATCTCGAAGCCGAAAACGCCTATCAAGCAGTGCTTATGGCCGATACGCTAGAGCTTCGGAAGCAGCTGTTCGGCGAGATGAAGGGGCGCATCAAGGAAGATGATTCGACGGTGCCGATGAAGGATGGCCCCTATGCTTACGGCTCATCCTTCAAGCTTGGCGGCGAACAGCCCCGCTATTTCCGCATGCCGCGCGATGGCGGCGATGAGCAGATCCTGCTCGATGGCGACGCGGAAGCCGAGGGCAAGCCCTATTTCCGCCTCGGCGGCGTCGACCATTCGGCCGATCACCGCAAGCTGTTGTGGGCGTTCGACGACAAGGGCTCTGAATTCTTCACACTTCGCGTGCGCGATCTCACCAGCGGCAAGGAACTGAGCGACCAGATCGAGGCCACCAGTGGTGGCGGCGTCTGGAATGCCGCCGATGACGGCTTCTTCTACACAAGGCTCGACGACAATCATCGCCCGTCCAAGGTGCTGTTCCACGCGCTCGGCGGCAGCCCCCTTAATGACCGGCTGATTTATGAGGAAACCGATCCCGGCTTCTTCATGGATGTCGGCGGCACGCGCTCCAACGAATGGATCATGATCGGGATCAACGATCACGAAACCTCGGAATATCACCTGATGCGCGCCGATGAGCCTTTCGCCGAGCCAAAGCTGGTGGCAAAGCGCGAGACTGGCCTGCAATATGATCTGGAAGAAGGCGGCGACATCTTCTTTATCCTCACCAATGCCGACGGCGCCAAGGACTTCAAGATCATGACGGCGCCGGCTAATGACCCGGTTCGCGCCAATTGGGAAGAGCTGGTGGCGCACGAGCCAGGCCGGCTGATCCTGTCGGTGGTCGGCTTCAGGGATCATATGGTCAGGCTCGAGCGCAAGGAAGGGCTGCCGCGCATCGTCGTTCGCGATCGCCGCAGCGGCGAGGAGCATCTGATCTCGTTCGACGAAGAGGCGTTCTCGCTCGGCCTGTCGGGGTCCTATGAATACGACACCGAGATCATGCGCTTCACCTATTCGTCGATGACGACCCCGGCGCAGGTCTTCGACTACAATATGCGCAGCCGCGAGCGTGTGCTGCTGAAGACCCAGGAAGTGCCGTCCGGTCACAATCCGGATCATTATGTCACGCGCCGGCTGATGGCGCCGGCCGCCGATGGCGAACTGGTGCCGGTCTCGCTGCTGCACCACCGCGACACGCCGCTCGATGGCTCCGCACCGTGCCTGCTTTACGGCTACGGCTCTTACGGCATTGCCATTCCGGCGGCGTTCAACACCAACTGGTTCTCGCTGGTCGACCGTGGCTTTGTCTTTGCCATCGCCCATGTCCGCGGCGGCAAGGACAAGGGCTATGGCTGGTATGACGACGGCAAGCGGGCGCACAAGATGAACACGTTCACCGATTTCATCGCCGTCGCGCAGCATCTCGTCGCCGAGCGTTACACCCAACACGACCGCATCGTCGCGCAAGGCGGCTCGGCCGGCGGCATGTTGATGGGTGCGATCGCCAACATGGCGCCGCAAAATTTCGGCGCCATCGTTGCCGAGGTTCCCTTCGTCGACGTGCTGACCACCATGCTCGACGCAAGTTTGCCGCTGACGCCGCCGGAGTGGCCGGAATGGGGCAACCCGATCGCGTCGGCGGAAGATTACCAAACGATCGCCGCCTACTCACCCTATGACAATGTCGCCGATCACGACTATCCGCCGATCCTGGCGCTGGCCGGCCTCACCGATCCGCGCGTCACCTATTGGGAGCCGGCCAAATGGGTGGCGCGGCTGCGCGAGCGCAAGAGCGGCGACAATCCGGTGCTGTTCAAGATCAACATGGATTCCGGCCATGCCGGCGCCTCCGGCCGCTTTTCAAGGCTGGAGGAGATCGCCTATACCTACTCCTTCGCGCTCAAGGTTACGGCCAAGCCCGAACCCGAGGTTACGGGCAAGGCTGAGAATGCAACGGAGGCGTCGCAATGATCGATCTATCCACCTTGACGGCTTACATAGCGGTTGTGCTTGGCTTTGTGTTTATTCCAGGCCCAGCCACGCTTTTGACGGTCGCGCGAGCGACGAGTTCCGGAACCAGGGTTGGCGTCGCGACGGGCGCGGGCGTCGCGGCTGGCGATGTGTTCCATACCATCATGGCGATGGTCGGCATTTCGGCGATCATCGCCACTTCGGCAACGCTGTTCAGCGTCGTAAAATACATCGGCGCGGCGTATCTCGTTTACCTCGGCATTCGCGCAATCATCGAGAAAATACCGGCCGATCCTACTGCCGGTGCACTCGCGATCTCCGCCAGCAAGGCGTTTCGTCAAGCTGTCCTGACCGAAGTGCTTAATCCAAAGACGGCGCTTTTCTTCCTTGCCTTCCTGCCCCAGTTCGTGCGGCCTGAAAACGGATCGGTGATGCTCCAGCTGATGACGCTGGGCATAATCTTTGTTCTGCTCGGCCTTTTCAGCACAGTCGTCTTTGCCGTGAGTGCGGGCCGGCTCGGCACGTTCCTGCGCCGCAATCCGTCGGTGGTGAAATTGCAAGGCAAGGTGGTTGGCGGCATCTACTGCGCGTTAGGCGTCCGTCTGGCCTTGCAGCAGCGCTGATGTCGATGCGAAAGGCGCGCCCGTCGAGGCGCGCCGGTCGTCACTTTTTGAATTCCAGGCTGCTCATTTTCACTCGCATTTGCAATGGCTGCGCGCTACCCAATGCGCGCCACCTTCCAGACCATGACATACGCAAAGGGGCCACTATGTTGCTCGTCGACACCTATCTCGAGAAATCACCGATCCAGGGCATCGGGGTTTTCGCCAGGAACCACATTGCCAAGGGCACGCTGGTCTGGAAGCTCGACCCCAGATTCGACCGGATCATCGACGTCGAGACCTATGAAGGCGAGAGCGGCCCGGTGAAGAACTATCTCGACCGTTATTCCTATCCAGACCGCCGGGATCCGAACTACATCGTCTTCGAAGCCGACGACGCACGCTACATGAACCATGACGACGAACCGAATTGCGATGTCTCCTCGCCCGAGGAAACCTATGCCTTGCGCGACATCGCACCCGGCGAGGAACTGACCTGCAATTACAGTCATTTCTTCGAGACGGGCTTCGACTTCCTCGGTGATCGCCACCTGTAGATCGCCACCTGTAGCCGGGATCACTTGGCCGGCTTGCTGCGCACCGGGTAGCCGTTGGGATGCGGCGGCACCGCCTTGAGATAGGCGGCTATTGCCGCGCGATCTGCCGGCGGCAGTTCGGCCATGTTGTGCTGCACGTCGACCATGGCGCCGCCGACCGAATCGAAATCAGGGGTAAAACCGGTTTCCAGATAGTTGGCGATGTCGGCTTCCGACCAGTCACCGAGCCCGCCTTCGCCCGATGTGATGTTCGGCACGATGCCGCTGCCTTCGGCGGCCGCCGCGCCAGCCAGCCACTGGCTCTTCCTGGTGCCGCCGGTGATGTCGCGCGGCGTGTGGCATTCGCCGCAATGGCCAGGCCCCTCGACCAGATAGCGGCCGGCGAGTACCGGATCAGGCGTGCCATCGGCAAAGGCAATCACCGGCTCTTTGCTGAGATAGAGCCGCTTCCACAGGCCGAGGCCGCGGCGGATGTTGAAGGGGAAACTCAGGGAATTGTCCGGCGCCTTGCCGGCGACCGCCGGCAGCGTCTTCAGGAACGCATAGAGATCGGCAATATCAGCCGGCTTCATGCGGGCGTAGGATGTGTAGGGGAAGGCCGGATAGAAATGCTCGCCCGACGGCGACACGCCCTTCAGCATGGCGTTGGCAAGGTCCTCGACCGTCCAGGCGCCGATGCCGTCCTTGGGATCCTGCGAGATGTTGGGCGGCACGAAGGTGCCGAACGGCGTCTTGAGCTCGAGGCCGCCGACCAGTTGCAAACGGCCGTCGCCTTGCGAGCCCGGCTTGGCGTGACAGGAGGTGCAGCCGCCGGCATTGAAAATGCGCTTCCCCCTGGCGGCGTCGCCGGGGCCGAGCTGCGCCAGGGTGCCAGTGTCGAGCTTGACCGGCGCCGACAGGAACCAGCCGGCGCCGGCACCGACGACGCCCAGGACAAGGGCGGCGCCGACAAATTTTTTCCACAAGGGCATTGCCCGGGATCAGCTCTTCTTCACCCGATAGGTCTTGTGGCAGGTGCCGCAATCACTGCCGAGCGTATCGATCTGCGCCTTCAGCGCATCGACATCGGCGGGTGCGGCGGCGACTGCGGCCTTGACGTCGGCGACGTACTTGTCCTCGGTCGATTTGAAGCCCGCCATGTCTTCCCAGATTTTGGGCGAGGCGGTGGTATCACCGCTGTCGCTGCCGGCCGGGAACAGCGCGTCGACATCGAACTTCTCGGCATTGACTTGCAGCGCCTGCAGCGCCGTCAGCACGGCGGCGGCATCGAAGTCTGCCTCGCCCTTGGCGATTTTCGACAGGCCGCCGACAATCTTGCCGCGTTCCTTCATCAGTCCCTGTCGGTCGAGGATCGGGTCGGCAAAAGCCGCCGAGGCGGCGAGGCTGAGCATAGAGATGGCGATAACAAGCTTTCTCATTCAATTGGCTCCAGGATGATGAGGGGTCGCGACCTAACGTTAACGGAGGGCGGGCCGGGATTATTCCCTGTCCGCCGGCCGGATTCTGCCGAATTTTGTGTGCCTGCTGCTTCAGCTGAGAAAGAAAAGCCCCGGAGTACCGGGGCTTCTCTGGGTCGATCAGGCTTTCGCCTCTTCGTACATTTCAAGGACATGGTCCCAGTTGATGAGGCTGTCGACGAAGGCCTCGAGATATTTCGGCCGCGCGTTGCGGTAGTCGATGTAATAGGAATGTTCCCAGACATCGACGCCGAGGATCGGCGATGCGCCATGGACGAGCGGGTTCTCGCCGTTCGGCGTCTTGGAGATCGCCAGCTTGCCGTCCTTGACCGAGACCCAGGCCCAGCCCGAACCGAACTGCGTGGTGCCGGCGGCGATGAAGTCGGCCTTGAACTTGTCGTAGCCGCCGAGGTCGGCGTCGAAAGCCTTCTGCAGGGCGCCCGGAAGCTGGTTGCCGCCGCCGCCCTTCTTCATCCACTTCCAGAAATGGATGTGGTTGTAGTGCTGGGCTGCGTTGTTGAAGAGGCCGGCATTCTTGCCGAACGACTGCTTGACCACCTCTTCGACCGACAGATCGCCAAGGCCCGCTTCGGCGGCCAGCTTGTTGCCGTTGTCGACATAAGCCTTGTGGTGCTTGTCGTGGTGATACTCCAGCGTCTCCTTCGACATGTAAGGCTGCAAGGCCTCGTAGTCGTAGGGCAAGGCGGGCAATTCAAAAGCCATCGGTCATACTCCTCATGGAAAAATCCGGTGCGGATACCGGATTAAGATAGGGCTGCATTGATCTGGAACAACTCCGGAATGAAGCGCCAATTGCCTTTTAGCGGCTCAACCGGCGGAAGTCGAATGCGCCCATTCCCAATAAAGGTCGCGCGCTTTCTTGGCCACCGGCCCGGGCTGCAGATCGCGGTCCTCGATGCGGGTGATCGGCACGACCTTGGAATGATTTCCGGTCGAAAATATCTCGTCGGCTTCGAGAAAGTCGCGCACCGACAGCATCTTCTCCGTGGTCTTGAAGCCGTAATCGCCAAGCAGCGTCATGGTGCGCGAGCGGGTGATGCCGGACAGGAAGGTGCCGTTGGGCGCCGGCGTCAACACGTGGCTGTCCTTGACCAGGAAGATGTTCGAGGTTCCGGTCTCGGCGACATTGCCCAGCATGTCCAGCACCAGCGCATTGTCGAAGCCGCGTCCCTTGGCTTCGAGAATGGCGCGGCCATTGTTGGGATAGAGGCAGCCGGCCTTGGCATTGGTCGGCATGGTCTCGATGGTCGGCCGCCGGAACGGCGACACGGTGATCGAAAAGCCGGTCGGCGAGATCATCGGCGATTCGTAAAGGCAGAGGCAGAAACGGGTCGAGGCCGGATCGGCCGGCACGCCCATGTAGCCGCCATGCTCGGCCCAGTACATCGGCCTGATGTAGACCGCTGTCTTGCCGTCGAACTTCTTCAGCCCGTCCCAGGTCAGTCCAACAATCTCATCGGCGCTCATCGACGGCGCGAGGCCGAGCGCGGTCGCCGATGCGTTCACCCTAGCGGCATGCAGCTCGAGATCGGGGGCGACGCCTTCGAACCAGCGGGCGCCGTCGAAGACGCTGGTGCCGAGCCACATGGCGTGGCTGCGCGGACCCAGAATGGCGACGTTGCCTTCGTACCAGTCGCCGTCGACGAAGGTCCATGTCGCCGATAGCGCCGCAGTCGCCAGTGTCATTGTTCGGTTCCGCTTCAAAGCTGCCTGTGCCAAGCATTGGAAGATGCTTTGACCGGCGCCGTCAACCGGCATGGAGCGGTTTTTGTTGAGGCCAGAGCGCCCCAAGAAAGCGATCAAGACTACAATCGATGCTTGCACCTTGCGCCGCCTGCCCTCAAAACTGTCGCCATGCATTACGCGGCTTACGTTTTCGACGCCTATGGCACGTTGTTCGACGTGCACGCCGCCGTGCGCCGTCACGACGGCGAGATCGGCCCCGACGGCCCGCTGCTTTCGGAAATCTGGCGCGCCAAGCAGCTGGAATATTCCTGGGTGCGCACGCTGATGGGCGGCTATGCCGATTTCTGGCAGCTCACCGAACAGGCGCTCGATTTCGCCCTGCTCAAGGTTCCCTCCGCCGACAAGGGACTGAAGGCCAAGCTGCTCGAAGCCTATTGGCGGCTCGACTGCTATCCGGAAGTGCCGGCCGTGCTCAAGGCGCTGAAAGCATCCGGCGCCAAGCTCGCGATCCTGTCCAACGGCTCGCCCGAGATGCTGGAAGCGGCGGTCAAGTCGGCCGCCCTCGACCAGGTGCTGGACGATATCTTTTCGGTCGACGCCGTCAGGCGCTTCAAGACCGACCCGTCGACCTACGACATGGTGGCGACGGGCTGGCGGCTCTATCCGGGCGCCGTCTCGTTCCAGTCGTCCAACCGCTGGGACATCGCCGGCGCCACCAAATTCGGCTTTCGCACCGTCTGGATCAACCGCGCCAACCAGCCCGAGGAATACCGGGATTTCCCGCCGGCGCTGATCCTGCCGTCGCTTGAAGGCCTGCTGACCGGCGGCTGATCACTCTGTTGCCTTCGAGCAACAGTGGCAGGGCGGTCACAGCTTCGCCTTTGTTTGTCCACCCTCAGGCCAGAATCGGAACCGCCTATCGCGTCAGGCATTGGGGGAGGCCGACCACTGCGCCGCTTGAAGGCATTCACGCTTTCTTGCGATTCGAGACTTAAAAAAGGCAACCATGTTGAAGACCGGAATCGACCCCTATCGCCTGAGCCGTCGCGGCTTTCTGAATGCTGCAGCCCTTGGCGCCGCTTCGATTGCGGTCTCCGCCTGCACCACCACCGGACCGACGCCGGCGCCGGTCGAACCGCCACCGCCGACCTATGACGAGCCGCCGCTCGGCGACTATGCGACGATGTACGGCCCGATTTCCGACAGCGGGTTCGAGCTCCCGGCCATCCCGATCAAGAAGATGGACCCGCAGTTCCTGCGCCAGATCGTTCCCGATCCGACCGGCCAGCGGCCAGGCACCATCATCGTCGATACGACCAACCATTTCCTGTATCTGGTGCGCGAAGGCGGCCAGGCGATCCGTTACGGCGTCGGCCTCGGCCGCGCCGGCTTCGAATGGTCGGGAGACGCCGTCGTCCAGTGGAAGCAGAAATGGCCGAAATGGACGCCGCCCGATGAGATGGTTGCCCGCCAGCCTGAACTGGAAGAATACAGCGCCAAGAACGGCGGCATGCCCGGCGGCCTCAAGAACCCGCTCGGCGCCCGCGCGCTCTACCTGTTCCACGACAACGTCGACACGCTCTACCGCCTGCATGGCTCGCCGGAATGGAACTCGATCGGCAAATCCGTCTCGTCAGGCTGCGTGCGCCTGATAAATCAGGACATCATCGACCTCTACGACCGCGTGCCGTCGAAGAGCCCGGTCATCGTGACGTCCGACATCGGCCAGCCGATGGCGGCGGGCGCAAACCGCAGAGCCATCCCGATCGATGGCGGGGTGCCGGATGGCTCGGTCCTGCTCGGCCCGGTGACCTGATCGACTTCATCGATGTCATGAAGCGGCAGGTTCGCCGCTCCATGCGGCAAACCCCCGCCAGGATTCCGATAGCTTTACGCGAATGCCTGGGGTTCGCATCCAAGATATGCAATGCCGGCAACAGGAGGCCAAAAAAGACGTCCAGACGAACCATGGAGCCGCTGCAATCGGGGCGGCCATGCCCTGTCAATCTCGACGCTGCTGTGTTTCGTTACCGATTGATGTATATTAGACGGGAGTATGATTGCAGAGACATACATTTCATTAGATCATTGATGGCGGGGGAACGCCGATGGTGGGATTTGATTTCGATAGTCCGCCTGCCGACGGCGCCGAGGCCAACCTGTCGGCCGAATGCGAGCGGCAATTGCTGCCGCTCGTCCGCGGAATTGTCGAGGCGGCGGTTGCCGCCGGGTGGAGCCAGGAAGACGTTCTTCTGGCCATGGTCGAGCTGTCCTGGGATCTGTACGAGAAACGCCGAGGCGATCTTTAGCAGGCCTGCGTGAGCCGGATAATTCCGTAGCGCCGGCCAAGCCAGGCCATGTTTTTCTCGCGCGAACTTTTTTCTTCACCTACAATGTTTTTTCTATCCGCGGGATGCGCTACGCTGCCTTTGGGCAGGACTATGGGGGATACAAATTACCGTCCGGATTTCCGGGTTGGCTGTTTGCACGGCACGGAATTTCGATGGGCTGGCAAAGCGGCTGAGGCAAGGCTGAATGAAAAATGCGGGCGAGGTTCAGGAACGCAGCGCAGGCGCCGATCGGGTCGATCGGCACGCCCTCGACACAATCCCCGAAAATGCCAATCCCAGAAGAGCAACCATGCGGGGGAGCGGGATATGCTCTGTCCGCAGCCCTGGATCGCTCCCGGAGGGTCGCCATCGCCGAAGTCGCCTACCTCGCGGGATTTTCGGATCAAGGCCATTTGGCCACCGCCATGAAGAAGCACAAGGGAAAGAAGCCATGGTTCGGGCGATAACTGCTGCTGGATCGTCCGTGGCGATGACAGATAGTCGACCAGCTCTGTCAATGGCCGCGCGATCTATATTCAGAATACAACGCTGGATTGTGACGGCGCACTATGCACAATAACTAGGCTAAAAATGGTAAGATAAGATCGGAAAATAGTCAGGTAGCCTTGGCTAAAAATTCAAACCTGTAAATTTATAGTCAAAATCCTGGTAAAATTTCGCTTGAGCTCAAATTCTTCTTTGCAATATAAAGCAGCATCTGTAAGATTCGAAGGAACGCCCAGGAGCAAACGTGAATTCTGGGCGCCTCGATACAGCACAGGATTGGATTGATCGGCGCAGCAGTGGCAGAGACGAAGATGCAACATAGAGGCAACGTCCAGGAAAGCGCCGGGACAGAGCGGCGGCGCGCGGATCGTCGCATCTTCGACGGAATTCCGGAAAGCGCGGGGCGCTACCTGGTCACGTTTCGAGGCGGCGCGGCTCATGTCGTTCATGGGCCGGGATCACACACATTCAAAGCGGCGGAACATTTCGCTTCGGTTCTGCTTACACCCTCACCAGGGATTGCGGCATCGCTGGGCAGCGACAAAGTCCACGAATACGACGGCGACGTCGGCATGATCATGATCGTCCCAGCCGACCTCGGCGGCAAGGTGACCCGGTCATCCACCACGGAAAGCGCAATCGTGGCGCTCACCCCCGAGAGTCTCTTCGAGCTGGCAACGCGTGAATTCGACACCGGCCATGCCGAGCTTCAGCCGCCGCCGTTCGGGACCGTCGACTTCCAAGCGCTGCAACTCGCGCAGTTGCTGAAGGCGGAACTGACGGATCGGGAAACTCCAAACGAGTTCTATGTCGATTCGTTGGTCACCATGTTCGGCGTCCATTTGCTTCGGAACTACGCAGGAGCGCGAAAGTTGCCACAAGCCCCAAAGGGCGGTCTGTCGAACCGCAGCGCCCGGCGGGTGCGCGAATTCCTGGAGGTAAGTTTTTCCAGCAAGATCGCGGTGGCCGAGTTGGCCGCACTCTGTGGCCTTTCGCCGAGCCATTTCATCCTGGCATTCACCAAGACCTTTGGCGAGCCGCCGCACAAATACCTGCTGCGGCTGCGTCTCGATTTCGCCGAAAAACTTCTCATCGAGAGCGACCTGTCGATTGCGGAAGTCGCTCATCTCAGTGGATTCTCGGACCAGAGCCACTTGACAGTCACCATGTCCAGATACCGGAACAGAACCCCCAAGCAGGTGAAGCTGCAACGTTAACGACTGTTGCGGCGCGCATGATTGTCCGCGGCGATACCTCGATTGATCTTCAGTATAGTCGAAGGTTGTGTGGCAGAGCAGTCACAGTTGTCGCGCAGGGACCAAATACCGGATTTTCCTACAAAGATTCCGGATTATTCCAAAATACCTGCACCGCGAATGTGCTCATGGTCGCGATGGAAGTCATTTGGGGCGGGGGGAGCAACCAGATGATACAGCATGTCGGATTGTCCCATGGACATTCAATTCGCGGAAATCGAGGTCTTCGCGCCTAAGGCCGAAGCGGCCTGGGCTGCACTGCAACGCCAATACGCCAGCCGGATCAGCGCTGCGGAACTCGACCATCTCCTGGCCTGTTTCGTGCTTGGACTGACCTCTCCGGCTTGTGGTGAAGGCGATCCGGGATTTCATTTCGATCTCTGCCGCGCGCTGGTGGCGGTAAGCCTGCCGCCGGAACGGACGGAGGCTGCACTGCATACGGTTCCAGAACCGACGCAGCCATGGGTCGCGAGCGCCTATCAGCTGATTGAAAAACAAGGCGCGAAGGTCGGTCTCTCGTTGCGGGAGAAGACGCGCAATTTCGAAGATTTTTTGGCCACCGAGGCGAATGGTGCGGCACATCAGAGCGCCTCGGCAATTGCGAGGAAAAACTAGCATGACCAAACGCGTCGAGGGGCGGAGAAGGATCGAACTTTCTTCAAGCTTTGTCGGAAACTGGATCGCGGGTGCGGCCGACAGCCGCTCGGTGCGGCGCCGCCTGATGGCGGTGCTGCGCATGGCTCACCGGGTTCTTGGATTCGGTCGCAAGAATATGGGTCTGGGAACATTGGGAAGCGGCACCAGCGTGCGTTCGGCTCTGGCCTGTGGTGTGAGCCCGGCCAGCATGCTCGGCGGCCTGGCCGCGCTCGCCGCGCTCGGCCTCGCCACACCGGCCCAGGCACAATATCAGGCTGGCGGCGGTTCGGCGACCGGCGGCAACGCCGTCGCCATCGGTAACGGCGCCGCGACGAATGGCAATAACAGCGTGGCGTTGGGCAGTTCCAACAGTGCAACGGGCGACGGCACGATCGCCATCGGCTATGCGATGGGTGTCAATGGCCTCAATTCCATAGGCATAGGTGTCTTCGCAGGCGCAACCGGCGTCAATGCCCTCGCCGTGGGCGGGAACGCCAAGGCCAACGGGGACGCAGCAAGCGCTATTGGCGTCAATTCGGTTGCAACCACAAGCGCGGCCGCTTTTGGCAATAATGCGCGTGCCGACGGAGTCAACTCGACCGCGATCGGCCCTGTTACCCGGGCGACCGGATTGCGCGCCACCGCGCTCGGGTTCGGGGCAACGGCATCCGGCGTGGATTCGATTGCCCAAGGTAACAGCGCTGTCGCAAGCAACCAGAATGCCGTCGCCATCGGATTCCAGTCGACTGCTACGGCGATAAACTCCGTCTATCTCGGCTCGCGTACCGCGGCCGGAACGGGAGCGCTGGCCCAAGGCGCGGTCGGCATAGGCACAGATGTGACAGCATCCCAGGTCGATGCCATTGCGATGGGACGTTCGTCCGTTTCGTCGGCGCAATACGCGGTTGCCATTGGCCTGAATGCGAAGGCTACAGGAGCGGGTGGCGCGATGGCGTTGGGCCAAGGCACGATCTCGAGCGGTGTCAATTCCGTTGCACTCGGCGTTCAGGCTAATGCCACTGGAGCCGGCTCCAACGCCTTGGGCACGTTGTCCGTCGCTTCGGGAGGGAATGCCACTGCTCTAGGCACCAGTTCCACGGCCAGCAACAACTATGCGACCGCCGTAGGCTGGGGAACTGTCGCCAGCGGCGCCGATTCCGCTGCCGTAGGACGTGAGGCCATCGCATCGGCGCTTGACGCAACGGCGATGGGGTACATATCCAAGGCCTCGGGCCAATACAGCACCGCCGTCGGCGCCAACGCAAACGCCACCGCCACGTCCAGCACGGCGATCGGCCAGAACGCGTTTGCAACCGGCGTTCAAGCATCCGCTTTCGGCGTAGGAGCGAATGCCGGCGCCCAGAATGCGGTTGCGCTGGGCGCCCTCTCCACCGCCAGCGCCACGAGCGCCATCGCCGTGGGCAACAACGCCAAGGCGGATTCGGCCGAAGCGGTCGCCATGGGCACCAATGCGGTGGCAACCGGCGGCAAGGCCGTCTCCATCGGTTCGGGCAACACGGCTTACGGCAACGGCGCGGTCTCCATCGGCGATCCGAGCTATGCCAGCGGCACCGGCGCCTTCACCGGCGGCGCCAACAACATCGCCAACAGCGACGGCACGGCAACCGCCACAGCCGCAAACCAGGCCGCAGGCGCGGTTGCCATCGGCAACAACAACAAGGCCGTCGGGCAAGGCTCCGTGGCGCTGGGCAATGGCTCGACGGCGGGTGCAGCCGGCCTTGCCGGCAATGTCGCGCTGGGCAACGGCGCGACGGCGACGGCAAGCTCCGGCGACGTAGCGCTCGGTTCGGGCTCGGTGACCGCGACGGCGGTCGGCACCAGCGGCGCGACGATCGGCGGCACGGCCTACAGCTTCGCCGGCACGACGCCGACGAGCACTGTCAGCGTCGGCGCGCTCGGCGCGGAGCGGACCATCACCAATGTCGCGGCGGGCCGGCTCAGCAACTCGTCGACCGACGCGATCAACGGCTCGCAGCTGTTTGCGACCAACCAGCAGGTGACGCAGAACACGGCGGCGATCGCCGCCAACACCGCCGACATCACCAATCTCGGCAACACGATCAACAGCATCAGCACCGGTGGCGGCATCAAGTATTTCCACGCCAATTCGACGGCGGCGGACTCGTCCGCAACGGGCACGGACTCCGTTGCTATCGGACCAGTCGCGACCGCGACGGGGACAAACGCCATCGCGGCCGGCACCAATTCGAGCGCCTCCGACGCCAACGCCTCGGCCTTCGGCAGCGGCGCCGTCGCATCGGCGCTTGACGCAACGGCGATGGGATACATCTCCAAGGCCTCGGGCCAATACAGCACCGCCGTCGGTGCCAACGCCAATGCCACAGCCACGTCCAGCACCGCGATCGGCCAGAACGCGTTTGCAACCGCCTTTCAAGCGACCGCTCTCGGCGTAGGAGCGAATGCCGGCGCCCAGAATGCAATCGCGCTGGGCGCCCTCGCCAATGCCAGCAACGCCGGCGACGTGGCGCTCGGCTCGGGCTCGGTAACCGCCGCGGCGGTCGGCACCGCCGGCACGACGATCGGCGGCGTCGCCTACAACTTCGCCGGCACGACGCCGGCAAGCACCGTCAGCGTCGGCGCGGTCGGCGCGGAACGCACCATCACCAATGTCGCGGCGGGCCGGCTCAGCAATTCGTCGACCGACGCGATCAACGGCTCGCAGCTCTTCGCCACCAACCAGCAGGTGACGCAGAATACGACCGACATCGCCGCCAACACCGCCGACATCACCAATCTCGGCAACACGATCAACAGCATCAGCACGGGCGGCGGCATCAAGTATTTCCACGCCAATTCGACGCTGGCGGATTCGCAGGCGCTGGGGACGGATTCCGTTGCCATCGGCCCGAATGCTGTGGCCAACAATGCCGGCGACGTGGCGATCGGCGCGAATGCGGTGTCGACCGCGACCACGGCGGTCGGCGGCACCACGATCGGCGGCGTTGCCTACACCTTCGCCGGCGCGACGCCCGCGGGTGCATTCTCGGTCGGCTCGGTGGGCGCCGAACGCCAGATCCAGAACGTCGCGGCCGGGCAGTTGAGCAACTCCTCGACCGATGCGGTCAACGGCTCGCAGCTGTTTGCGACCAACCAGCAGGTGACGCAGAACACCACCGATATCGCTGCCAATACTGCTGACATCACCAATCTCGGCAATTCGATCAGCAATATTACCGGCGACACCTCGCTGGCCTACACCGACGCCAATGGCGACGGCATACGCTATGTGCGCACCAACGACAGGACGCTTGCCGTCGCGGACTCCTTCGCGCAAGGGATCGGCTCTTCCGCCCTGGGCTACCAGGCGACCGCGAGCGCCGACAATACGCTGGCGCTCGGCCGCGACACCCAGGCCAGCGTCATCGGCGGCGTGGCGCTCGGCGCCGGCTCGGTTTCGGATCGGGCGGTCGCACCCGTATCGGGATCGATCCTCTCCGGCACCGGCCTCATTCCCTACAACACCGCGGACATGAGCCTGCTCGGCGCCGTCTCGGTCGGCACCTCCACCTCCTACCGCCAGATCATCAACGTGGCCGACGGCACGCAGGACCAGGACGCGGTCACGCTTCGCCAGTTGAAGGGCGCGCTGAGCTCGTTCGCGGTGACGGGGAGCCTGTACTTCCACGCCAATTCGACGGCCGCGGATTCGCTTGCGGTCGGCGTCGATTCGGTTGCGGTCGGTCCGCGCACCACCGTCAATGGCGACAACGGCATCGGCATCGGCAATGGCGCCATCGTGCAGCAGACGGCGCCGGGAGGCATCGCGATCGGCCAGAATTCGACGGTCAACCAGGCCGACAGCATCGCCCTCGGTACCAACGCGACCACCAACGGAGCGCAGGCGGTGGCGCTCGGCGCCGGCGCAAAGGCCAACGAGCCGGGCAGCGTCGCGCTCGGCGCGGGCTCGACGACGGCGGCGGCGGTCGCCACCACCGGCACCACGATCAACGGCGTTGCCTATACCTTCGCCGGAACAGCTCCGACGAGCACGGTCAGCGTCGGCACCGTCGGCAACGAGCGCACCGTCACCAATGTCGCGGCGGGCCGGATCAGCGGCACCTCCACCGACGCCATCAACGGCAGCCAGCTCTTCGCCACCAACCAGGCGGTCGAAGCCATGCAGGGTAGCGTCGGCGACCTCAACCAGTTCGCCGTCCAGTACGACAAGGACGGGAACGGCAACAAGTCCAACTCGATTACCCTTGCCGGCGGCGATCCCAACACGCCGGTGGTCATCCACAATGTCGGGCCGGGCGTTGCCAACACCGATGCGGTCAATGTTCAGCAGTTCAACAGCGGGTTAGCACTCAACCTGGACAATTCGAAGAACTACACCAACCAGGTGGCGGCCACCACGCTGCAGCAAGCCAATGCGTATGCGGACTCCAAACTCAGCCAGCTCAACATGGACATGGGAGAGGTCAGGGGCGAGGCGCGCCAGGCTGCGGCAATCGGCTTGGCGGCCGGCTCGCTGCGCTACGACGATCGTCCCGGCAAGCTGAGCGTGGCCGCCGGCGGAGGCTATTGGCGCGGTGAAGGCGCCCTGGCCTTCGGCGCCGGCTACACCAGCGAGGAAGGACGTGTTCGAGCGAACCTGTCCGGTACGACGGCAGGCGGACACTGGGGTGTCGGCGCGGGCGTCAGCCTTACGCTGAACTAGAGCCCGGCCATGATCAGGCAGGCAGTCCTTGCTGTCGCGATATCCATGACGTCAATGCTCCTGTCCGGCCCGTTAGCGGCCGGGCAGGAAGCAATCCCTTCCGGCTACAGGGTAAAACCTTCCGACGTAGCGATCCCTGCGGATGCGAAGCTTGGCGAATATCAACGGACCACCCGTCCGTTCGAGAACTGGACGCTGATCTGCGACGAGAACCTGAAGGCGCGCCAAAAGGTCTGCAATGTCACCCAGATCATCGAGGACCAGGCAGGACAGGTTGCGTTCAGCTGGTCGCTTGCCGCCACCAAGGAAGGCAACCCCTACATGATCTTGCGCGCCCCGCCGATCGCCAAGAGCGACGCTCCTGTCTCGCTGACATTCGAGGGGCGCAAGGAGCCGATAAAAATTCAACTCGACGGATGCAATCAGGCCGTCTGCGTCGGCATGCTGCCGGTTGGTCCGATCATGCGCGAACAGATTTCGAAGGCCGCGGCATCCGTCATCTCCTTCCCGACCACGGATGGCAGGACGATCAACGTAACCGCGACCCTCAAGGGCTTGGCCGCGGCCGTTGCGGCGATCAATTGACGAGGCAATCGCGATGAACCAGCAATCGATCCATGACCGGATAATGTCCCGCAACCAGGGAAAGGATGCTGTCCGGGTCGGCATCGAAGACCGGAGCAGACCGCAACGAAACCGCGCGAGGACCGCTGTCTTCTCGTTGCTCGCCATTGCCGTCGTCGCCACGGCCGGCTTCGCGGCCATGCGCTACGACCTGCTCCACAATTTATTGCCGCAGCCGGCGGTCGCGGAGACCAACCAGCCCAATCCGGCCCTGGCCGAGACGCCATTTCTGCAACACGCCAAAGAGGCAGGCTTGCAGTCTTGTTCCAACATTTTCCCAGCCCTTGGGCAGATGCTGACGACCGGCACGACGTACAGCGTCCAGTCGATCTGGAACAACGAGGCCCCCGACAAACACCTCGTGGAAGCCTTGGTCGGCATGAACTACGCTACACAGGGCTACAGCGGCCCGGCGGCAGGCCTGGTGTTCGCGGCACCCACCGCATCCGTTTGCGAAGGTACGATGGTCAGGGTGGCGCCATTCGCGGCCAATTGCGCCGATGTTCCGGCCCTGCTTCCGAAAGACAGCAAGCTCGCCAACAATCTTGGACAAATCAGCGTCTATGAACTGGCCAATGGAGGGGGCAACGCGATGCTGCTGCCAACCGGCAACAGCTGCGTCGTCATTTCCGTGGCCTCGGCAGCAGGTAAACAAGGAGGCGTACAATGAGGGTGAATTCCGCCATTGCGGCGATCGGCATGCTGTTGCTTTGCGCCGGGCGGCTGGGCGCGGCGGACCTAGCCCCGGCGGCGGACGTGCCCGAGCCGCCGGCCCAGGAGGAGAGAGGCATCTGGGCGGCGATCGCCTATTCGAGCCCCGACGAGAAGCACGGCTTCTTTTGGGGCGCCGACAAGCGGCAGGAGGCGATGGACATCGCGCTGAAGCATTGCCAGAACGCCGGCGGCGGCAGCTGCGCCGTGGTCAGCGTATTCCGCAATCATCGCCATTGGGACGATGACGACAATACCGGCTTTCCCTACAAGCATTGCGGCGCCCTCGCCGTAGGCGAGAAGCCGGAAGGGCGGCTGACCAGTTGGGGCGCCGAGACGGCGCAAACACGCCGGGATGCCGAAGACCTGACACTGCAGGCGTGCGAGCGGAACGGACAAAAATGCAAGATCCGCGAGTGGGTGTGCACATGACGCATCAGAGCGAAGCAGCGGAACGCCAATCGAGGCGCATGTTTGCACTCAGCGTAGCGCCGTGCTCAAGCGGGGTCAGCCCTTTGCCGTGATGCGCATCGACGGTATGCGACACCGGCTCGAAGCAGAAGAAATCGGCATCCTGCGACGGCGAATAGAGGATGAAGACGTCGAGCAATGGCGAGGCGGTGAGCGAGATGGCGATCCTGTCCTCGGGCCGGGTGATCCTGGCGCGGCGGTCCCAGCCGTCGAAGGCGTTGTTGACCCAGCTTCGCGGCAACAGGGAGGCGTTCGAGAAATTCCACGCGGGGTAATCGGCCACCGGCGCCACGCCGACCGGCAGATGATGCTTGTCCTCCAGCCAGACCCGCGCCGCCTTCGCCTCGAGCGTCGTTCCGGCGCTGCGCGGGAACCACGGATGAAAGCCGAGCCCGTAAGGCAGGCGAATGCCGGTGCGATTCTCCACCGTGAGCGTGGCATCCAAGGCCCCGTCATGCAGCGCATAGGCGACCCGCGCCGTATATCGGTAGGGGCCGATTTCACCGGCGTCGAGGACCAGTTCTGCCTCGGTGGCGCTGTGGCTGGCAATCCGCCACTCCCTCTGGAAGCCGTCGCCATGGATTGGAAAGGCCTCCCCCGGCACGTTCGGCTCGATCGCATGGAAGCGGCCGTCGAAGGCGAAACCGCCGCCTGAGATGCGGTTCGACCAGGGAACCAGAAGCTGGCAGCCGGAGGCGCCGGTGCCATCGTCGGGGCGGAGCAGCGGCACCGTTGCGCCGCAGACCAGTGCGTCGAAGCGGGCGATCGCTGCGCCCTTTTGCGGCGCCAGGACCAGACGGGCGCGGTCGTCGCGCAGTTCCAGGAGGCCGGCCATCCCTACCAACCGCCGTCAATAGCGATATTTTGGCCGCTGATCATGTCCGAGGCGGGCTGGCTGACACTTTTCACCGCCCCCTGGACAGGCTGCCCAGAATCCCGCGCACGATCGCGCGGCCGACCGACGAGCCGACCGAACGCACGACAGCTTTGATCGCGGCTTCGGCCACCGTCTGGCGGTTGGACGGGCGCGGCGCCGGCACGCGCCGGCCACCGGATTGCGGTGGCGGCGAATCGTCATTGCCGAAGCCGGGGATGGTCCAGCGCGAGCGGCCGCTGTCGGCCGGCTGTGCCTGTTCTTCCGCCTCCTGCGCGCCCACGGCTTTCTTCTGCAGCATCTCGAAGGCCGATTCGCGATCGATGGTCTGGTCGTACTGGCCGGCGACCGGGCTCTGGTCGATCAGCTTGCGGCGCTCGTCCGCCGTGATCGGGCCAAGCCTGGACGACGGCGGCCGGATCAATGTCCGCTGCACCATGGACGGCACGCCCTTGACCTCCAGCGTCGAGACCAGCGCCTCGCCGGTGCCGAGCTGGGTGATGGCGGTGGCGCAGTCGAAATCGGGATTGGGCCGGAAGGTGTCGGCGGCGGTCTTGACCGCCTGCTGCTCACGCGGCGTATAGGCGCGCAGCGCGTGCTGCACACGGTTGCCGAGCTGGGCGAGAACCTTTTCAGGGATATCCAAGGGGTTCTGCGTAACGAAATAGACGCCGACGCCCTTGGAGCGGATCAAGCGAACCACCTGCTCGACGCGGTCGATCAGCACCTTCGGCGCCTCGTCGAAAAGCAGATGCGCCTCGTCGAAGAAGAACACCAGCTTCGGCCTGTCGGGATCGCCGACCTCGGGCAATTCCTCGAACAGTTCCGACATCAGCCAGAGCAGGAAGGTGGCGTAGAGCCTGGGGTTCATCATCAGCCTGTCGGCAGCGAGCACGCTGATGGCGCCGCGGCCGTCGCGGGTGGTGCGCATGATGTCGGCGATGCGCAAAGCCGGTTCGCCGAAGAAATGCGCCGCGCCCTGCTGTTCCAGCACGAGAAGCGTGCGCTGGATTGCGCCGACCGACGGCTTGGTGACATTGCCGTAGCGCGAGCTGATCTCGTCGGCGCGCGCTGCGATGTTGGCCAGCAGTGCTTGCAGATCCTTCATGTCGAGCAGCAGCAGGCCATCCTCATCGGCGATGCGGAAGGCGATGTTCATGATGCCTTCCTGCGCTTCGGAGAGGTTCATCAGCCGCGACAGAAGCAGCGGCCCCATTTCCGAGACGGTGGCGCGGATCGGATGGCCCTGCTCGCCGAACAGGTCCCAGAAGATGACCGGGAATTCCTGGAAGTCGTAAGGGTCGAGCTTGACCTGCTCGGCCCGCTTGACCAGGAAATCCTGCGCCTTGCCCATCATGGCAATGCCGGACAGGTCGCCCTTGATATCGGCGCAGAACACAGGCACGCCGGCATTGGAAAACCCCTCGGCCAGGATCTGCAGGCTGACTGTCTTGCCGGTGCCGGTGGCGCCGGTGATCAGGCCATGGCGGTTCCCATATTGCAGCAAGAGCTGTTCGGCGCGCTGATAGCTGTCGTCGGGCTTGCGGCTGGCGCCGAGGAAAATGCTGGTGTCGTCAGCCATATGACCATGTCTCCGCAAACTGATGTGTTAAAAGCCTGTGGCCGTGCCGCAGGGTATAGTCAGGCCATTGCGCAGCGACAATGCTATTCTCCAATCGGGCTATCCATCCAGTTGGCTATTCATCCAGATTGGGCCAATCGTCTAAATTGAACCAATCCTCCAAATCGGTTTTTGGAACTTGCGGATTTTGCCGCTGTTTGGCAATCGTTCCATGGTTCGTCCACGCAGGCTGCCCTATGTCAGGGAAGCGAATCCCAACCGCGCAAGCGCATTGCATTGCGATATCTGGCAGGGAACCGTAGACTGGACGGCTGACGCTGGTGCGGCCGCATAAAAACGAGGAGCATGGATGGGCGCCGGAGCCTTGACCAGGAGTGTCGAACCCGCTGACGTCGAGCGCCAGCGTTGGCTGGCCTTGGCCGAAAAGGCGCTCGCCGGCGCCTCCTTCGAGGAAAAACTAGTCTCGCATACCGACGATCAGATTCGCATCGAACCGCTCTACGATCGCGCTGGCGGCGCCGAGCCGCTTGTGCGCGCCAACCCCAAATTGCCCTGGATCGTCAGCCAGCGCATTGACGATCCCGATATCGGCCGCGCCAAGGCGCAGGCCCTGGACGATGTGGCACAAGGCGCGACGGGATTGTCGCTTGTCTTCGAAGGTGCTCCGAATGCGTTCGGCTATGGCCTGCCGAGGACGGCGCAGGCGCTGGAAACGGTGCTGGATGGCGTACCGCTCAACCGCACGCAGATCCGCATCGACGCCCATCCCTGGAGCCGTGCCGTCGCCGACTGGCTGGTGGCGTTCCTGAGCAAGCGCCGCTCCGACCCGGCAAAGCTGAACCTCTCCTTCGGCATCGACCCGGCGGCAATCTTTGCCGGAACCGGCCGGCTGCGCATGTCGATCGAGGCGTTGCAGGCATCGATGCCGCAATCGCTGGCGCATTTCTTCTCGCTGGGCGTGCCGGGTGTGCTGCTGGAGGCCGACGGGCGGGTGTTCCACAATGCCGGCGCCACGGAAGCGCAGGAACTCGGCACCATGCTCGCTTCCGCCGTGTCATACCTCAGGATGTTCGAGGATGCGCGCCAGCCGCTTGTCTATGCCGCTCCCCATATCGGCTTTGCGCTGAGCGTCGACCAGGACCAGTTCCTGTCGATGGCCAAGGTCCGGGCCTTGCGCAGGCTGTGGGCGCGCATCCAGGAAACCTGTTCCATCCCGGCATCGACAGCCAACATCCATGCCGAGACGTCGTTCCGCATGATGACGGCGGCGGATCCCGAAACCAACATCCTGCGCACCACCATCGCTAGCTTTGCAGCGGCAGCAGGCGGCGCGGACTCGATCTCCATCCTGCCACACACCATCGCCCTCGGGCTGCCGGCCGGCTTTGCCCGCCGCATCGCCCGCAATGCGCAGTTGATCATGGCCAATGAAAGCCATATCGACCATGTCGCCGACCCAGCATTTGGGTCGGGCGCAGTCGAGGCGCTGACCCTGGGCCTGTGCGAAGCGGCGTGGGAAGAGTTCCAGCGGATCGAAGCGGAAGGCGGCGTTCTGGCAAGCCTGCAGCAAGGGCATATCCAGAAGCGCGTCAAGGCAGCATCCGAGCGCCGCGCCGAGGCCTACCGGTCGGGTGAACGGGCAATCATCGGCACCACGCTTTACCCGCTGAAAAACGATGCCCCGGTCGAGACGCTGGCGGCTGAGCGGCGGCCGCCTTTCACAGAGGGCGTGGCGGTGTGCGAGGCGCTGTTTCCGGTCCGCATCGACCAGGCAATCGGAGCCGCACAGTGATCCCGGATTTCAGCCACATTGGCTGGTCGGCGCCACGGCGCGCGCCGGTCGAGGTCAAGGGCCAGCGGCTGACGCCGGAAGGTATTGCCGTCAAGCATCTCTACAGCCAGGGCGATCTCAAGGGGCTGCCGCATCTCGACACCTATCCGGGAATGCCGCCCTTCGTGCGCGGTCCCTACCCGACCATGTATGTCCAGCAGCCGTGGACGATCCGGCAATATGCCGGCTTCTCGACGGCCGAGGAATCCAACGCCTTCTACCGGCGCAATCTCGCCGCCGGCCAAAAGGGCCTTTCGGTCGCTTTCGATCTGCCCACCCATCGCGGCTATGACAGCGACCATCCGCGCGTTGCCGGCGATGTCGGCATGGCGGGCGTGGCCATCGATTCCATCCTCGACATGCGGCAATTGTTCGACGGCATTCCGCTGGGCGAGATGACGGTGTCGATGACCATGAACGGCGCGGTGCTGCCGATCATGGCGCTCTATATCGTCGCGGCCGAAGAACAGGGCGTTGCTCAGAAGGATCTCGCCGGCACCATTCAGAACGACATTCTGAAGGAGTTCATGGTCCGCAACACCTACATCTATCCGCCGAAGCCCTCGATGCGGATCGTGTCTGACATCTTCTCCTATACCTCCCAGCACATGCCGAAGTTCAATTCGATCTCGATCTCCGGCTATCACATGCAGGAGGCCGGCGCGACCGCGGACCTGGAGCTCGCCTACACCATCGCCGACGGCATCGAATATGCCCGCGCCGGCGTCGCCGCCGGGCTCGATATCGACCGTTTCGCCCCGCGGCTTTCCTTCTTCTGGGCGGTCGGCATGAACTTCTTCATGGAGATCGCCAAGCTCCGCGCGGCGCGCCTGCTGTGGGCGACCCTGATGCAGAAGAATTTTGCACCGAAGGATGAACGCTCGCTGTCGCTGCGCACCCATTGCCAGACCTCCGGCTGGTCGCTGACGGCGCAGGACCCCTACAACAACATCACCCGCACCATGATCGAGGCGATGGCGGCGACGCAGGGACATACCCAGTCGCTGCACACCAACTCGTTCGACGAGGCGATGGCGCTGCCGACCGACCACTCGGCCCGCATCGCCCGCAACACGCAGCTGATCCTGCAAAAGGAATCCGGCACCACCCGCATCATCGATCCGTGGGGCGGCTCGGCCTATATCGAACGGCTGACGCACGATCTGGCGGCGCGTGCGCTCGCCCATATCGAAGAGGTCGAGGCGCTTGGCGGCATGGCGGCGGCAACCGAACAGGGCATTCCAAAACTGCGCATCGAGGAAGCGGCGGCGCGCACGCAGGCGCGTATCGATTCCGGCGAGCAGATACTGGTTGGCGTAAACGCGCATCGCCCCGAGAACGACATCGACGTCGACGTGCTGAAGATCGACAATGCCGAGGTCAAGGCCCGGCAATTGTCGAAGCTGCAGAACCTGAAAGGCACGCGCAATGTCGGCGCGGTCGAGAGCGCGCTCGATGCGCTGACCCGCGCTGCGCAGGGTAACGAAAACCTGCTGGAATTTGCCATCCGCGCCGCGCGCGCCAATGCCACGGTCGGCGAGATCTCGCTGGCGCTCGAAAAGGTCTTTGGCCGTCACGTCGCCTCGGTGCAAACGATCTCCGGCGTTTATCGCAATGCGCTTGGCGACAATCTGACGGTCGACCGATTGCTGGAGAAGCTCGAAGCTTTCGAGAAGAAGTCCGGCGGCAAGCCGCGCATCCTGGTCGCAAAGATGGGACAGGACGGCCACGACCGTGGCCAGAAGGTGATCGCCACGGCCTTCGCCGATCTCGGCTTCGACGTCACGGTCGGCGCGATGTTCCAGACACCCGACGAGATCGCCAGGCTGGCGGTGGCGCAGGACGTCCATGTCATCGGCGCCTCATCGCTGGCGGCGGGGCACCTGACGCTGATCCCCGAACTACGCGACGCGCTGAAGAAGCTCGGCCGCAGCGACATGCTGATCGTCGCCGGCGGCGTCATCCCGCCGCAGGATTACGGCGCAATGCTGGAAGCGGGTGCCGCGGAAATCTTCCCGCCAGGGACGGTTATCCCGGAGGCTGCGGATCGGTTGCTGGACCGGCTGCTGGCGGGCTGATTGAAACAGTTGCACTGCTTATCAAAGTTGCGTTACAATATCGGGCGCAACCTATGGTATAGCTATGAACACCATCATTCACGGACTTGAGGACGGATCGGGCGTTGTAATCCTGCCGCGGGAAACGCTCGACAGCTTGGGCCTGCAGGTGGGCGATGAACTCCAGATCATCGAAACCGACGACGGCATCATCCTAAGGCCGGTGCCGTGTGACGACGTCGAACGGGAAATGCTTGCTGCTCGCGGTGTCATGGACAAGTATGAGCCCGCGTTGCGAAAGCTGGCTGTGCAAATAGGGTGAGCTGGCGTCAGGCGTCCGACAGCTTGACGATTTCCCATTCCTTGCCGTTGACGCTTGCGACGTCGCCGACCTTCTTGCCGAACAGCGCCACGGCCATTGGCGAGACGTGTGAGATGCTGCCCTTTGAGGGGTCGGCCTCGTCCTCGCCGACGATCTTCCAGTGCACTTTCTTGCCGTCATCGCTTTCCAGCGTGACACCCATGCCGAAGCGCACCTGGTCGCTGCCCGGTTCCGGCACGGAAAGCTCGGCGCTTTCGCGGCGCGCTGTCCAGTAGCGCAGGTCGCGCGAGACGACGGCAATGCGCTCGCGATCGGCTTTTCGCTCGGCTTTCGCCAAAATGTCGCGCAGATCGGCCAGATTGTCCTCGATCATCGCCAGGCCGCGCTCCGTCACCAGATTGCGGTGTTGGCTGATCGGCCGCTCGCCGATGCCGGCAATGGCGTTTTCGCTGTCTTCCTCGCGGGTAAAAGCTCTGCTCATCGGATAAACTTAGGCCCGCTTCCGTGACTGCACAAGCCACTTGCCGGACCAGGTCATTGGCCGGACTATGGCCGAGCGGAGACCTATGCGGCTGGCCCAATTCCTGCGATCAGCCGGATGATCGCAAGGGATGTGCCGATGTTGAACAGACGAACGCTTCTGCAGGGGACGGCCGGCTTTGCCGTGCTCGGCCTTTCGGTGGGCAACGCCTTGGCGAAAACGGCGGTGCGCGGCTCGATCAACGCCGCCGAGCTTGGCGTGGAGCCGGACGCACCGGACGACCAGAGCAAGGCCTTTGCCAGGATGCTAGCCGAGGCAAGCCAGCGCAATGCGCCGGTGTTCCTGCCGCCGGGCACCTATGTCGTGTCCAACCTGACCCTGCCCGCCCGCGTCAGGCTTTCGGGCGTGCCGGGCGCCTCGCGCATCCTCTATGGCGGCAATGGCCATTTGCTGACGGCCGAACAGGCCGAGCATATAGAGTTCACCGCATTGGTCTTCGACGGCGCCAACGGCGGGTTGGCCGACGATGCGCAAGGCCTGCTCGACCTGCGCCGCGTCGCCCATCTCGTCATCGACAATTGCACGATCACCGGCAGCTGCAAGCATGGGCTGGCGCTGGAGCATGCGTCGGGCCGCGTCGAGCGCTCCGAGATTTCGGGGGCTGCGGACGCCGGCATCTACTCCGTCGAGGCCGCTGGCCTGGCGATATCCGATAATGCCGTATCCGACTGCGGCAATGGCGGCATTCTTGTCCATCGCTGGCAGCAGGCCGAGGACGGCACGATCGTCAGCGGCAACCGCGTGCAGCGGATCGGCGCGCGCAGCGGCGGCACCGGGCAGAACGGCAATGGCATCAACGCATTCCGTGCCGGCAATGTCTCCGTCACCGGCAACATCGTCTCGGACTGCGCCTTCTCGGCGATCCGCGCCAACAGTTCAAGCAATCTGCAGATGACCGGGAACACCTGCTCGCGGTCGGGCGAAACCGCGCTCTATTCCGAATTCTCCTTCGAAGGCGCCATCATCGGCAACAACATCGTCGATGGTGCCGCTAACGGCATCTCGATCGTCAATTTCAACGAGGGCGGCCGTATGGGTGTCTGCTCGAACAACATCGTGCGCAACCTCTCGACCACCGGCCCCTACCCCGCCGACGCGCCGGGCTTCGGCGTCGGTATCAGCGTCGAGGCCGACACCACCGTCTCGGGCAATGTCATCGAGAACGCGCCGCTCTACGGCATGCAGATCGGCTGGGGCGCCTATATGCGCAATGTTGTGGCGACGGGAAACATCATTCGTCAGGCCGGAACCGGCATCGCCGTCACTGTGGTCGAGGGCGCTGGGAACGCCATCATCTCCGACAACGTCGTCGACGGCGCCGAGAACGGCGCCATCATCGGCCAGCGCTGGGCCGAACGGGCGACCGGCGACCTCGCGCGGTCGAGCGATAGCGGCTATGCGCACCTGACGGTCGAGCGAAACAGGGTCAGCTGAGCGTCGTCGTCGACCGCAGCGAGCCGACCTTGGCGCCGATGCGGCTTTCGATCGGCGGATTGGCCCGCTCCAGAAGGTTCGCCGCCAGTGCGCCGTCGGCGCTGAGAAGTTTTGCCAGCACAGCAGCAATCATCACCTCGGCGGCGCGGCCGGCGCCGTCATCACATTTCAGCGCGATGCCGAGGCCAAGCTCCGGAACGGCAGCGCAATAGACGCCTTCGGCGCCCGTCTTGACGAAGATGCGGCCGGGCGCGGCCTGCATCAGCGCCACATCGGCCTTGCCGGTGCCGGCGACCAGGAAAGGCTCGGCCATGCAGGCAGACAGCAGGCGTTTGGCCGCCTTGGCACGCTCAGGGCCAAAGCTCCTGCCCGTAGCCATGCGGGCAAAGCCAAGGGCAAAACTTTTCAGCGGCACGGCATAGGTGGGGATCGAGCAGCCATCGGTTGCCCGGTGATCCGCATCGTGGGCAGCGCCGGTCACCGCCTGCATGGCGTCGCGCACCATCTCCTGCAAACCATGGCCTGCCTTGACGTAGCCTTGGTGGGCAATCCCTGAGTGCACGCAGGTGCAGAGAAATCCGGAATGCTTGCCCGAGCAATTGTTGTGCAGTGCGTTCGGCGAGACGCCTGTGCGGGCCAGTGCGATCGTCGCGTCGTGGCTCGACGGCCAATGCGCGCCGCATTCCAGCGCCGACTTGTCGAGGTCGGCCTTGGCCAGCATCGCCTGCGCCAGTTCGACATGCGCGGGTTCGCCTGAATGTGAAGCGCAGGCCAGCGCCAGTTCGCGGTCGCCGAAGCCATAGGCATCGGCGGCACCCGTTTCGACCAGCGGCAGCGCCTGGATCGCCTTGACCGCCGAGCGCGGAAACACCGGCCGCGCCGTATCGCCGATCTCCAGGACAGGCTTGCCGTCACCGTCAAAGATTGCGACAGCGCCGCGATGGGCGCTCTCGACGATCGCGCCGCGCAAGACTTCGACCAGAACCGGATTTGTCATCACCACCCCGAAAAATACGGGCCGCTTCTACCTGATCCGGTCGAGGATGGAAACGTAGTTGGCGACGGCAGCGCCACCCATGTTGAAGATGCCGCCAAGCTTTGCGTCCGGCACCTGGATGCCGCCTGCTTCGCCGGTCAACTGCATGGCGGTCAGCACATGCATCGACACACCGGTGGCGCCGATCGGATGGCCCTTGGCCTTCAGCCCGCCCGAAGGGTTGACCGGCAGCCTGCCGTCTTTTGCAGTCGTGCCGTCTAGCGCCAGCCTGCCGCCCTCGCCCGGCTTGGCTAGGCCCATCGCCTCATATTCGATCAGCTCGGCAATGGTGAAGCAGTCATGCGTCTCGACGAAGGAGAGGTCGTCGAGCGTCACGCCGGCCTTCTTCAAAGCCTGGTTCCAGGCCTGCTCGCAGCCTTCGAAGGACAGGATGTCACGCTTCGACATCGGCAGGAAATCCTGGACATGCTCGTTGGCGCGGAAGGCGACGGCGCGGCGCATCTTCAACGCCGTCGAGGTGTCGGTCAGCACAAGGGCGGCGGCGCCGTCGGAAACCAGGGAGCAGTCGGTGCGCTTCAGCGGACCGGCCACAAAGGGGTTCTTCTCGCTTTCCTGGCGGCAGAATTCGTAGCCGAAATCCTTGCGCATCTGCGCGTACGGATTGTCGACGCCGTTCTTGTGGTTCTTGGCGGCGATCATCGCCAGCGCATCCGACTGGTCGCCATAACGCTGGAAATAGGCCTGTGCGATCTTGCCGAAGACGCCGGCAAAACCGGCCGGCGTGTCGCCCTCTTCCGGCAGATAGGAAGCCTTGAGCAGGTTCTTGCCGATCTCGGGGCCGGGCGTCGTCGTCATCTGCTCGGCACCGACCACCAGCACGATGCGGGCGGCATTGGCGTCGATGGCGCGGATGCCTTGGCGGACCGCTGCCGAACCCGTGGCGCAGGCGTTCTCGACCCGCGTCGCCGGCTTGAAGCGCAGCCGGTCATCGGCCTGCAGCACCAGGCTGGCGGTAAAATCCTGAGGGGAGAAGCCGGCGTTGAAATGGCCGAGCACGATCTCGTCGACCTCGTCCGGGCCAATGCCGGCATGGTCGAGCGCGTCGACCGCGACCTTTGTGATCAGGCCCTCGAGCGTCTCGCCTTCAAGCTTGCCGAAGCGCGAATGCGCCCAGCCGACGATGCATCCGGTCATGGCAACCTCCGTTCGCCGCAAGCCTAACATGTCATAGCGCGGCATCAGCCTCTAATATTGTTCAACAGTGAACCGTTTTCCAGTCCAAGGGATGGGCCAGAGCGACACGATCGGTTGATCCGAGCGCGAGTTTTTTATTGATTGATCCGTCAATAGAAAATAATCTCTGTTTTGATCTGGATCTCCCCAATGCCGAAAGTCGGAATGGAACCGTTGCGCCGCAAGGCGCTCATCGACGCGACGATCTCGGCGATCGGCGAGCGCGGCTCGCTTGATGTGACCATGTCGGAGATCGCCGGCCGTGCCGGTGTATCCTCAGCCCTCGCCCATCATTATTTCGGCGCCAAGGACGAGCTCCTTCTGGCGACGATGCGGCACATACTGGCCGAGCTGACCATCGACATGCGGCGCGCCCTGCAATCCGCCGGCTCGCCGCGCGAACGCGTCTCGGCGGTGGTCGCCGTCAACTTCTCCGACATCCAGTTCCGGCCGGAAACCATCGCGGCCTGGCTCGCCTTTTATGTCGAGGCACAGAAATCATCGGCCCTGCGCCGGCTGCTCAGGGTCTATGCGCGGCGGCTGCACTCGAACCTGATGAGCGGACTGACCGGCATACTGCCGCGCAACGAGGCCGACCGCGCGGCGGAAGCGGTCGCGGCGATGATCGACGGGCTGTACATCAGGCGCGCGCTGAAGGACGGCGTGCCGGATGCTCAAACCGCGATCGCGCTGGTCGAAGATTATCTCGAAATCAAACTCGGCGGGCGACAGACACAGTGACAGCCTCAGTGATATCAAGGCGACCCAACATCCTGATCGTCATGGTCGATCAGCTCAACGGCACGCTGTTTGCGGACGGGCCGGCGGACTTCCTGCATGTGCCGCATCTCAAGGCGCTGGCCGCACGCTCGGCGCGCTTCGGCAACAACTACACGGCCTCGCCGCTTTGCGCGCCGGGCCGCGCCGCTTTCATGAGCGGGCAATTGCCGTCGCGCACCCAGGTCTATGACAACGCCGCCGAATTCGCTTCCTCGATCCCGACCTATGCGCATCATCTGCGCAGCGCCGGCTACTACACCTGCCTGTCGGGCAAGATGCATTTCGTCGGGCCGGACCAGTTGCACGGTTTCGAGGAGCGGCTGACCACCGACATCTATCCCGCCGATTTCGGCTGGACGCCGGATTACCGCAAGCCCGGCGAGCGCATCGACTGGTGGTATCACAATCTGGGCTCGGTCACCGGCGCCGGCGTTGCCGAGATCACCAACCAGATGGAGTATGACGACGAGGTCGCCTTCCACGCGGTGCAAAAACTCTACGATCTTGCCCGCACCTCCGAGGACGAGGCCAGCCGGCCCTGGTGCCTGACGGTTTCCTTCACCCACCCGCACGACCCCTATGTCGCACGGCGGCAATATTGGGATCTCTATGAAGACTGTCCGGCGCTTGAGCCGGAGGTGGGATTCATCCCCTATGCCCATCAGGACCCGCATTCGCAACGGCTTTACCGGGCCAGCGACTACGACAGTTTCAACATCACGCCGGAGCAGATCCGCCGCTCGCGGCGCGGCTACTACGCCAACATCTCCTATCTCGACGACAAGGTCGGCGAGTTGATGTCAGTGCTGGAGCGAACGCGCATGCTGGACGACACCATCATCCTGTTCTGCTCCGACCATGGCGACATGCTTGGCGAGCGCGGCCTGTGGTTCAAGATGAATTTTTTCGAGGGCTCGGCGCGAGTACCTTTGATGATCGCCGGCAAAGGCATTCCTGCAGGGCTGATCGAGGCGCCGGTCTCCAACCTCGACGTGACGCCGACATTGTGCGATCTCGCCGGCATCGACATCTCCGCGATCGCACCGTGGACCGATGGCCAGTCGCTGCTGCCGTTGCTTGATGGCGGACAGCGCACCGCGCCGGTGCTGATGGAATATGCCGCCGAGGGCTCCAACGCGCCGTTGGTGGCGATCCGCGACGGCCGCTACAAATTCATCCATTGCGAGATCGACCCGCCGCTTCTGTTCGATCTCGAAGCCGATCCGCAAGAACGCACCAATCTTGCCGCCGATCCGGCGCATGCCGATCTGGTGGCCGCCTTCACAGGAGCAGTGCGGGCGCGCTGGGACATGGCGGCCTTCGATGCCGCGGTGCGCGTCAGCCAGGCGCGGCGCTGGGTGGTTTATCCCGCGCTGCGCAACGGCACGCATTACCCCTGGGAGTTCCAGCCACTGCAGAAGGCGTCGGAACGCTACATGCGCAACCACATGAACCTCGACAATCTCGAGGAACAGAAACGCTTTCCGCGAGGCGAATGATGACAATTGTCCCCTCCCTCGAGCACCTCAGACAGGCCTATGCCGTGACGTCGAAGGCGACGCAGATCACGCCTTTGCTGGAATCGACAGCCTTGGCCAAGGAGACGGGTGCGGCCCGCGTCTTCATCAAACCGGAATCGCTGCAATGGGCGGGATCGTTCAAGGTGCGCGGGGCCTATTGGCGGTTGAAGCGGCTGTCGCCGGATGAGGCCAGAAAAGGCGTCGTCGCCTACTCCTCCGGCAATTTCGCGCAAGGGTTGGCGGCTGCCGGCCAGGCGCTCGGCATTCCCGTCACCATCGTCATGCCGATCGACGCGCCGGCCGCCAAGCGCGATGCGACCGCAGGTTATGGCGCGCGCGTCGTGCTGACCGATCATGGCGAGCGCGCCCGTGAAGAGGTCGCAGCCGCCAAGGCCCGCGAGATTGCCGAGACCGAAGGGCTGGCGTTGCTGCATCCATTCGACGATCCGGAGATCGTTGCCGGCCAGGCCGGCGCCGGGCTCGAAGCGCTCGAACAACTCGAGGCAAAGGACGCCAGTGCCGACCTTCTGTTCTGCTCAGTCGGCGGCGGCGGACTGATCGGCGGCATGTCGCTCGCCTTCCACTATCTGTCGCCAGCAACCGAGATCATCGGCGTCGAGCCGGAAGGCTTCAACGGCATGGGTGCATCGCTAGCGCATGGCGCCATCGAGACCATGCCGATCGCGCCGAAATCGATTTGCGACGGGCTGATGTCGCGGCGGCCGGGCGACGCGCCGTTCGCGGCGGTCAAGACCGCCGGCGTGCGCGGCATCACCGTCGACGACCAATCGGTTAGGCGGGCAATGAAGATCGCCTTCGAACGGATGAAGCTGGTGCTCGAGCCGTCAGGCGCCGCCTCTCTGGCGGCGCTGCTCGGCGGCAAGGTGGATGTGGCGGGTAAAACGGTCCTGGTCATGGCTACCGGCGGCAATGTCTCGCTCGCCGATTTTATTTCGCATATGAACGATGGGCGCATGTGAACCATGCTTGAAGCAGACTTCGTCATCATCGGCTCCGGCTCGGCCGGCTCGGCCATGGCCTACCGACTGTCGGAAGACGGCAAGCATTCGGTGATCGTCATCGAGTTCGGCGGCACCGACATCGGGCCGCTGATCCAGATGCCGTCGGCGCTGTCGATCCCGCTCAACATGAGCCTTTACGACTGGGGCTTTGCCAGCGAACCGGAGCCGCATCTCGGCGGCCGCGTGCTGGCGACGCCACGCGGCAAGGTGATCGGCGGCTCGTCCTCGATCAACGGCATGGTCTATGTCAGGGGCCACGCACGCGACTTCGACCACTGGGCCGAACAGGGGGCGGCCGGCTGGGGCTTCGCCGACGTGCTGCCCTATTTCAAGCGCATGGAGGACAGTGACGGCGGCGAGGACGGCTGGCGCGGCCACGGCGGCCCGCTGCACGTCCAGCGTGGCCCGCGCAAGAATCCGCTCTACGGCGCCTTTGTCGAGGCCGGCCGCCAAGCCGGGTTCGAACTGACCGACGACTACAATGGCTCGAAGCAGGAAGGCTTCGGACCGATGGAGCAAACCATTCGCGGCGGCCGCCGCTGGTCGGCGGCGTCAGCCTATCTGAAGCCGGCGCTCAAGCGGCAAAATGTCAGCGTGATCAGAGGCTTCGCCCGCCGGGTGATCATCGAGAATCAGCGTGCCGTCGGAGTCGAGATCGAAGCTCACAAACAGATTCAGGTCGTTAAGGCACGACGTGAGGTGATCGTCGCCGCATCGTCGATCAATTCGCCCAAGATCCTGATGCTATCCGGTATCGGCCCGGCCGCGCATCTCACGGAGAACGGCATCCAAGTCGTGGCCGACCGGCCCGGTGTCGGCCGCAATCTGCAGGATCATATGGAGCTCTACATCCAGCAGGAATCGACCCAGCCGATCACGCTGAATTCGGTTCTCAACCCATTCTCCAAGACGCTGATCGGGGCGCAGTGGCTGTTCTTCAAGACCGGCCTCGGCGCCACCAACCATTTCGAGGCCGCGGCCTTCGTACGCTCGCAGGCCGGTGTCGACTACCCCGATATCCAGTACCACTTCATCCCGGCGGCGGTGCGCTATGACGGCAAGGCGGCGGCGAAGGCGCATGGCTTCCAGGCGCATGTCGGGCCGATGCGGTCGAAGTCGCGCGGTTCGGTGACGCTGCGCTCGCCCGACCCGAAAGCGACGCCGGTCATCCGCTTCAACTACATGTCGCATCCAGACGACTGGACCGAGTTCCGCCACTGCATCCGGCTGACCCGCGAGATCTTCGGCCAGAAGGCTTTTGACGGCTTTCGCGGCAAGGAAATCTCGCCGGGTTCGCACGTCCAGTCGGACGAGGATCTCGACGCCTTCATCCGCGATCATGCCGAGAGTGCCTACCACCCGTGCGGCACGTGCAAGATGGGCCGCGCCGACGACATCATGAGCGTGGTCGATCCGGAGTGCCGGGTCATCGGCGTCGACGGCCTGCGCGTCGCCGACTCCTCGATCTTCCCGCGGGTGACCAACGGCAACCTCAACGCGCCGTCGATCATGACCGGCGAGAAGGCCTCCGACCACATTCTCGGCCGCACGCCGCTGGCGCCATCCAACCAGGAACCCTGGATCAATCCGCGCTGGCAGGTGGCGGATCGATAGGGCATTGTCCGGCCAAGACCATTGGAGAATTCATATGCGCGCCCAGCCAACGGCATCGCACTATGTCAACGGCCGCTACATCGAGGACGAAGGCGGCGCGCCGCTGCCGGTGATCTATCCGGCGACCGGCGAGATCATCGCCACCTTGCATTCGGCGACGCCGAACGTGCTGGAACTCGCCATCGAAGCTGCGCGGGCCGCACAACCGGCCTGGGCGCGGATGAAGCCGGTCGAGCGTGGCCGCATCCTGCGCCGCGCCGCCGACATTTTGCGCGCGCGCAACGCAGATCTGGCGCGGATCGAGACGCTCGACACCGGCAAGGCGATCCAGGAAACGCTGGTGGCGGATGCGCCGTCGGCTGCCGACTGCCTCGAATATTTCGGCGGCGCGGTTGCCGTCTTCAACGGCGAGGCGATCGATCTTGGTGGACCTTTTGCCTATACGCGCCGCGAGGCGCTCGGTGTGTGCGTCGGCATCGGCGCCTGGAACTATCCGATCCAGATCGCCGGCTGGAAATCCGCCCCGGCGCTCGCCATGGGCAACGCCATGGTATTCAAGCCTTCGGAGAACACGCCGCTGTCGGCGCTGGCGCTGGCCGAGATCTACTCAGAGGCGGGCCTGCCCGACGGGCTGTTCAACGTGGTGCAAGGCTATGGCGATGTCGGCGCCGGCCTCGTCGGCCACGATGTCGTTGCCAAGGTTTCGGTGACCGGCTCGGTGCCGACCGGCCGCAAGGTGCTGTCGCTCGCCGGTTCGAAGATGAAGCACGCCACGATGGAGCTCGGCGGCAAGTCGCCGCTGATCGTCTTCGACGATGCCGATCTCGAAAACGCCATCGGCGGCGCCATGCTCGGCAATTTCTATTCGACCGGGCAGATCTGCTCCAACGGCACGCGTGTTTTCGTACAAAGCGGCATCCATGACCGCTTCGTCGACCGGCTGGTCGAGCGGACGAAAAAGATCCGCATCGGCGATCCGCTCGATCCTGAGACGCAGATGGGGCCGCTGGTCAACAAGGCGCAGCAGGAGAAGGTCGTTTCCTACATCGCGGCCGGCAGGCAGGATGGAGCAACGCTCGCCTGCGGTGGCAACGTGCCGTCGCTGCAAGGGTTCGATGGCGGCTTCTTTGTCGAGCCGACGGTGTTCACCGGTGTCACCGATACGATGCGCATTGCGCGCGAGGAGATTTTCGGGCCGGTGATGAGCGTGCTGAAGTTCGACGGCGAGGACGAGGTGATCGACCGCGCCAACGACACCGAATTCGGCCTCGCCGCCGGCGTCTTCACCCGCGACCTGCAGCGCGCTCATAGGGTGATCGCCGAACTGCAGGCCGGCACCTGCTGGATAAACGCCTACAATCTGACGCCGGTGGAAATTCCGTTTGGCGGGGTGAAGCAATCCGGCATCGGGCGCGAGAACTCGCTGGCGGCTTTAGCGCTCTATTCGCAGCTGAAGGCGGTGTATGTCGAGACCGGGGACGTGGCGAGCCCGTATTGAGGGTTGAAAGCGAAGTGACAGCTGATCTCCCCCCTTGCGGGGGAGATGGCCGGCAGGCCAGAGGGGGGTGTGACGGATCGCCAACCTTTGGTCTGATCTTCGAGTAGCGGAGACGTCGGCGGGACAGCACCCCCTCTGCCTTGCCAGGCATCTCCCCCGCAAGGGGGGAGATTGGCAGCTCCAACGCTTCACCCCTTCTGCGCTGTCCCATCAAGATACTGCGTCAGCGCGCAGACCAGATGATAGAAGATGCTGGCCGGCACGTCCGATGCCAAGGAGCGGCCGCGTTCGTCGATGCGGTCAATCCACAGGCCGAGCGGGGCCGGATCGATGTGCCAGCGGAACAGGCGGCCGACGCGCGCCTCGATCTCCGGCTTGAGGTCGGGGCCACCAGGCCCGTCAAGCGCGATCGCCGCCTTGATCGCTTCGGCCTGTGGCCAGCTGCGCGATACAAGGTCGAGCGGCAGGCCTTGTCTTGAGACGGCGCCATAGGCAAGGCCGGTGGCGCGGTTGAGGCCGTTGGCGATGGCCGAGGCGTAGAGCTTGCGGGCAAAATTGCTCAACTCGCCCTGACCGCTGCGGGCGACGAAATCGGTGAGCAGCGAGGCCCATTCGAAATGATGGCCGGGCTCGGTCCATGTGCCCTTCTCGCCGGCGGCCGGCTTCCACCCGGCGTCGAAATATTCGCCCAGCGTCCAGCTCTCGGCATCGAAGAAATGACTGCGGAAAAGGTCGATGATGCGCGCGGCGCGGCGCAGATAGGTGCGGTCGCCGGTCGCCTCATACCAGGCGAGGAAGGCCTCGAGCAGATGCATATGCGGGTTGGAGCGCCGCTCGCCCTCGCCGTCGGATGTCTCGAGAAAGCCGGTCATGCGGCTGTCCTCGAGATGCGCGTCGAGAAACACGAAGGTCTCCTGGCCCAGCCGCAGCGCATCCGGATCGCCGCACATATGCGCGTGCGCCAGCGCCAGCAGCACGCAGGAATGGTCGTAGGCATCCTCGGTTGGGTCGGCGACGGAGCCGTCGACATTGAGCGTGCGCACCCAGCCGCCCCGGTCCGTGCGGCCCTTGCCGGCCATGAAGGCGATGCCATGGGCGATCAGGCGATCGGCAGGACCGTCCCAGCCGCGGGCCTTGGCAACGGCGAAGGCGTAGACTTGCCTCGCCGTCGTGCGCATGCGCTTGGGCTTCAACAGCGCCTCGCCGTCGAAGCCGAGCGCCTCGTGGAAGCCGCCATGACGCTCATCGACGCCTGAAGTCGACCACAGCGGCAAGGTCTCCTCGAACAGCCAGTGATGCACGCGCCGACGCCAGGCGCCGCTCTCGATGACGCGGTCGTGTGCCGGCGTAAACCTGGTTTCCAGCCGTCCCGATTTCTCCAGCTGCTCGACGATCTTCTTGACGTGCTGGCTGTGGCTGACCGGGGCAACGAAGGTGGCGTCCGCGGTCGAGACGATGGCGACATCCTTCATGCCGATCGCCGACAAAAGCCGGCCGTCGCTGCGGATGTAGGAGTTCTCGCAATCGATGGCGACGACATCGCCGACGACGACATTGCCCTTGGCGTCGGCAGGGCCGACATCAAGCAGCGACTGCCAGGAGCCGAGGTCGTTCCAGCGGAAGCCGGCCGGCACCATGGCGATGTCCTTGGCCCGTTCCATGATGGCGTAGTCGATCGAGTTCGACGGGATGGCGGCGTAGAGGTCGAGCGGCATATAGAGGCCGGACAGGTCGCTCGTTGCTGCCTTGTAGGCCGCTTCGGTGGCCTGCCAGATGTCGGGCTGGAAGGCCGCAAATGCGTCGCGCATGGCGCCGGCGCGAAATAGGAAAATGCCGGTGTTCCAGTAGAAGGTGCCCGCACTGAGATAGCTCTGCGCAGTGGCGAGGTCGGGCTTTTCGACGAAGCGCGACACGTCGAAGACGCCGCCGCTTTCGGCTGCGACTTCGATATACCCATAGCCGGTCTCGGGCTGCGTCGGCTTGATGCCGAACACCACCAGACGGCCGGCAAGCGCTGCCTGGCTGCCCGCCTCGACGCTCTGCCAGAACTGCTTGGGCGTGGCGATTTCGTGGTCTGACGGCACCACCAGCACCAGGCTGTCGCCGAACTCCGACAATGTGCGCAGCGCGGCCAGCGCCACGGCGGCAGCCGTGTTGCGCCCGGTCGGCTCGAACAGCGGGCCACCGCCGGCGAGGTCGAGGCCGGCAAGGTCGGCATGCACGCGCTCGGCATGGCGCTCGGCGGCGATCAGGAAGATCGGCGTTTCGCCCTCCGGCCGCGCCGTCAGCCGGCGCAGTGTCTTGGCCAGCATCGAGCCGTCGCCGGAAAGATCGTGGAACTGTTTCGGGTTGTCCTCGCGTGACAGCGGCCACAGCCGCGAACCGACACCGCCGCTCATGACAAAACTGACGATGCGCTCGGTCATGAAAGGTCCAATCAGAACGTCTGGTTGTAAGCGCCGACTTCGGGGCTGCGGCGCAGCACGGCGTCGACCGCCTCGAACATCTGCCGGCGGCGGTCGGACGATACCGGGCTTTCGACAACCACGACAAGCTCCGGCTTGTTCGACGACGCCCGTACCACGCCCCAGGTGCCATCTTCGGCCACGATGCGCACGCCGTTGACGGTGATCAGCTCGGCGATCTTCTGGCCGGCAAAAGCCTTGCCGGCGCGCTGTATCGCCTGGAAGTCCGCCACCACCCGACCGACCACGCCGTATTTCACGTCATCGGCGCAATGCGGCGACATGGTCGGCGTGCCGAAGGTCAGCGGCAGCGCGCGATAGAGATCGGCCATCGAACTTATGGGGTTGCGGACGAGCATCTCACAAATGGCTATTGCCGTGATGAGACCGTCATCATAGCCGCGGCCGATCGGCGGATTGAAGAAGAAATGGCCCGACTTCTCGAAGCCGGCGACGGCGCCAAGCTCGGCGACGCGGCGCTTGATGTAGGAATGGCCGGTCTTCCAGTAATCTGTCTTCGCGCCGTTGGCGCGCAGGACGCTGTCGGTGTTGAACAGGCCGGTCGACTTGACATCGACGACGAAGGTCGAGCCGGGGTATTGGGTTGATATGTCCCGCGCGAGCATGACGCCGACCTTGTCGGCAAAAATCTCGTTGCCCTCATTGTCGACCACGCCGCAACGGTCGCCGTCGCCGTCGAAGCCCAGCCCGACATCAGCACCTGTTTCCAGCACTTTGTCCCTGATGGCATGCAGCATCTGCATGTCTTCCGGGTTCGGGTTATAGCGCGGAAAACTGTGGTCGAGCTCGACATCGAGCGGGATCACCTCGCAGCCGATGCGCTCCAGCGCCTGTGGCGCGAAGGCGCCGGCAGTGCCGTTGCCGCAAGCGGCCACGACTTTCAGCTTTCGCGCGATGCGCTTGTCGCTCACCAGATCGTCGAGATAGGTCTCGCGAAAACCGGAGACGAATTCGTAGCAGCCACCGCCGGCAAGATCGAAATCGCCCGACAGCACGATCTGTTTCAGGGCGCTCATCTCCTCCGGTCCGAAGGTGAGCGGCCTCGCCGCACCCATCTTGACTCCGGTCCAGCCATTCTCGTTGTGCGATGCGGTGACCATGGCGACGGAAGGCGCGTCGAGCGCGAACTGGGCGAAATAGGCCATGGGCGACAGCGCCAGGCCAATGTCTTTCACCTTTGCGCCCGCAGCCATCAGGCCGGAAACCAGCGCCAGCTTGATGGCAAGCGAATAGGAACGGAAATCATGCCCGGTGACGATGTCGGGACCCGCGCCAAGACGGCGGATCAAAGTGCCCAGGCCCATGCCCAACGCTTGGACGCCGATCAGGTTCAGGTCCGGCGGTTGCGTCGAACCGGCATGGCCAAACCACCAGCGCGCGTCGTATTCGCGAAAGCCGGACGCCTTGATCAGCGCTTCGGTTTCGAATTCGAAGCTGTTGGGCCGGGCGTCGCCTACGATTTTCAGGGGCAAGGCAGCAAAGCTCCAGATGGCGAAAACACGATCTATCGGGGCTGCGACTTAGCACACAAGGCTTTAAGCCGGGTTTATCCCGGGAGGGAAAGCCAAGCTTTGCGGCGATGCCCAACGAAAGCCAACGAAATGCGACAGAAGCGCTGCCATTGCCGCTTGCAGGAACGGTATGCGGCAGCTATAAGCCCGCGGTCTGGTCACGGAGTGTAGCGCAGCCTGGTAGCGCACCTCGTTCGGGACGAGGGGGTCGCAGGTTCAAATCCTGCCACTCCGACCAGAAAAAACAGACACTTAGGTGTTTGTTCTCCCGACCCACAAGATAGCTTGATGCAAACCGGCCGCGTCGGCGTCGCTGTCAGCATGGTGTTTTGACGCGACAACCTTCCGCGCTACCTCGATAATAGGAATGCCGCCGAGACAGCGGCCGGAACGAGGTTTGCGGAAGATGAATTTGTTGATTTCAAGCCGGCTGTCAGCGCTGCTCGCTTTGTCCCTGGCGGCAGGCTGCTCATCGCTGGGCAGCGCGGTGAACCCGGCGAAATACGACAGCATGACATGCGCCGAGCTCAACACCGCCGTAGGCGATACCGCGCGCGACATCTCGCAAACCGCCATCACCCGCGGCAAGGTCGCCAACACCAGCGTGCCGAACTGGCTGCTCGGCGGCACGCGCGTGAAGAGCGCAGTGGCCAAGCGTGAGACGGCCAGAATCGAACTGCTGAAGCAGCGGCAAGAGGCCATTGTCGCGACAAGAGCCAACAGATGTCCCAGGTCAGCGGGCTAAGCGAACTGGCCCTACCCTGACTATCTGCTCAACGTCACGCCTTAAGCACTCAGCCGGAAGCGCGTGACATCGATCGCCGCAGCCATCAGCGTCTGGGTGTAGGCGGCCTGCGGGTTGCTGAATATCTGTTCGGTCGGGCCTTCCTCGACGATCTTGCCCTGCCTCATGACGATGATGTAGTCGGCCATGGCGCGCACCACGGAGAGATCGTGGCTGATGAAGAGGTAGGATAGTTCGTGGTCGGCCTGCAGCTTGCGCAGCAATTCGACGATCTGCTTCTGCACCGAGCGGTCGAGCGCCGAAGTCGGCTCGTCCAGCACCACCAGTTTGGGCTTCAGGATCACGGCACGCGCGATGGCGATGCGCTGGCGTTGGCCGCCGGAGAATTCGTGCGGGTAGCGGTTGCGTGCGTTGGGATCGAGGCCGACCTCGAGCAAGGCCTCGACGGCGCGCTGATCGCGTTGCTTGCCTGACAGGTTCGGCTCATGCACCAGAAGCCCTTCGGTGATGATCTGGCCGACGGTCATGCGCGGCGACAGCGAGCCGAACGGATCCTGGAAGACGAGTTGCATCTCACGACGCAGCGGCCGCATCGCCTGGCGGTCGGCGGTGGAGATGTCGCGGTCGCCGAAGCGGATGACACCGTCGCTGGGCAACAGGCGCAGAAGTGCGCGGCCGAGCGTCGATTTTCCCGAACCGGACTCGCCGACGATACCGATGGTCTGGTTGCGCTTCAGCCGGATCGAAATGTGATCGACGGCGCGTAGCAGCAGCGGTTCGCCGGCAAGGAAGCCGCCGCCGATCTTGAAGGTCACTTCGACATTGCGGCCCTCCAGCAGCACAGGAGCGCTGGGCGGCGGCGCCGCCTTGGTGCCGGTCGGTTCGGCGGCCAGCAGCATTTTGGTATAGGCATGCTGCGGGTTGGCGAAAAGTGCTTCCGCTTCGCCTTCCTCGACCACCTCGCCATAGCGCATGACATAGACGCGGTCGGCAAAGCGCCGGACGATGCCGAGATCGTGGGTGATAAAGACGATGGCCATGCCGAGCTTGCGCTGCAATTCGGCGAGCAGCACCAGGATCTGCGCCTGGATGGTGACGTCGAGCGCCGTCGTCGGCTCGTCGGCGATCAGGATGTCGGGGTCGTTGGCCAATGCCATGGCGATCATGACGCGCTGGCGCTGGCCACCCGACATTTCGTGCGGATAGGATTTCATCCGCCGCTCGGGATCGGGGATATGCACCAGCCTGAGCAACTTGAGCGCCTCGTTCCGTGCCTCGGCTGCGTTCAGCCCCCGGTGCTTGCGGATCGGTTCGATAAGCTGGTTGCCGATCGAATAGAGTGGATCGAGCGAGGTCATCGGCTCCTGGAAGATCATGCTGATCTTGGCGCCGCGCACCTTGTTGAGGTCGGGCTTGCTCATGGTCAAAAGGTTGCGGCCGCGATAATCGACGTGACCCGTCGCCTCGCCATTGGACGCCAGCAGGCTCATCGCCGCCATCATGGTCTGGCTCTTGCCGGATCCGGATTCGCCGACCACGGCAACGGTTTCCCCTGCCTTGACGTGGATGTTGATGCCCTTGACCGCTTCGACCGCGCCGTCGAGCGTGCGGAAACGGACGCGAAGGTCCTTGACGCTGAGGATCGTTTCGGGCGTTTCCATCGCAACGGTCCCCATTTTATTTGGTCCCCATATTATCGGTCTCTCGGATCGAGCGCATCGCGCAGGCCGTCGCCGACGAAGTTCAGCGCAAACAGCGTCGACACGAGGAAGAAGGCGGGGAACAAAAGCAGCCAGTTGGCGGTGCCGATGTTCTTGGCGCCGACGGAGATGAGCACGCCCCAGCTGGTCATCGGTTCCTGCACGCCAAGGCCGAGGAAGGACAGAAAGCTTTCCAGGATGATGACCTGCGGCACCAGCAGCGTCATGTAGATCACCACTGGTCCGAGCAGATTGGGGATGACATGGCGCAGCAGGATGCCGCGCTGGCCGACGCCCATGGCTTCGGCCGCCTGGACATACTCCTGCCGCCGGATCGACAGCGCCTGGCCGCGCACGATGCGCGCCATGTCGAGCCACAGCACCGCTCCCACCGCCAGGAACATCAGCACGAAGTTGCGGCCGAAGAACACCACCAGCATGATGACGAAGAAAATGAAGGGCAAGGAATAGAGCACGTCGACGATGCGCATCATCACCTCGTCGATCTTGCCGCCGGAAAAGCCGGCCGCCGCCCCGTAGAGGACGCCGATGACCACCGCGACAATGCCGGCAAGCAGGCCGATGGCCAGCGAGATGCGCCCTGCCATCAGCGTTCGCGAGAGAAGATCGCGACCGGTGTTGTCGGTGCCGAACAGGAAGTACTGCTGTTTGACCGACGCAGTCATAGTCAATTCGAGCCCGTCGGCCGATTTGCTCTCTATCTTGGTATCGTCGAAGGCATCGGAGCGGTCAAGATAGCGGATGTTGCGGTCGTCGATCGGTTTGGTCGAGGTGACGGTGACGGTGACGCGACTGCCGTCCAGTTTCCACTCCTTGATGTCGACGCGCATGCGCTTGATGGCATCCTTGAGCGCCGTCTCGATCATGTCGGGCTTCGGATAGGCTGAAAAGCTTGGCGGCGTGCGCACATAGTCGGCATAGATGGTGGTGTACTGATGCGGCACGAACCAGGGGCCGAAGATGCTGATGACGCCAATGAAGGCCAGGTAATAGAGGCTGAACATGGCGGCGCGGTTGGCTTTGAGGCGCGCCCATGCGTCGCCCCAGAGCGAGCGGCCGACGACGGCCGGCGGAGCGGCGGCGGCTGTGATGTCAGTCATAGCGCACCCTCAGTCATAGCGTACCCTCGGGTCGACGACCGCGTACATGACGTCGACGATCAGGTTGAAGACGATGGTGAAGAGCGCGATCACCACCACGGTCCCCATCACCAGCGTGTAGTCGCGGTTGAGCGCGGCATCGACGAAATAGCGGCCGACACCGGGAATGGAGAAGATGGTCTCGACGATGACCGAACCGGTGAGCAGCGCCGCGGCTGCGGGGCCGGTGAAGGAAACGATCGGCAGGATGGCGCCGCGCAGCGCGTGCTTGACCACCACCGACCAGTCGGAGAGGCCGAGCGCACGCGCCGTTCGGATATGATGCGAACGCAAGCTCTCGATCATCGACCCGCGCATCAGGCGGGCAACGATGGCGATCTGCGGCAAGGCCAGCGTCAGCACCGGGCCGATCTTGTTGATTAATGCGCCATCACCCCAGCCGCCGATCGGCAACAGCTTCCAGGTCAATCCGAACACCAGCTGAATCACAGGAGCGATGACGAAGGTGGGGATAGTGCTGCCGGCGGTCGCCAGCGCAATCACCGTATAGTCGCCAAGCTTGTTCTGGTTGAGCGCGGCGATGGTGCCGAGCACCGAACCAAGCAGCAGCGCCAGGATCAGCGCCGAGGTGCCGAGCTGGACCGATATCGGCAGCCCCTTGGCAAACAGTTCGGTGACGGTGAAGTCAGGCAAATTGTAGCTCGGCCCGAAATTGCCGCGCAGAAGATTGCCGAGATAGTGGGCATATTGCAGCCAGAGCGGATCGTCGAGGCCGAACTGTGCTTCCAGATTGGCCCTGATCTCGGGACTGAGGCCCCGCTCCTGATTGAAGGGGCCGCCCGGTGCGACGCGTATCAGGAAGAACGCCATGGTCACGATGACGAACAGCGTCGGAATGGCGGTCAGAAGCCGCCGTAAGATGTATCGCAGCATCGGCGCCCCGCTTCGGCCAGAGCGACATACGTCCATGCGGACGCATTGCCACGCTCCGGCGCCAAATCTTCGCACCGGGCTTGCCGAAAATCGACCACGACTTTCGGACCGGTGCGATGACCGACCAGTCCGCCGCGCCCAAATGGGGCGCGGCGGTCCAGTCAAGGATGATTATCAGTCCTTGGAGACGAAGCGGGACGGATGGATGTCCATCACATTGTCATCGAAGCCATGCAGCTTCGAGGAAACGATATCGTGGAAGCTGTAGTAGAGAAGCGGAATGTTGCCGACGTCATCGACAAGGATGCGCTCGGCCTCGGTGAGGTCCTTCATGCGCTCTTCCGGCTTGCCGCCGGCAGCCGCGGCCTTGTCCATGGCCGCCTCATATGCCGGGCTGACGTAGTTCGAATAGTTGTTGCCGCTGGCCTTGCGGGTGATGCCGAGGAAGGTCTCGGGATCCTTGTAGTCGGCGATCCAGGCGGCACGCGCCACGTCGTAGTTGCCCTTCTGCTCGAGGAAGGAATAGTGGGTCTTGGTATCGGTGTTGAGCAGCGTGATCTCGACGCCAAGCGGCTTCAACTGTTCCTGGATGGCAACCGCGGTGTTCTTGTGGTTTTCCGAGGTGTTGTAGCGGATCTCCATCTTCAGCGGATGCTCGGGCGTATAGCCGAGTTTCTCAAGGATCTTCTTGGCGGCGTCCTCGCGGTCGATCTGCGGCATGTCGGCGTATTTGGCCATTGCCGGCGTGTAGCCGGCGATGCCCGGAGGCACCATCGAATAGCCAGGCAGCATGGAATTCTGCCAGACCTTTTCGGCCAGGAAGTCGCGGTCGATAGCCATCGAGATGGCGTTGCGCAGCTCGACATTGTCCCAGGGCGCCTTGTCGGTCTTGATCGCGTAATAATAGGTGCCGAGATACGGTCCGACGCGGACCTGATCGCCGAACTTGGTCTTGAGGTCAGCGAGCTGTTCGGTCGGCAGGTCGCCGTAGCTGTCGAGTTCGCCTGCCTCGAAGCGCTTCATCGCCGAAGAGCGGTCTTCGGTCGGGATGTAGTTGACGACGTCCATCTTGACGGTCGCGGCATCCCAGAATTTCGGATTCTTGACCAGCTTCATGTGGTCGTTGGGAATCCACTCGGCCAGTGTATAGGGGCCGTTCGAAACGAGATTGCCCGCCTTGATCCAGTCGGCGCCGAGCTTGTCGATCGAGGCCTTGTTGACCGGATAGGTAGCCTGGTGGGTCAGCATCTCCAGGAAGTATGGCGTCGGCGCCTTCAGCGTCACTTCCAGGGTGTTGGCGTCGATCGCCTTGACGCCCATGTCCTCGGGCTTGCCTTTCTTGGTGTTGACTTCCTCGGCGTTCTTCACGGGATAGAGCATGGAAGCGTATTCGGCGGCGGTCGCCGGATCCTCCAGCCTACGGAAGGAATAGACGAAATCGTCAGCCGTCACCGGGCTGCCATCCGACCACAAGCCGTCCTTGCGCAGCTTGAAGGTGTAGACGGTGCCGTCATCCGATACCGTCCAGCTTTCGGCGGCGCCCGGGATGAGGTTCGTCTTCTGATCGTGCATGACCAGTCCCTGGAACAGGTCGCGTATGATATCGGCTTCGTAGACGGTCGAGGTCTTGTGCGGATCGACCGTCTCCGCTTCGGCGGCGCTGCCTCTGTTATAGACGGTCTCGGCAAGGGCCGGCGTCAGGAACGTGCCTGCGGCAAAGGTCATGGTCGCGGCGACAAGCGTCGCCTTCAGCATATTTTTCAGCATGAAGTCTCTCCCTGTGGCGCTGCCCATCGGCTGCGCCTTACGAGTGTTGACGCCCCGGAACCGATTTCTGGCCCCTTCGAGCGCGCCGCCGGTTCCCGTTCCGGCAGCTGGTGGCAGGAGACTAGACAGACGGAAATGCTATTTCAACCGAGTCTTGCTTGACGCTAAGTGAGCATCCTCACCCTAAACCAGCCATAGCTAATCTATATTACCAGGTTCAATTGGGTGCAGCTTGAGGTTGTCCTGTAATTTTGCCTTTTGCCCTCAGCAGTTGTCATTAGCGCAACCACCTGGAAACATTTCAGGAATGCCGTCGTGGCCAAGCTCGACGAAAGTACCGAAGAAGCCCGAAAATGAAAAACGTGGCGCCGGTGACGTTGCGCGGATCACTCGGCACGGTTGCATGCGGACACGATCTTTTTTGAAGCCGGACGGCGTCCCTGAAAGATCAGCCTACCTTGCCGACAAACCAGCCCAGGGCCGGCAGCGACAGCCCCTCCTCCTGCAGGACGGCACCGCCACCCAGAGCGATCGCCTCGACAGGCTGGAGATCCGGCGGCAGTCGCCAGTCGGCCGGCTTGTCGGCGAAATTGAAGACGCAGAGCAATATCTCGTCCTCGCCCTGCCGGATGAAGGCAAGGACATCGCCGTCGGTATCGAGAAAGCGGATCGGGCCCTTGACCAGCGCCGGATGCGCCTTGCGCAAGGCGAGCATCGTCCGGTAGCCGGCGAGCACGGACTTGTCGTCGGCGTTCTGGATATCGACCGCCCGAGCGCGGTGGCTTTCCGGCACCGGCAGCCAGGGTTTTCCCGAGGAAAAACCGGCATTGTCGGCGCCCGCCTCCCAGACCATCGGTGTGCGGCAGCCGTCCCTGCCTTTGACCCCCGGCCAGAAACGGATGCCGACGGGATCGCGCAGATCCTCGAAGGTCAGTTCCGCCTCCTCCAGCCCAAGCTCTTCGCCTTGGTAGAGACAGATCGAGCCCCGCAGGCAGGAGAGCAAAGCGATAGCGAATGTCGCCACCGCATCTGGATCGCCGCCCGGCCGCGTCCAGCGGCTGACATGGCGCACGACATCGTGGTTGGAGAACGCCCAGCAGACCCAGCCGTCGGCGACGGCTGCCTCGAAGGCCTCGACGCAGCCGCGCACATGGGCGGCTGAGAATTGCGGGCCGAGCAGGTCGAAGGTGTAGCACATGTTGAGCTTGTCGCCGCCGGATGTGTAGGCGGCCAGCGTCTGCAGCGAGCGGCCTTCGTCGCCGACCTCGCCGACACTGGCGCGGCCGTCATATTCGTCGAGCAAAGCGCGGAAGCGCCTGAGGAAATCGAGGTTTTCCGGTTGCGTCTTGTCGAACAGGTGCTCCTGGAAGAGATAGGTGTTGGTTTCGCCGTTGGTGCCGGCGACGCTCGACGCCAGCGGCGGGTTGCTGCGCAGCCAGCGGTCGTGGACATAGTAGTTGACCGTATCCAGGCGGAAGCCGTCGACGCCGCGCTCGAGCCAGAACCGCACCGTCTGCAACAACGCGTCTTGAACCTCAGGATTGTGGAAGTTGAGGTCCGGCTGCGAGGCGAGGAAATTGTGCATGTAGTATTGCCGGCGGGTCGCGTCCCACTCCCAGGCCGGGCCGCCGAAGACCGACAGCCAGTTGTTGGGCGCGTTGCCGTCCGGCCTGGTGTCGGCCCAGACATACCAGTCAGCCTTGGGATTATCCTTGCTGGCACGGCTCTCTACAAACCATTCGTGCTTGTCGGAGGAGTGCGACAACACCTGATCGATGATCACCTTCAGGCCGAGCCTGTGCGCCTCGGCAACCAGCGCGTCAAAGTCGTCGAGCGTGCCGAACATCGGATCGACCGCCTGATAGTCGGAGACGTCGTAGCCCATATCGGCCATTGGCGATTTGAAGAAGGGCGACAGCCAGACGGCGTCGACGCCGAGCGAGGCGACGTGCGCCAGCCGTGAGGTGATGCCTGAGAGGTCGCCGCTGCCGTCGCCGGTGGTGTCCTGGAAGGAGCGAGGATAGATCTGGTAGATGACGCAGCCGCGCCACCAGTCGGCGCTCTGTTCGGGTCCCGGCTGGGCATTGTCGTCGGCCATTACGGACCCTTCCTGGCGCGGGCCTTTGCGGTCCGGCGCTCGATCATGAAACTGACACTGCGGCCGGGCAGCGGCCGCGCGAGGTCGACCGCTTGCGCTTCAACAGCCGGCTGCCATTCAAACCCTTGCCGCGCGGGCAGCGTGAAGACGCATTGGCGGCGATCGCCATTGACGATCACAGCCAGGCGGCCTTCCCCGCCATCGCCGAGCAGCATGACGAGGCGATGGCGCGAGCCATCGTTCCAGTCGGCTTCGCTGAGCAGCGCGCCGGTCTCGGTCAGCCAGGCGACGTCGGGCGTTTCAGAACCGGCCGGCGGCTCTCCGGTCAGGAAGCGCGTATCGGAAAGCGCCGGCACCGCGCCGCGCAGAGCTGCGAGCGCCGACACATGGGCTTCCAGCCCGACGTCGCGCCCGGCCCAGTCGAGCCAGGTGATGGCGTTGTCCTGCGCATAGGCGTTGTTGTTGCCCCCTTGCGTGCGGCCGAATTCATCGCCCGCCGTCAGCATGATGGTGCCGCGCGAGGCAAATAGAGTGGCGAGCAGCGCGAAGCGATCATGGGAACGGGCCTCGGCAATCGCCTTGTCCGAGGTTTCGCCCTCGACGCCGTTGTTCCAGGACAGGTTCTCATTGTGGCCGTCGCGGTTCTTCTCGCCATTGGCCTGGTTGTGCTTGGCTTCATAAGCGACGATATCGGCCAGCGTCATGCCATCGTGCGCGGCGATGAAGTTGACCGTGCGGCTGGCGGATTGGCCCTCCCTGCCGAACACATCGGAGGAGCCGGCGAGCCTTGTCGCCAGCGCACCGACCGCGCCGGCATCGCCGCGCCAGAAGCGCCTGACGTCGTCGCGGTAGCGGTCGTTCCATTCCAGGTATGGCGGCCGGAAATTGCCGAGCTGATAGCCATTCGGGCCGATGTCCCACGGCTCGGCGATCAGCACCCTATCGGCAAGGATGGGATCGGTTGCGATGGTATCGAGCAACGGGGCCGCCGGATCGAATACGCCAGCGACGCGGCCGAGGACCGGCGTCAGGTCGAAGCGGAAACCGTCGACGCCGGCATGGCGGACGAAATGGCGCAGCGTGTCGAGTACCATGTCGCGAACGACCGGATGGTCGCAGGCAATGGTATTGCCGGTGCCGGTATCGTTGGCCAACCTGCCGTCCGGCTCGCTGCGGTAGTAGGCTTGATTGTCGAGGCCGCGCAGCGACAGCGTCGGCCCGAGCCGGTCACTTTCGCCGGTATGATTGAAGACGAGATCGAGGATGGTGCCAATGCCAGCCCTGCGCAGCACCCTCACAGTATCGCGCAACTCGGCGAGGCCGCCGGGCGCCAGGCGCGGGTCGAGCGCCATGAAGGTGACTGGGTTGTAGCCCCATGCGTTGCTGAGGCCGAGCGGCGGCAAATGGCGCTCATCGATCCATGCCGTCACGGGCATCAGCTCAACGGCGGAGACGCCGATCTTTCTGAGGTGTTCGAGGATGGCCGGATGCGCAAGTGCCGCAATGGTGCCGCGCTGCGCTTGGGGCACGTCCGGATGCAGTCTGGTGAAGGAACGGACATTGAGTTCGTAGATCAGACCGCCCGGCTGGAACAAAGGCGCCTTGGCCGGCAGCGGCTTGGGCAGCGCGCGGGCGACGGTCTTCGGCATCAGCGGCGCGGTATCGGTGCCTTCGTTGCGCCGGGCGGCAAGCCGCCAATGATGCTGGTAGGGCCGGTCGATCTCGACGGCGTAGGGATCGGTGAGCAGCTTGTCGGGATCGAACCACAGCCCGCGCTCCGGCGCATATTCGCCGTCGGCGCGAAAGCCGTAGCGCGTACCCGCGGCAAGGCCGGCGACGAACAGCGCATGGACGCCCTCGCTTTCCGGCTGAAGTTCGAGCAGGTCGATTTCACGGGCGCCGGTGTCGTCGAAGATCGACACCCACAGGCGCCGCGCGGATGACGACCAGGCGGCGAAGCGGATGCCTTCGGGAGTGACGGTTGCGCCGAGCTGGGTCATCGGCGCATCCTCCACTCTCCCCCTTGTGGGGAGGGTCGCGAACGAAGTGAGCGGGGTGGGGGTCGGCGCGGGGAAAGCGCTTTACGAGCACCCCCAACCCGATCCGCTGCGCGGATCGACCCTCCCCACAAGGGGGAGGGTAAAGAAGTCACCACCCTCAAGTAATCACGCTCGGCTTGTTGCGCCCGGTGTGGCTCTTGATCCCGGCGATATCATCGGCAGCCGCGATCAGGTCAGCGAGCGCCTCTTGCGTGTCGAGATCATGCCGCGCTCTGTCCGGCTCGTAGCGCTCGATGTAGACGCGCAGCGTAGCACCCGACGTGCCGGTGCCGGACAAACGAAACACGACACGCGAGCCGCCTTCGAACAGGATGCGGATGCCCTGGTTCTTGCTCACCGAACCGTCGACGGGATCGTGATAGGCGAAGTCGTCAGCATTGGCGATCTTCAGGCCGCGCACGCTGGTGCCGGGCAGCGAAGCGAGCTTCGCGCGCAACTCGTCGACCAGGGCGTTGGCGCGCTCGGTTTCGACCTCCTCATAGTCATGACGTGAATAGTAATTGCGGCCGTAGGTCGCCCAATGTTCGGTGACGACGTCCTTGCAGCTTTCGCCGCGCACGGCCAGGATGTTCAGCCACAACAGCACCGCCCACAGCCCGTCCTTTTCACGGACATGGTTCGAGCCGGTTCCGGCGCTTTCCTCGCCGCAGATCGTTGCCATGCCGGCATCGAGCAGATTGCCGAAGAACTTCCAACCGGTCGGCGTTTCGTAGATGCCGATGCCGAGCTGTTCGGCGACGCGGTCGGCAGCGCCGCTGGTCGGCATCGAGCGGGCGATGCCTTTGAGGCCGTCCTTGTAGCCCGGCGCCAATTGCGCATTGGCGGCAAGCATGGCCACCGAATCCGACGGGGTGACGAAAATGCCCTTGCCGATGATGAGATTGCGGTCACCGTCGCCGTCGGAAGCGGCGCCGAAATCGGGCGCATCCGGTCCCATCATCTCGTCATAGAGATGCTTGGCGTGGACCAGGTTCGGATCCGGGTGATGGCCGCCAAAATCCGGCAGCGGCTTGTAGTTGCGGCAGGTGCCATTCTCCGCGCCGAGCCGGCGCTCGAGGATTTCCTTGGCATACGGGCCTGTGACCGCATGCATGGCGTCGAAGCGCATGCGGAAGCCGTATTTGAAATTGGCGCGGATGGCGTCGAAGTCGAACAGGCTCTCCATCAATTCGGCATAGTCGGTGACCGGGTCGATAATCTCGACCGCCATGCCGCCGGCGGTCACCGTGCCGATCTTGTCCATGTCGATCTGGTCGATGTCGGCAGTCTTGAAGCTCGAAATCGTCTTGGTCTTTTCGAAGATCGCGTCGGTCAGCTTTTCCGGCGCCGGGCCGCCATTGCCGGCATTGTACTTGATGCCGAAATCCTCGTGCGGGCCGCCCGGATTGTGACTGGCCGACAGGATGATGCCGCCGAAGGTCTTGTATTTGCGGATGACATGCGACGCCGCCGGCGTCGACAATATGCCGCCCTGCCCGACCATCACCTTGCCGAAGCCGTTGGCCGCCGCCATGGCGATGGCCTTCTGGATGACCTCGCGGTTGTAGAAGCGGCCGTCGCCGCCGATCACCAGCGTCTTGCCCTCAAAGCCCTCCAGCGCGTCGAAGATCGACTGGATGAAGTTCTCGGCATAGTGCTCCTGCTGAAAGACAGGCACCTTCTTGCGCAGGCCGGACGTGCCGGGTTTCTGGTCGAGATAGGGTTTGGTGGCGACGGTCCGGATCATGCTTCAGGCAACCCTTTTCGAAAGCAGCAGGCGGTAGAGTTCAACGTATTTGTCGGCGCTCTTGTCCCAGGAGACATCGGCCTTCATGCCCTGGCGCTGGATCTGTTCCCAGACGGCCGGGCTCGAATGCGCATCGACCAGCCGGCGGATGGCGTGCAGCATGGCGCCGCCACTATTGGGCGCGAACTGGAACCCGGTGGCGACACCTGCCGAGATCGCTGCTTCATTGGCGTCGATAATGGTGTCGGCAAGGCCGCCGGTGCGGGCGACGACCGGCACGCAGCCATAGCGCAGGCCGTAAAGCTGGGTCAGCCCGCAAGGCTCGAAGCGCGATGGGATGACGATGGCGTCGCAGCCGCCCTGCATGGTGTGGGAAAGCCCCTCGTCATAGCCGACGACGACGCCGACACGGCCGCGATGGCGGGCGGTTGCAGCCAGCAGCGCGCCTTCCAGGCCGGCGTCGCCTGAGCCAAGGATCGCCAGCCGCGCGCCGGTGGCGACGACGCCGTCGACCACAGCCGCCAGTATGTCCATGCCCTTCTGCCAGGTCAGCCGGCTGACGACGCAGACGATCGGACTGTCGTCGCGCTCGAGGCTGAAGCGGTCCTCGACAACCGCCCGGTTGGGAAGGCGAGCCTTCAGCGTCGCGGCGGAGTAGGCCGACACCAGATGCTTGTCGGTCTGCGGGTTCCAGATGCCGGTGTCGATGCCGTTGACGATGCCGTAGAGGTCGGAAGAGCGCATGTTGATGAGGCCGTCGAGGCCCATGCCGAATTCCGGCGAGCGGATTTCCTGGGCATAGGTGGGGCTCACCGTGGTGATCGCCCAGGCCGCCTGCAGGCCGGCCTTGAGGAAGCCGACGCCGCCATAATATTCGACGCCGTCAAGCGCCATCGCCGCGGCCGGCAAGCCGAGCTCGCCAAAAATGCCGGCGCCGAACTGACCCTGGAAGGCAAGATTGTGCACGGTGATCAGCGACGGTACGCCGACCGCCTTGCCGTAGCGCATATAGGCCAGCGTCATCGCCGACTGCCAGTCATGGGCGTGGACGAGATCCGGCTGGTAGCCGGAAATGGCGCCGCCGGCGATATCGCCACCGACCTGGCTCAGCGCAGCAAAACGCCGCCAATTGTCGGGCCAATCGGCGCCGGCCGCATTGCCGTAAGGGCCGCCGGGACGGTCGTAGAGATGCGGCGCGTCGAGCACGAACAGGTCGAGCCCGGCGATCTTGACGGCATGGACCGAAGCCTTGCCGCCCTGCAGCAGCGGGTATTGGTAGACAGCCTTCTTTTTCTTGAAGGCGTCCATCACCTGGGGAAAGCCGGGGATGAGCGTGCGCATGGTCACGCCCTTGGCGGCCAGCGCGATCGGCAATGCGCCGGTCACGTCGGCAAGTCCGCCGGTCTTGATCAGCGGAAATATCTCGGGCGTGACCGACAGAACCTGCATGCGTTTATGGTACCCCGTCTTACAGCTTCAGCTTGTCGATCATGTCCTGCGTGACCAGGCAGATGCCCTTTTCCGAAACCCGGAAACGCTTGGCGTCGAGAACAGGGTCTTCGCCAACCACCAGCCCTTCCGGTATCCTTACACCGTGGTCGATGACGACGCGCTTCAACTTTGCGTTCCGGCCGACATGAACGTCGGGCAGCATGACGACCTCTTCCAGCGTCGAATAGGAGTTGATGCGCGCGCCGGTGAAGATCAGGCTGCGCTTCAGCGAAGCACCCGAGACGATGCAATCGCCTGAGACCAGCGAGGAGACGGCCGAACCACGCCGGCCATCCTCGTCATGCACGAACTTTGCCGGCGGCTTCAATTCGGCATAGGTCCAGATCGGCCAGTCACGGTCGTAGAGGTCGAGTTCGGGGGTAATATCGGTCAGGTCGATATTGGCTTCCCAGTAGGCGTCGACCGTGCCGACATCGCGCCAGTAGGCCTCGTTCTCGGCAGTCGAGCGCACGCAGGATTTGGCGAAGCGATGCGCGATCGCCTTACCATGCTGGACGATGTAGGGGATGATGTCCTTGCCGAAGTCGCGGCTGGAGCCTGGCTCGGCCGCATCGCGGCGCAGCTGTTCCATCAGGAACTTGGTCTTGAAGACATAGATGCCCATCGAGGCCAGCGCGAATTCCGGCTTGTCGGGAATGCCGGGCGGGTCGGCGGGCTTTTCGACGAAGGCGATGATGTTGTCCTTGCCGTCGACATGCATGACACCGAAGCCGGTCGCTTCCAAGCGCGGCACTTCAAGGCAACCGACAGTGACATCGGCATTGGCATCGACGTGCTGGCGCAGCATCAGCTCGTAGTCCATCTTGTAGATGTGGTCGCCGGCCAGGATGACCATGTATTCGGGGCCATAGGCCTCGATGATGTCGATGTTCTGGTAGACGGCGTCGGCCGTGCCTTCATACCACTGCGTTTCTGAGACACGCTGGGAGGCCGGCAGGATGTCGAAGCTTTCGTTCCGCTCCGGCCGCAGGAAGTTCCAGCCGCGCTGCAGGTGGCGGATCAGCGAATGCGCCTTGTACTGGGTGGCGACACCGAGGCGGCGGATGCCGGAATTCAGCGCATTGGACAGCGCGAAATCGATGATGCGCGTCTTGCCGCCGAAATAGACAGCCGGCTTGGCCCTGCGGTCGGTCAATTCCTTGAGCCGGCTGCCGCGGCCGCCGGCCAGCACATAGGCCATGGCATCGCGCGCCAGCGGCTGGGTTCTCTTCAAGTCTGCCATTTTTACCCTCCCAAATTACCAGTCTGGAGCATCGCCCGGTCCGCAACGAGTCGACGGACCTAGTCCGCAACGAGTTCAAGCATGATCGTCGACAGCGGCGGCAAAAGCATCGTTGCCGAAATGCCTCCTCCTTCCGCCCTGGCTTCGACCACACCGCCATTGCCCTTGCCCGAACCACCGTAGTCCGAAGCGTCGGTGTTGATGATTTCGCGCCATTTGCCGACCTTGGGCAATGGCACGCGATAATTGTCGCGCGGCACTGGCGTGAAGTTGGAAATGACGGCGATCGGGTTGCCGCCGGGCGCGCTGCGCAGCCAGGCGAAGACCGAGTTTTCCTTGTCGTCGACGATCAGCCAGGAGAAGCCGTCCGGCTCGCAGTCGCGTGCATGCAGCGCCGGGCGCGAGCGATAGAGATAGTTGAGGTCGCGCACCGTCTGCCAGACGCCGCGATGCGGGTGGAAGTCGAGCAGGTTCCAGTCGAGCGCGCGCGCCTCGCTCCACTCGCGGCGCTGGGCGAATTCCTGGCCCATGAACAACAGCTTCTTGCCGGGATACCCCCACATGAAGGCGTAAAAGGCGCGCAATGTCGCGAACTTCTGCCAGTCGTCGCCGGCCATCTTGCCGAGCAGCGTGCCCTTGCCGTGCACGACCTCGTCATGGGACAGCGGCAGCACGAAATTCTCGGAAAAGGCGTAGGTCAGGCCGAACGTCAGGTCGTTGTGGTGGTGCTTGCGGAAGATCGGCTCCCTGGCGAAATACTCCAGCGTGTCGTGCATGAAGCCCATGTTCCATTTGAAGCCGAAGCCCAGCCCGCCTTCATGCACCGGCGCCGAGACCTTCGGCCATGAGGTCGATTCCTCGGCGATGGTCATCACGCCGGGATGGTGGCCGTAGACCTCCTTGTTCATCTTCTGCAGGAAGGACACCGCTTCGAGGTTTTCGCGGCCGCCTTTCTCGTTGGGGATCCATTCGCCAGCCTTGCGCGAATAATCGAGGTAGAGCATCGAGGCCACTGCATCCACGCGCAAACCGTCGACATGGTATTTCTCGGCCCAGAACAGCGCATTGTTGACCAGGAACGACACCACCTCGCGGCGGCCGAAATTGTAGATCGCGGTGTTCCAGTCGGGATGAAAACCCTTGCGCGGGTCGGCATGCTCATAAAGTGCTGTGCCGTCGAAATTGGCCAGGCCATGCGCGTCGACCGGGAAATGCGCCGGCACCCAGTCGAGGATGACGCCGACGCCGGCGCGGTGCGCACCGTCGACGAAACGGGCGAAGCCGTCGGGGTCGCCGAAGCGCGCCGAGGGGGCATAAAGTCCGGTTGTCTGATAACCCCATGACGGGTCATAGGGATGTTCGGAGATCGGCAGGAACTCGATGTGGGTGAAGCCGGTCTCGACAGCATAGGGGATAAGCTGGTTGGCGAGTTCGTCCCATGACAGGAAGCTGCCATCATCGTGCTGCTGCCACGAACCGGCATGGACCTCGTAGATCGATATGGCTTCGCGCCGGGGATCGGCCTTTCGCCAGTAATTGCGATGCGCCTCGTCGCCCCATTCATGCGCCGGCGGCACCGCCGTCACTGAGGCTGTGGCCGGGCGCAATTCCGACTTGAAGGCGAACGGATCGGCCTTGAGCGGCAGGCGCACGCCGTCCGGGGCAATGATCTCGTATTTATAGGGGTGGCCGGCGCCGATATCGGGAATGAACAGCTCCCAGATGCCGGTGTCGCGGCGGTCGCGCATCGTATGACGGCGGCCGTCCCATTCGTTGAAGTCGCCGACCACGGAGACGCGCCTTGCATTGGGCGCCCAGACGGCGAAATGGACGCCCGACGCGCCTTCATGGTCGAGGAGATGGGCGCCGAGCTTGTCGAACAGCCTGAGGTGCGACCCTTGCGCGATATAGTAGTCGTCCATCGGGCCGAGCACCGGGCCGAAGGAATAGGGATCGGTCAGCCACCAGTCGCCGCCGGCATTTTTGGCGTGATAGCGCAGCGGCTGACGCTTCTTGATCGACAGTCTGCCTTCGAAGAAACCGGCGTCGTCGCGCCGCGTGAGTTCGCCGGCGTTCTTGCCGGTCAGCGTATAGGCGGTGACGAACTCGGCATTGGGGACGAAGCAGCGGGCAACCAGGCCCTTGTCGGCTTCATGCACACCCAGCACTGCGAAGGGATCACCATGCGTGCCTGCAACAATTGCGGCGACATCGCCGGCTGACGCCAGCCCGTCCGACCCGCTCGTCGTCGCGGTCGCGCGCGGTTTCTTCATCAGGCGGTGTCCCTCCCTGGGAACCAGTTCTTGTGCACAAGACCCGTTGCTCGTGGCCTCATGCAATCATATCAGGCGGGCACGTTCCAGATTTCTTTCGCATATTGGCGGATCGTGCGATCGGAAGAGAACCAGCCGACGCGGGCAACGTTGCGGATCGCACGCGCGTACCAGTCGGGGCTGTTGCGCCAGACGGCGTCGACATCGCGCTGGGCGGCGGCATAGGCGTCGAAATCCGCCGCCACCATGAACCAATCGCTGTTGTAGAGGCCGTCGACCAGCTCGCGGTAGCGATCCGGCTGGTCGGGCGAGAACACGCCCGACGATACTGCGGCAACAGCCTGCGCCAATTCAGGGGAGCCCTCGATCACGGCGCGCGGGTTGTAGCCATTGCTGCGCCGCTCGGCGACTTCCGCCGTGCTCAGGCCGAAGATGAAGATGTTGTCGTCGCCGACGCATTCCTTGATCTCGACATTGGCGCCGTCGAGCGTGCCGATGGTCAAGGCGCCGTTCAGCGCGAACTTCATGTTGCCGGTGCCCGACGCCTCCATGCCGGCAGTCGAAATCTGCTCGGACAGGTCGGCGGCCGGCATCATCACCTCGGCCAGGCTGACATTGTAGTTCGGCACGAACACCACTTTCAGCAGACCGCGCACCGACGGGTCGCTGTTGATGACCTTGGCGACGTCGTTGGCCAGTTTGATGATCAGCTTGGCATTGTGGTAGCTGGGCGCCGCTTTGCCACCAAAGAATTTCACACGTGGCATCCAGTCCTGCTCGGGATGCGAGCGGATCTGATCGTAGAGCGCGATCGCTTCCAGGATGTTGAGCAGCTGGCGCTTGTATTCGTGGATGCGCTTGACCTGGATGTCGAACAGCGCCGACGGGTCGAGCTTGATGCCGAGCCGGTCGGCGACCAGATTGGCGAGCTTGACCTTGTTGGAGCGCTTGACGGCGGCGAACTTGTCGCGGAAGGCGGCGTCACCGGCAAAGGCTTCGAGCCCCTTGATGGCGTCGATGTCGTCGAGGAAACGGTCCCCGATCGCCGCGCGGGTGAGCGCGGTGAGGCCTGGATTGCACTGGATCAGCCAGCGGCGTGGGGTGATGCCGTTGGTCTTGTTGTTGATGCGCTCGGGATAGAGCTTGTGGAGATCGGCAAACACCGTCTCCTTCATCAGTTCGGTGTGCAACGCCGACACGCCATTGATCGAGTGCGAGCCGACAAAGGCCAGGTTACCCATGCGCACGCGGCGGTCGCCATTTTCCTGGATCAGCGAGATGCGGCTGATCTGCTCATTGGAAAACTGGTTGGTGGCGCGGGCCTCAAGCAAAACCTGCGCATTGATGGCGTAGACGATCTGCATGTGGCGCGGCAAAAGCCGCTCGAACAGCGGCACCGGCCAGCTTTCCAGCGCCTCTGGCAGCAGCGTGTGGTTGGTGTAGCCGAAGGTGCGCTTGGTAATATCCCAGGCCTGGTCGAAATCCATGCCATGGACGTCCATCAGCAGGCGCATCAGCTCCGGCACGGCGATCGCCGGATGGGTGTCATTGAGATGGATCGCCGCCTTGTCGGGCAGCGAGGCGAGATCGCCATACTGGCTGAGATGGCGCTGGACGATGTCCTGCAGCGACGCGGTGGAGAAGAAATATTCCTGCCGCAGCCGCAGTTCCTGGCCGGCCTTGTGGGAATCGGCGGGGTAAAGCACGCGCGACAAGGCATCGGCCTTGTTGCTTTCGGCCAGCGCGCCGATGTGGTCGCCGGCGTTGAACTTGTCGAGCAGGATCGGATCGACCGGCATGCCGGACCAAAGCCGCAGCGTGTTGACGCGGTTGGCGCGCCAGCCAACCACCGGCGTGTCGTAGGCGACGGCCTGGACATGCTCGGTCGGCTTCCAGACGTGACGCTCGAGCCGGCCATCCTTGGAGGTGATCGATTCCACCGAGCCGCCGAAGCCGACCTCGAAGGCACGCTCCCGCCGCTCAAACTCCCAAGGGTTGCCGTGGTCGAGCCAGGTTTCGGGCAGTTCGACCTGCCAGCCATCATGGATCTCCTGGCGGAACATGCCGTTGGCGTAGCGAATGCCGTAGCCATGCGCGGGAATGTCGACGGTCGCCATGCTTTCCATGAAGCAGGCGGCGAGCCGGCCGAGACCGCCATTGCCGAGCGCCGCATCCGGTTCGAGCCCGGCGATGAGGTCGAGGTCGACGCCCAGCGACTTGAGCGCTTCTCGCATATTGTCCATCAGGCCTAGATTGGAGAAGGCATCGCGCATCAGCCGGCCGATGAGGAATTCGAGCGACAGGTAATAGACGCGCTTTTCCTGCTGGGCGTAGGCCTCCTGCGTCGCCTGCATCCAGTGATCGACGATGCGGTCGCGCACGACCTTGATCGAGGCTGTCAGCCAATCATATTGCGTGGCAACGGAGGTGCCTTTGCCGACCCGGTATTTGAGAGCCAGCAAGACTTCGTCGGCCAGCGTCTTGGGATCGGGTATTTCGAGATCGGGGGCTTTGGCTGTCATTGTTCGCGTCATACTGCCTCTCGTGATCGTGCTGCGATCATACCGGCTTTCGCTCTCAGTCCCAGCCTATCCTAGTGCATCGCAACATACGTTCAATCGATTTAGACCAGCATGCCGCCAGTTCCCCTGCGGCAATTTATCCGTCGAGCGGATCAGGCAGCGAGTGCAGCCTCCGGCGGAACCTTCGCTCCGGTCATGAAGGCGACGGCGTCGGACATGGTATATTGCTTGGGATCGATGACGCATAGGCGGCGGCCGAGCCGATGGATATGGATGCGGTCGGCAACCTCGAAGACATGCGGCATGTTGTGCGAGATCAGCACGATCGGCAGGCCTCGCTTCTTGACGTCGAGGATCAGTTCCAGCACGCGGCGGCTCTCCTTGACGCCGAGTGCCGCAGTCGGTTCGTCCATGATCACCACGCGGCTGCCGAAAGCGGCGGCGCGCGCCACCGCAACGCCCTGGCGCTGGCCGCCGGACAGCGTTTCCACCGCCTGGCTGATGTTCTGGATGGTCATCAGCCCAAGCTCGGTGAGTTTGTCGCGGGCGCGCTTTTCCATTGCGGGCCGGTCGAGCATACGAAGCCAGTCGCCGAGGAAGCCGGGTTTGCGGATCTCGCGGCCGAGGAACATGTTGTCGGCGATCGACAGGGCCGGCGACAAAGCCAGGTTTTGGTAGACCGTCTCGATGCCCGCCTCGCGCGCCTCCATGGGCGATTTAAAAGCGACAGCCTTGCCTTCAAGACGGATCTCGCCTTCGTCGGGCACGGCGGCGCCGGAAATCGCCTTGATCAGCGATGATTTGCCGGCGCCATTGTCTCCGATGACGGCCAGGATTTCGCCGGGGTAGAGGTCGAAGTCGGCATTGTCGAGGGCGGTGACACGGCCATAGCGCTTGATCAGGCCGCGCGCGGTGAGGATGGGTTCCACGGTCATGCCGAAACCTTTCTGATCCATTGGTCGATCGCCACGGCGCCGATGATCAGCACACCGGTGAGCAGCACCTTCCATTGCGGATCGGCGCCCAGCATGTTGAGGCCCATCGAGACGACGCCGACGATCATCGCGCCGAAAAGGGTGCCCAGAATTGAGCCGCGCCCGCCGAACAGTGAAATGCCGCCGATCACCGTCGCGGTTATCGCCTGCAGGTTGTAGTCGGTGACGGCGGCTGACGGCGAGATCGAGCCGTTGCGGCCGATGGAAACCCAGGCAGCGAAAGCGGCGATCAACCCGGCAAGGGTGTAGACCGTCATCAACACTTTCTTGGTCTGGATACCAGACAGCTTCGCCGCCTCCTGATCATCGCCAACGGCGTAGACATGGCGGCCCCAGGCGGTGTGATTGAGCACGTACCAGAGGATCAAAACGAGCACGACCGTGGCGATGACGCCCAGTGTCAGCACCGCCGTGCCGATCTTGAAACTCAGGGCAAAGAGATGCAGCAGCGGCGCCTGGGCGTCGACATCGGTATCGCGGATCGTCTCGTTGGCCGAATAGATGAAGTTCGTCGCCATGACGATGTTCCAGGTGCCGAGCGTGACGATGAACGGCGGCAGCTTCATGTAGGCGACCAGCAAACCGTTGAGCAGGCCGCAGGCTGCGCCGGCGGCAAGCCCGATGGGCACTGCGAGCACGGCCGGCATGCCGTAGCTGACCGCGCAATTGCCCATGATCACGGCTGAAATCACCATGATCACGCCGATCGACAGGTCGATGCCGGCGGTCAGGATGACCAGTGTCTGCGCGGCACCGAGGATGCCGACGATGGCGATCTGCTGCAGGATCAGCGTCAGCGTATAGGATGAGAAGAAACGCCCGCCAATGGCGATGCCGAAAATTACGATCGACAGGACCAGCACAATCAGCGGCACCGCCGCCGGCGTGGAGTGCAGGAAATGCTGGATGCGCTTGACGGCCGATTTGTGCTCGTCAAAGGCGGCAACGCTTGTGTCGCTGCTCGAGAGAACCTTCTCGAATTCCTGTGCTTGAGCCATGTTTCCTCCCCTGGGCTTCAGCTCCATGCCGAGACCCGCTCGCGCCTGTCCGGTCTGCTGCCGGGATTATTCGCGTGACGCATCGTCCACCCGAAGCGGCCGGGGATCAAGCCCCCGGCCGTCAGCTTGTCGCTGGCTGTCAGACAGCCATCAGCCCCAGCACTTGGCGAGGCCTTCCTTGGTGTCGATCGACTTCACGCCATTGGCCGGCTTGTCGGTGACGAGGTTGACGCCGGTGTCGAAGAAGTTCTTGCCTTCGGTCGGCTTCGGCTTGGCGCCGTCCTTGGCGAAGGCGGCGATCGCCTCGATGCCGAGTGCCGCCATCTGCAGCGGGTATTGCTGCGAGGTGGCGCCAATGACGCCTTCGGTCACCGACTTCACGCCGGGGCAGCCGCCATCGACCGAGACGATCAGCACCTGGCTTTCGAGACCGACCGCCTTGAGCGCCTGGTAGGCGCCGACAGCGGCGGGCTCGTTGATGGTGTGGATGACGGTGATGGAGTTGTCCTTCTGCAGAAGGTTTTCCATCGCCTTGCGGCCGCCTTCTTCATTGCCGTTGGTGACGTCGTGGCCGACGATGCGGGCATCGTCCTCATCGCCGATCTTGTTGGGATCCTTCACGTCGATGCCGAAGCCCATCATGAAGCCCTGGTCGCGCAGCACATCCACGGTCGGCTGTGAGGGGGTCAGGTCGAGGAAACCGATCTTGGCGTCCTTGGCCTTGTCGCCGAGGGTCGCGGCTGCCCAGGCGCCGATCAGCTTGCCGGCTTCCAGATTGTCCGTCGCGAAGGTCGCGTCGGCGGCATCGATCGGGTCCAGCGGGGTATCGAGCGCGATCACCAGCAGGCCGGCGTCACGCGCCTTCTTCACCGTCGGCACGATGCCCTTGGTGTCGGACGCGGTGATCAGGATGCCCTTGGCGCCGTCGGCGATGCAGCTTTCGATCGCCGCCACCTGGCTCTCGCTGTCGCCGTCGATCTTGCCGGCATAGGTCTTGAGGTCGACGCCAAGTTCCTTGGCCTTGGCGGTCGCGCCCTCCTTCATCTTGACGAAGAAGGGGTTGGTGTCGGTCTTGGTGATCAGGCAGGCGCCGACGCCGGCGGCCGATGCTGTCGAAGCAAACGCCATCAGGCCGAGGCCCGCCGCGGCGAACACGGTGGACTTCAATAATGCTTTGGTCACGATCTTCCTCCCATGGAACTATGCGGATGCCGCCAACCGGCATCTCGAGCGCATCCACTGAAGTTCTCCCAGTGTGGACGCGCCCTCAAATGACACCAGCGGGAGCCGCCTGTCAATAATTAAATCACTCTTATTTATTATTGACAGCTTTGCGCGGTTCACTCATTCTGCCGCAAAAGCAGTAAGAATAAACCAAGGGAAGGAACAAGGGTGGAGACCGGCATTGCGAGGCACGGTTCGCCCGAGGCGGCCGCCAGCCGTCTCCACCGTGGCACCAACCAGAGCGGCATGCGCGACCACAATGAGCGGCTGGTGCTGTCGTTGGTTCGCCAGCACGGCAGCTTGGCCAAATCAGACATTGCGCGCATGACCGGGCTTTCAGCGCAGACCGTCTCGGTCATCATGCGCGAACTGGAGGAAGACAGCCTGCTGCTGCGCCAGGCGCCGTTGCGCGGCAAGATCGGCCAGCCCTCCATCCCGATGGCGCTGAACCCCGAAGGCGCCTTCTTCATCGGCCTCAAGATCGGCCGCCGCAGCGCCGAACTGGTGCTGATCGATTTCCTCGGAACTGTGCGTTCCATGCTGCAGCACTCCTACCGCTATCCGGCGCCGCGCGAGACGGTGGAGTTCGTGACATCAGGCATGACGACGATGCGCGCCGAACTGACACCTGCGCAGGACAAGCGCATTGCCGGGCTCGGCATCGCCATGCCGTTCGAACTGTGGAACTGGGCCGACACCGCCGGCGCGCCACGCGACATCATGGACGAATGGCGCCATCGCGACATTCGCTCCGATATCCAGGCGCAATGCGAATTCCCGGTCTATCTGCAGAATGACGCGACGTCGGCCTGCGGCGCCGAACTGGTGTTCGGCCAGACCGGCGGCGCGCGCGACTTCGTCTATTTCTACATCGGCGCCTTTGCCGGCGGCGGCATCGTGCTCAATGGCCGGCTTTTTGGCGGACCGACAGGCAATGCCGGGGCGCTGGGTTCGATGCCGGTGCCGGGACCAGACGGCAAGCCGACGCAGCTCATCGACGTCGCCTCGATCGCCATGCTGGAAAAGGCGCTTAACGCACGCGGCATTGACGGCTCCTATCTCTGGACCTCGCCGCAGGAATGGGGCGAGATCGGCGCCGATCTGGACGACTGGATTGCCACCGCCTCGCAGGCGCTTGCCTACGCCATTGTCGCGGCGTCCTCGGTGATCGATTTCGAGGCCGCGGTGATCGATGGCTGGATGCCGCTCGCCGTACGCCGCCGGCTCGTCGATGCCGTCAGGCAGGCGATCGGCACCATTGACGGCGAAGGCCTGAAGCTTCCGGTGGTGCGCGAAGGCACCGTCGGCATCCATGCCCGGGCGCTGGGCGGCGCCAGCCTGCCGCTGTCCGAACGCTTCCTCATCGGTTCGAACACCATTTCCCGGAGCACCTGAATGCTGATCGGTATTCCGTCGCTGCTCGGTCCGGAGCTTCTGGCGACATTGCGCGCCATGGGCCATGGCGACGAGATCGCGCTTGTCGACGGCAACTATCCGGCGGAAGAACAGGCAAACAGGCTGATCCGCGCCGACGGTCTTCACCTCATACCGGTGCTTGACGCCATTTTGAGCGTGCTGCCGGTGGACGACTTCGTGCCGGAAGCGCTGTTTCGTGCCTCGGTAAAAGGCGATCCCTCGGTCGCCGATCCGGTCCACCATGAAATCGAAACGATCTGCACCAGGCGCGCGCCGGGCCGCAAGGTGGTTGCGCTGGCGGGCGCCGACTTCTATGCACGCGTCCGGTCGGCATATGCGATCGTCGGGACCAGCGAACCCCGGCTCTACGCCAACATCATCATCCGCAAGGGCGTGATCTATCCGCCGGAGAACAAGAAATCATGATCCTCTGCTGCGGCGAAGCCCTGATCGACATGCTGCCGCGCACCACGACACAGGGCGAGCCGGCCTTTGCGCCCTATGTCGGCGGCGCGGTGTTCAACACGGCGATCGCGCTTGGCCGCCTCGGCGCGCCCGCCGGCTTCTTTTCCGGCCTGTCGTCGGATCTGTTCGGCGGCCAGTTCCGCGAGGCGCTCGGCGCAAGCAAGGTCAGCTCCACCTATGCGCACACCTCCCCTCGCCCGACCACGCTCGCCTTCGTGCGGCTCACCAACGGCCAGGCGACCTACACTTTCTACGACGAAAACACCGCCGGGCGCATGCTGACGACAGAGGATCTGCCGAAACTGGGCGCCGAGATCGAAGCCATGCTGTTTGGCGCCATCAGCCTGATTTCGGACCCGGCGGGTGCTGCCTACGAAGAATTCATGAAACGCGAGCACGAACGCCGCGTCATGATGCTCGACCCCAACATCCGGCCGAACTTCATCCCCGACAAAGCCAAGCACCTCCGGCGCATCCGCTCGATGATGGCGATGGCCGACATCGTGAAGCTATCGGATGAGGATCTGCACTGGTTCGGCGAGGCCGGCTCGCATGAGGACGTCATCCGCAACTGGCTGGATCGCGGCCCGAAGCTGATCGTCGTTACCCACGGCAGCGAAGGTGCCGTCGGCTACAGCAGGGAACACAAGGTCACGGTGATGCCGCATAAGGTGGAGGTGGTCGACACGGTCGGCGCCGGCGACACTTTCAATGCCGGCATTCTGGCCTCGCTGCACGAGCAAGGCCTGCTCACCAAGGCCGGGATCGGCGGCCTTTCGGAGGACGCCATCCGTCAGGCGCTGGCGCTCGGCGCCAAAGCGGCGGCGGTGACCGTGTCGCGGGCCGGCGCCAACCCGCCCTGGCGGCACGAAATCGCCTGATCCACGCTTAGTCCGCCGCCAGCCGCTGCAAGCAGCCGATCACTTTATGTTTCCGCGAGCCGGAAAGACGGACTGATCAGCCGGATTAATAGGCGGCGAAGCCCGGATTTCCGGCATCTTGCGGCAATGCAGGGAAAGCCTGAAGTAACAGGCTGCGACACCTAGACAACCCGTCCCGCGGCCGGTCCGGCTTTCTAGACCGGCCCAACTCTGGTACCAGCGGCCCGGTTAAGTTGTTGTTTCTGTGCGTGTCATTGTCCCCGGGGCAGCCCGCACCACACCGTTTTGAGGCCGACATGCAGTTCATCGATCTTGGCGCGCAGCGCGAACGTATCCGCGACCGGCTGAAGGCCGCGATCGACAATGTCGTCGAGGAAGGCCGCTATATCCTCGGACCGCAAGTCACCGAATTCGAAAACAAGCTCGCAGCCTATATCGGCACCAAGCATGTCGTGGCCTGCGCCAACGGCACCGACGCGCTGCTGTTGCCGCTGTTTGCCGCCGGTATCAGCCCCGGCGACGCGGTGTTCGTGCCGAGCTTCACCTTTGCCGCGACGGCGGAAGTGGTGGCGCTTGCCAAGGCCGAACCAGTGTTCGTCGATGTCGAGGCCGAGACCTACAACATCGACATCGCCAGCCTCGAGGCGGCGATCGCCATGATCAAGAAGGAAGGCCGGCTGAAGCCGAAGGCGATCATTCCCGTCGACTTGTTTGGGCTTGCCGCCAACTACGAGGCGATCATGGCGATTGCCAGGCGCGAAGGGCTGCTGGTGATCGAGGATGCGGCGCAGTCGATCGGCGGTTCGGCCGACGGCACAATGTGCGGCGCCTTCGGCCATGTCGGCTCGACCAGCTTTTATCCGGCCAAGCCGCTGGGCTGCTACGGCGATGGCGGCGCGATGTTCACCAATGACGACGCGCTGGCCGACCAGCTGCGCTCGTTTGCGTTCCACGGTAAGGGCGGGACGCAGTATGACAATGTCCGCGTCGGCATCAATTCACGCCTCGACACCATCCAGGCGGCGATCCTGATCGAGAAACTCGCCATCCTCGAAGACGAGATGGTCGCCCGCCAGGTCGTGGCCAAGCGCTACGCCGAAGGTCTCGGCGACATCGTCAAGGCGTCACGCAATCTGGGCGGTGGCCGCTCGGCCTGGGCGCAATACGCCATCGAGACGCCGAAGCGCGACGGGTTGAGGGCGCATCTCGGCGAAAAGGGCATCCCTTCGGTGATCTATTATGTGAAGCCGCTGCACGAGCAGGTCGCCTATCGCGACTATCCGCGCACGCCGACCGGGCTTGCGGTTTCGGAGGAACTGCCGAAGCGCATCCTGTGCCTGCCGATGCATCCCTATCTCAGCGAAGCCGACCAGGACCGCATCATCGAGACGATCCGCAACTACATTGGCTCGAACTCGGCGCATGTAGCGGCGGCGTAAGTTACGCCGCGTCCGCCGCCTTCCCGCTCGCAATAAAATGCGGGTTGGCGAAATCCTCGTCGTCGCTCTGTTTGCGCTTGCCATAGGTGAGCGGCTCGCCGTCCAGCGTGCGCGTCATGCCGCCGGCGGCGCGCAGTACGGCGTCGCCGGCCGCCGTGTCCCATTCCATGGTGCGGCCGAAGCGCGGATAGATGTCGGCTTCGGCTGCGGCGAGCAGGCAGAATTTCAGCGATGAGCCGACCGAGACGATCTCGGCGGCGCCGAGATCCTTGATGAAGGCTTCGGTCTCCGGGGTGTTGTGCGAGCGGCTGGCAACGACCGCCAGCGGCGTGACCGCCCTCCTAACCGAAATCCGCCGGCGGCCGACGATACGGAAGTCGCCATCGACCTCGATTGCTTCGGCCCAGCCCGGCCGTCCAGAGAAGAACCGCCCGCTGCACGGTGCGAAGACGACGCCGATCTCCGGCACGCCGTGCCGGACAAGCGCGATGTTGACGGTGAAATCGGTCCGGCGGTTGACGAATTCCTTCGTTCCATCGAGCGGATCGATCAGGAAGAAGGCGCCATCCAGATCGGGCGGCACAATGCCTTCGGCGACCTCTTCCTCGGCCACGCAGGGAATATCGGGATAGGCCGCACGCAGGCCGGCGAGGATGATCGTCTCGCTCTCGCGGTCGGCTTCCGTGACCGGCGAGGAGTCCGACTTGCTGTCGACCGCGCAGCCGGCCTTGAAGACCCGCATCACCTCGCGTCCGGCTTCGAGCGCCAGGCGCTCGAACACGTCGAGCATCACTTCGTCGTCAGATGCCGCCGCCGCTGTCATATTGGTCTTCGGCAATGTCGCGCTCATTCAGCCAGTGTTCCAGAGCCTCTACCATCTCCTCGGCCGTCTTGCCGAGTGTCTTGAGATGGATTTCGGGATTTTCGGGAGCTTCATACGGGGAATCGACGCCGGTGAAGTTCTTGATCTCGCCATTCAGCGCCCGTGCGTAAAGGCCTTTCGGGTCGCGTCGGGCGCATTCCTCGAACGGCGTATCGACGAACACTTCGACGAACTCGCCGTCGGCCATCAACTCCCTGGCCATGCGCCGCTCGGCGCTGAAGGGGGAAATGAAGGAGACGATGACGATCAGCCCGGCATCGGCCATCAGCTTTGCCACTTCGGCGACACGGCGGATGTTTTCGACCCGATCGGCGTCGGTGAAGCCGAGATCGCGGTTGAGGCCGTGGCGGACATTGTCGCCGTCGAGAATGTAGGTGTGGCGCCCGGAAGCGAACAGCTTCTTCTCGAGCAGGTTGGCGATGGTCGACTTGCCCGAACCGGAAAGGCCGGTGAACCAGAACACGGCGGGACGCTGGCTCTTCAAGTCGGAACGGCCACGCTTGCCGACATCGAGCGACTGCCAGTGGATGTTTTCGGCGCGGCGCAAGGTATGCAGGATCATGCCGGCGCCGACCGTGGCATTGGTGATGCGGTCGATCAGGATGAAGGCGCCGGTATCGCGGTTGTCGGCGAAGGTGTCGAAGGCGATCGGCGCCCGGGTCGAGATGTTGCAGATGCCGACTTCGTTCATCTCGAGCGACTTCGCCGCCTCGCGAGCGAAGTCGTTGACGTTGACGCGGTATTTCAGGTCGGTGACGGTGGCGCTGGTCTGGTCGGTCTCGGTGCGCAGTATATAGGAGCGTCCCGGCAGCAGCGCTGCCTCGTCGAACCAGACGATGTTGGCGGCGAACTGGTCGGCGACCTGCGGCCGTGCCGCCGGCGACACCAGCATGTTGCCTCTGGAGACCTCGACCTCGTCATCGAGCACAAGGGTGATGGCCTGGCCGGCCACCGCCTGGGCAAGATCGCCGCCTTGCGCGACGATGCGCTTGACCCGCGAGGCCTTGCCGGATTTGGCGACCACCACCTCGTCGCCCTGCGCGACGGAGCCGGACGCGATGGTGCCGGCAAAGCCGCGGAAGTCGAGATTGGGCCGGTTGACATACTGCACCGGAAACCGGAACGGCAGTTCGACCGCGGCCTCGTCGACCGATATAGTTTCGAGATGCTCGATCAGCGACGGGCCGGAATACCACGCCGTCTTGCCGGAGCGGCTGGTGACATTGTCGCCATAGCGGGCCGACATCGGGATCGGCACGATCGTCTGGAAGCCGAGCTCGTGCGAGAACTGCCGGTAATCCTCGACGATACGGTCGAACACCGCCTGGTCGAAATCGACGAGGTCGATCTTGTTGACGGCAAGCACGATATGGCGGATGCCGAGCAGCGAAGCGATGATCGAGTGGCGCCGGGTCTGGCGCAGCACAGCCTGGCGCGCATCGATCAGCACGATGGCGAGATCGGCAGTCGATGCGCCGGTCGCCATGTTGCGGGTGTACTGTTCATGGCCGGGCGTGTCGGCGACGATGAACTTGCGCTTGGGCGTGGCGAAGAAGCGGTAGGCGACGTCGATGGTGATGCCTTGCTCGCGCTCGGCCTCGAGGCCGTCGACCAGAAGCGCGAAGTCGATGTCGTCGCCAGTGGTGCCGTGCTTGCGGGAATCGCGCTCGAGTGCGGCGAGCTGGTCCTCGAAGATCTGCTTTGTGTCGGACAGAAGACGGCCGATCAGCGTCGACTTGCCGTCGTCGACCGAGCCGCAGGTGAGGAAGCGCAGCAGCGACTTCTTCTCCTGCGCCGCCATGTATTCGCGCACGCCGTCGGTGGGAGCGAGGCTCTTGGCCAGGATATGGCGCATGCTCAGAAATATCCCTCGCGCTTCTTCTTTTCCATCGAGCCGGCTTCATCGCGGTCGATGAGGCGGCCCTGGCGCTCGGAGGTGCGCGCCGTCAGCATCTCGCCGACGATGGCTTCGAGCGTGTCCGCGTCGGATTCGATGGCGCCGGTCAGCGGATAACAGCCGAGCGTGCGGAAACGCACCAGACGGTTCTCCATCGTCTCACCGGGGCGCAATTGCATGCGATCGTCATCCTTCATGATCAGCATGCCGTCGCGTTCGACCACCGGCCGCTCCTTGGCGAAATAGAGCGGCACGATCGGGATGTTTTCCTGCAGAATGTACTGCCAGATATCGAGCTCGGTCCAGTTCGACAGCGGAAACACGCGGATCGATTCGCCCGGCGCGATGCGGGTGTTGAAGATCTTCCACATCTCCGGCCGCTGGTTCTTCGGGTCCCAGACATGCTGGGCGTTGCGGAAGGAAAAGATGCGCTCCTTGGCGCGCGACTTCTCCTCGTCGCGCCGAGCCCCGCCGAAGGCAGCGTCAAAGCCGTATTTGTCGAGCGCCTGGCGCAACGCCACCGTCTTCATGACATGGGTGTGGGTGTTCGAGCCATGGTCAAAGGGGTTGATACCGTCGCGCACGCCGTCTTCATTGACGTGGACCAGCAGGTCGAAGCCGAGCTTCTGCGCCATCTGGTCGCGAAAGGCGATCATCTCGCGGAACTTCCAGGTGGTGTCGACATGCAGGAAGGGGAAAGGCGGCTTGGCCGGATAGAAGGCCTTCATCGCCAGATGCATCAGCACGGAGGAATCCTTGCCGACGGAATAGAGCATCACCGGCTTGGAGAAGGAGGCGGCAACCTCACGGAAGATGTGGATGGACTCGGCCTCGAGCCGCTGCAGGTGCGTAAGCGCGATGTTCATGGACTGTGAGCGTTCTCTCGTGCAATCCAGACCTTGCATCAGATGGATCGGGCGTCCTTTTCAGCCGCCCGGTTCAAGCTTCACTGCTGGACACTATCGGTTCGTGCCGGCGTTCTAGCAGATCGCCACCTGATATAACAACGCTGGAAAGGCCGGCGGCCACACCGATCGGCAACGAATTTTCCATGAAAAGCCTAGAATCCGAAAATTCCTGCCCGACGGAGCGATAGCATTCAAAGGCCGGGAAAAATCTTGCCTGGACCGAAAGAAACGCCGGCCGGACCTCGTCGCACTTTCGAAAACCGCACCCAGCCGCTATACCGGCTCCTGAACCTGCGCCGGGCGGCATGCCGCAAATGCCGCCGCCAAACATTGTCCGTCGCCACGCGACCCAGCGCATTGTGAACCAGAGCATTGACCCCGATCTCCGCCATCAAGCAGCACGTTTCGCCGTCACGGATCAACGTCACCTTCTCCATTTTGTGCTTCTTTTTCCCGCCGGTACTGGGATCGGCGGTCAGCTTTTTGTTCAATGGCGGCGGCCTGTGGTCGGTGCTTCTGCTTGCGCTGAAAAGACGGCGTTTCAACATCGACCGGCCGATGACCGCGATGACGGTGGCCATCTATGCCTATTGCGCAGCCAGCGTGCTCGCCTCCATCGTCAACAATTCGATCGCCAGGGATGCGCCGCATCTGGCAGGGCTGATCACCTTCCTGTTTTTCCCTGTCTCATACGCGACCTGGAGCATTACCGAGAAAACCACGCTGACGCGCATCGTCGTGCTGGCGAGCGCCGCCGCCTGTTTTGGCGCCCTGCTGCTGGCGGTCGTGCAATATCACGGGCTGGGCATACGGGCCGAAGGCGGCGCCGGCAATCCGATCGTGTTCGCGACCGTCGCCTGCCTCAGCATGATGATGTGCCTGGCAGGCGCCTTATCGGGTGTCGAAAAGAACAGGGCGTTGCTGGCCTGCGCGACACTGGCCGGCGCGGTCGACATTGTCTATTCGGGGTCGCGGATCATCTGGCTGGCGATGCTGGTGGCCGGCATCGCGGTCCTGCTGATCAACCGTCGCAAGCTCAACAACAGAAACGCCATTCGGCTTTTGCTGATTGCGGGCGCGATCGGCATCGTCATCGCGGTCATTGGTCTCCCCATCATTTCCGAGCGCGCGGCCTTCCTGTTCAGCGACTGGGATGCGCTCGCCACGAAGGGCGACCACACGACCGCGCTCGGCTTGCGCGCAGCACTTTGGCAGATTGGGCTGAGCGCCTTCCACGACATGCCGATTTTCGGTCACGGCATTGCTGCAAGCCGTGAGCTGATAAAGGATGGATTCCACAATCAGTTCCACATGCCGTCCACGGGCTTCAGCCATTTTCACAATGGCTTCCTGACTGCATTGGTGGAGGCCGGGCTGCTTGGAGCCGTAACGCTCGCGGCTGTGTTCTTCGTTGCCGCGAGAAACGCGGCCATCGTGCTGCGCACCAGCACGGACGCGATCGAGCGGTTCGGCGCCACGATGATTGTCGTCACTGCGATCACCTACCTCATCGGCGGCCTGACCGGCATTCTGGTCGGCCACGACATCCTCGATGCCACACTGATGGTGTTCCTGGTGTCCGGGACATATCTTGCATCGGGCCGGCAACAAATGCTGCCGGAACAACAGGCACCGGCCCCGGCGCCCCAGGCAAGCCGGCCGTGAAAGTGCTGGTCACAGGCGCGACGGGTTTCATCGGCAGGCAGGTCGTCAACCAGCTGCGCGAAGCCGGGTTCGGGGTGCGCATGGCATCGCGCCACCCGGAACGGCTCGATCCCGTGAGCGATGCGGTTTTGTTGCCGGAATTCGATGCGCCGGCCCAGGCATTCCAGGCGCTGATGCGAGATGTCACCCATGTCGTCCACTGTGCGGCGCTCAACAATGACCGCAAGGCGAGCGAAGCCGACTTCATGGCAGCCAACGCGACACTGACCGCGCAGCTGGCGCGCGCGGCCGCCTCGCGGACAAGCGGGCGCTTCATCTATCTGTCGTCGATCCGGGCAGTAGCCGGTCCCGGTTTCAGCGGAACGATCAGCGAGGCGACGCTCCCTGCCCCGCAATGCGCCTACGGGCGCTCGAAACGCGAAGGCGAGATCAAGACACTGGAAGCCTATGCGTCCAGGCCCTCCGATGCCACGGCGCTGCGCCTGCCGCCGGTCTATGGCGAAGGCATGAAGGGAAACCTGCGTGGAATGATGCGGGCTGCCGCCATTGCCTTACCATTGCCCTTAGGCGCTTTCACCGCAGTTCGTTCGCTGATATCGCGCGACGCGGTGGCTGGCGCCGTGGCGCATCTTTTGACTCGTCCCACGCCACCGCGCCCGACCTATGTCCTGGGCGATGCTTCCCCCGTTGCGATGTTCGAAATCTTGACTGCATTCAGGCACGGATACGACGTTCCGACCCGGCTCGTTCCTGTGCCGGCCTGGCCATTCAGGCTGTTCGCCACACTGCTAGGCAGAAAAGCAGCGTACGACGCTTCCATGGCGACACAGATTTGCGACCCGTCACTGCTGATCTCGGAAGGCTGGATGCCGGAAACCGACACGCTCGGCCGGATTGAGGAACTTGCACGACAGGCCCGTCAGGTCCGGTAGATTGTGCCAAGCAGGATTTTGACGTCGAGTCCGATCGAGGCCCCCCTGAGATATTCGGCATCCGTTTCGGCGCAGAGTTTCGGATCCGACATGTCGATGCCTTTCATCTGTGCCAGCCCGGTAATGCCCGGAAGTGCGGCAAGCACACCCAATTGCCTGCGGCGTTCGATCAATTCGGTTTGCGTGGGCAGGCATGGACGCGGCCCAACCAGGCTCATCTCACCCTTGAGCACGTTCCAGAGCTGCGGCAGCTCGTCGATCTTGAATTTCCGCAGCACCTTGCCGACGGCAGTGACGGAAATTGCCGGCGCCTGATGCGAGGGCAGAGACGGCGTTCCCACAACCATCGTGCGCAGCTTGTGGCAGGCAAACGGCACCCCGTGCTGGCCGACACGGGTTTGAGAGAAGAGTGCCGGTCCAGGCGACGTCGTCCTGATTGCCAGCATGGCAAGCAGGACGAAAGGCGAGGCCAGTGGCAGCAGCAGCGCCGCCACCGCCAGGTCGAAAGCTCGCTTGGGTTCCCTCATGGCCGTGTCTGCATGCTCTAGATCCGCCGCCAGATGAAGGCCAGATAGAGCCCAAGTGTACCAGCCAGCGTCTGCCGGTAGACGCCGCTTTTCCGGAGAAGGCGCAGGCGTCGCAAGATACCGCCCTTTCGCGCCCTGATGAACAGGCCGAGGCAGGCGGCGGCATCCCTCGTGAGGATGTCGCGATTGACCGCCAGGCCGCTCAGATTGTGATCGGTCCAGACGGCGAACTCGCCCCTGAAGAGGCGCCCCAGCCGCGACAGCCTCGCCTTCCACGACACGTTGGCGCCGACCAAGTTTGCCTCATGCTGGCGGTAGCGCACCAGCGGTCGCGGGTCATAGCGGACAATGCCGCCGGCAGCCGTGACGATCAGATAGGTCCACCAGTCATGGCTGACGAACTCGGTCCTTGCCGATGCCTTTGCCAGCAACTTTCGCGCGGCGCGGTTGATCATCATCGTGTTGCCGCCGGCAATGCTTTGCACAAGCGCATTGCGAAATGCGGGTGGATGCTGGAACAGCGGCGAATACCCTTGCGCTGCTCCGGTTTCGGACATGGTCGCGGTTCTGGAGCAAAACAGCAGCGGCGTTCCGGCATCGTGCCATTGCATCCAGGCAATGGCGCTCTCCAGCCTGTCCGGCTCCCAGATGTCGTCCTGGTCGCAGAAGGCGTAGTAGTCGGCCTCGATACGCGGATCGATGATCATCGCGCGGAAATTGGCGGCAAAGCCTTGGCGAGGACCATTCGACAGGGTCAACCGGCCCTTGGACCAGCGGCTCTGCCAGGCGCCGATAATGGCCGAAGTGCCGTCTGTCGAACCGTCGTCGGAAACCCAGAGGTCGACAACAGGATGCGATTGCGCAGCCAGCGACGCGAGCTGCTCGTCAAGGAAAGCCGCGCCATCTTTCGTGCCCAGCAGCACGGCCACGCGCTGATCTTGTCTGCTCACTGGTTCAAAATCATCTGCAAACGCCTGGGAACGGCCATCGGATCGGTTTCAATAGCCAATCCCGGTCGATCAGGACAGGCTCTTTGTTTTGACGCAATCCCGGACGGAAAACCGCTCCACACTTTTCCTGGAATTGCTCTAACCAGCTTGCCCGACTGTTTTCGCAACGGTTTCCCGGCGTGCGTCACTTGGAGGCTCTTCCGCCTGATAGAGGCCGGCCATGACGGCGAGCGCCGAGGCCTTGTCCTGATCGCCCATGGCCGCCTGCAGCAATGTCAGCGCCGCCTGGACCTTGGGCCATCCCACGACATCGGTCCTGAGGCCGAAGATCTTGGGGATATCCAGCGCGACGATCTCCTCATTGCCGCCATGCAGCACTTCGTGAAGCTTCTCGCCCGGCCTGATCCCGGTGAAACGGATCGGAATGTCGATGTAGGGGCTTTTGCCGGCCATGCGGATCATGGTTTCAGCGACTTCGAGGATCGGCACCGGCTTGCCCATGTCGAGCATGTAGATGGCGTAGTCGTCCTTGCCCTGGCGCCGCTCGGCGTCGGCCGCCGACATGATGACGAGGTCGACGGCTTCGGCCACCGTCATGAAGTAGCGGGTCATGCGGCGATCGGTGATGGTGACCGGACCGCCGGCCTCGATCTGCGCCTGGAAGATGGTGGCGACCGAGCCATTGGAGCCGAAGACATTGCCGAACCGCACGGCGATGAACTTGGTGCCGGAGCGACGGCCGCTGGGCCCGGTGGCGTGCGTTTCGTGCAGCGAAGAGACGATCTGCTCGGCGGCGCGTTTCGTCATACCGAGCACCGAGGTCGGATCGACCGCCTTATCGCTGGAAATCAACAGGAACTGCGGCACCCCGCATTTGGCGGCAACCTCGGCGCAGACGAGGGTGCCCAAAATGTTGGTCTGGATCGCCGATTCCCAATTTTCCTCGAGCAGCGGCACATGTTTGAGCGCGGCGGCATGGAAGATGATGTCGGGCTTGAAATCGCTGACGACGCGGGTGATCTGGCGCCGGTCTGTGACATCGACGATGCGGCTCTTGAGCCGGACATGGTCCTTTTCGTCAACCTGCTGGTCGAGCTGGAAAATACCGAACTCCGAGATATCGGCGACCAGAACCGCCTCGGCGCCAAGTTCCAGCGACCGCTTGACCAGGATGCGACCGATTGAGCCGGCGCCGCCGGTGACCAGGACGCGCTTGCCACCGATAAAGCCGCCGATCCGCTCAATATCGGAAGCAACTGTGGAGCGGCGCAGGATGGTTTCCATCTCGACAGCGTCGAGTACCAGCTTTCCGCCTTGGCCGAGCTCCGAAACGCCGGAGAATTGGACGACGGCGATACCGCTGTGACGGGCGACACGGACCAGTTCCGAATATTCCTCGATCTCGCGTTCGGTGCCATTGCCGAAAATCAGCATGTCGAGGCTTTTGGTGCCTCTTGCATATTCTTCGAGGACCTCGACCAGGCGGGGCCGCACGGCCACCACCGGAACGCCCTGTATCTGCGTGCCCAACGGCGCGCCGTTCTCGATGGCCATGATGCCGGCGATGGAATATTCGGCCGGCTCGGCCGTGCGTGTGAAGCGGATGATGACGTCTGCTTCGCCAAGCCTGCCGACGAACAGCGCTTGTTTGATCGCCGCATTGTTTGCGTTGCGGCTCAGGATTCGCCAGCTCGCCCCGTCGCGCAGGAACCGGTAATAGAGCCGAGGCGCCGATATGATGGTGAAGGAGACGAGGAAAAAGACGATGAACTGGCGCTCGTTGAGGCCGGTCACCGGCTGAAACCATCGGACCGCCAGCGAGACGACATAGAGCGTGACGGTCAGGATCGCGCAGCTCTTCAGGATGTTGAAGAAGTCCGGCGTGGAGGCGAAACGCCACACGGTGTTGTAGAGGCCGCAATAGCGAAACAAGAGATGGCTGAGAAGAACAATGCTCACCCAGCACGCCAGGCCCGGCCAGGAGAGCGCATCGAATGAAAGTCTCGACTGCGAAAGCCCGAGACTCAGCGCCACCGCGACCAAGACCATGACCAGGTCCTGGATCATTATAATGGCGCGCCGCATCTTCGGCCGAAGTCCCGATACGGCTTGTACGTATGATGTCATTGGGTAGTACTGAACTCCAGGCGCGGGTATATCAATACCGGACAGGCACCGGATGGAACATCATCCGTCACCACTCCAGATTGCAAATTCCAAGTCCCTTGCCCAGCTATCGCAATAGCGCGGAGTCGGGGGTATCGCCAGATGTTTTTGACGAATATGTGATCAAAGGTGAATGCGGCTGTTCCGGACCAATCGCAATTGGCTGAACTGTGGCCTTTCAGGACAATTGTACAGGTCCAAAAGACATTGCTAATGGTTGCGCTCAAGATATTGCTGGGCTTCACTAAGCCGCAATCATTTGCCATACGCTCGTCGCAATGGCTATGAAATGTCCCTCGCCTCATGTGGCCATCGGACATACGAAGCGACCAAGAACGGATTGCGACACCAACAATGATTTTGGCACTGAACGGCGCCCTCGACGATATCAGCAAGGCTATGAGGCTGCATCGGGTCTGGATTGCGCTTGCTCACGAAGATATCGGCGACCAGCACAGACGCACGACACTTGGCCCGCTTTGGCTGCTGGTCAATTACATCGCGTTCGTCGGCACATTCGTTTTCGTGTTCCAGCCTGCCGGTAAGGATGCCGCAGGCTATTCCGCCTATGTCGCAATAGGCCTGATGGTCTGGTTCTACCTGATGGAAATCATCTCCTTGAGTGTTTCCCTCTTCCAGCGTGAGGAGAGCTTCATAGAGGGCACGACCCTGCCCCTGTTTGTGTACGTGATGCGGATGACGGTTCAGTCCGTCATTCGCGTGGGCTATGCGATCGCAGGTTGCATCGTGATTCTGCTCCTGAGCGGCTCGGGACTTACCCCCGCATGGCTATGGTCGCTTGCAGGGCTACTCCTGATCCTGTTCGCCACTCCAGCTGTCATCACGGTCTTCGCCTTCCTCGGCGCATTTTTTCCCGACAGCCAGTTCATCGTCGGCAACATCATGCGAGTCGGGATGTTTTTTACGCCTGTCTTCTGGATCTACAGCGGACAGGACGGCATACAGAAATACGCCTACCACTGGAATCCATTCAGCTATTTCCTGGAAATCGTGCGCGAGCCGATCACGAACGGCGCGTTTCCGATGCACGCATTCGCCGTAACGGTCTATATTTCCTTGTTCATGTGGGCGATTGCATTGTTGCTGCTTGGCCGATATCGCAGGCAAGTTGTTTTCCTGATTTGAGTTTTTTCGATGGTTTCTATCAAGCTGGATAACGTCAGTCTGGTCTACAAACTGCACGAAAAGTTGACGCTTTCCGCGCCGGATCGGCGTATGGGCGGACCAGGCGGCAGGATTGAGAGTTCAGGCAGAAACCAGTTCGTGCAGGCGCTCGACGGCGTCAGTTTCCAGCTCAAGGCCGGCGACCGATTAGGCTTGGTCGGCCCAAATGGAGCGGGCAAGACGACACTACTCAAGGTGCTCTACGGAATCTATGAACCATCCGGAGGGAACATCGCCATAGAAGGCAAGGTCGACGCCCTTTTCAACATCAACATAGGCTTTCGCCGCGAAGCCACAGGCCGCAGGAACATCGTTCTGCGTGGCTTGATCAACGGATGGACAGAAGCCGAGATCGAGGAAAAGATGGAAAGTATCATCGCTTTCAGCGAGCTCGGCGACTTCATCGACATGCCATTCAAGGCTTACAGCCAGGGCATGGCCGCGCGGCTTGCCTTTTCGGCAGCAACCGCGCTCGATCCCGAAATTCTGCTAATGGACGAATGGATCGGTGCCGGTGATGCCTCTTTTCAAGACAAGGCCCAAAGGCGCATGGACGAATTGGCGGAAAAGGCTGGCATCATCGTTCTGGCAAGCCACAATGAGAGCCTCATCGAAAGAGTGTGCACAAAAAAGCTGACGCTCAAAAGCGGCCGCGTGGAATCGCTAACGGCAGGGCCGGTCAAACACACCGGAACTGAAAAAATTGTCGTGTCATGACAGAAAGTTGCTGGAGTTGGGGCAGGGACGGGCTGGATTAGTTTGATAAAGTAATAAAGGGTTTTGCGGCAAAGGTGTTGGAGCGGCATGATTGGGGTTTACGGTGCGAACGGGTTCATTGGCCGTCATTTTGTTCGGCGGTTGGCGGTACAGGGTGTGGCAATTCGTGCCGTATCCAGAAGATTTGACCCAGAATTCCTTCGCTCCTTTGACAAGTCGGTTGACTTTGTTGAAGCCGACATGCGTGATCCGATCGCAATGGCCTCTTCGCTGCAAGACGTCGACTCTGTTGTGCAATTAATATCGACCTCGAGTCCCGGCCTCAAGAACGACCACGTCATCGCCGATATTCAGGAAAATGTTATTCCCCATGTAGAGTTCCTGCAAACCTGTGTGCGGGCTGGCGTGAGACGCTATTTGTTTCTCTCATCTGGGGGCACGGTTTATGGCCCTGGTGCGCCAATACCTACGCCGGAGACCTGCGCTACCAACCCCATAAATTCACACGGACTGACCAAGCTCATCGTGGAAAAATACATTCAGATGCATGGACATCTCGAAGGGCTGGAATACGTGATCCTGCGGGTCGCCAATCCTTTTGGTCCAGGGCAAGCCTTCCGCAAGGGTCAAGGGCTGATCCCAGCCATCCTAGACCACTGGCAGAAAGGCCTACCCGTCCGAATTTTCGGCGACGGCCAAGCGCGTCGCGACTATATCTACGTTGAGGATGTCATCAACGCGATAGAAAGCGCGCTTGTGCTGCCGAGCACCCCCCGCCTAATCCTGAACATTGGCAGTGGCCAGGTTCGGTCCGTTACCGAGATAATTGCCGCGGTCGAATCAGCAACGGGCCACCGTTTCGAGCGCGAATACGTTGCTGCCAGAAACACTGACGTTGACATTGCCAGTCTGGATGTCTCGCGCGCGCGCTCCGTTCTGGGGTGGGTACCACGAACCGATTTTGACGAGGGCATCGCCAAGACAGTAGCAAGCATGAGCGGTACGGGGCGATAACAATGTCGCTGCGCGCACAGTATTTCGAGAAAGCCCTTGAGAAGAAGACCGGTCTCTAGCCTGCCATTCCATTCCTTGAAGAAGCGATAGGAATTTTTTCATGGGCCTAACCAGAGTAGAAATTGACCAGCCCAGAGATAGGCTTCTACGACATCCAATCGACGCCGTTAACGGTTGGATCGCGAAGCCGTTTGGTACTGAAATTTCCATTGGCTATGAAACCTTGGACGGTCGAACAGGGAAATTTCGATTATCAACGTACCGGAGGGCTGATCTTGACCCTTCTCAGGGCGTTGGCTTCACTTTTTACGTGGATTTCGTACGAAACGAGATACACAAAGCGGGAACGTTGGACCTGATATTCAGGGCTGAGGGCGAGAGGGCAGCCGACGTGGCAGTTGCCGTAACTGATGAGGCGATTGCTTTGGCTAACAGTTGCAGAGCCAATCAAGCTGCCAAGCTTGATATTTTGAAGCAAATCTTGAACCGTGACTTGCAACAATGCGAGGGCTGCGTAGCACCGTCGGCGCTGCCGGAAGGCTGGCCCATTTCGCCACAACTCGAATCTAAAATTGATGCTGTCTCTTCGCATTTCTACGGCGGAATGATTCATGAATTCCTCAAGCGATTGCCTAGTGGAGCCATTGCACTAGATGCTGGGGCTGGCCTGAGAAAGCGCCCGGTTCCAAACGTGATAAACGTAGAGATCTATGACTATCCCAGCACAGACGTCCTTGCGATAGGACAATCTCTACCCTTCAAGGATAACTCGTTCGCGGGGATACTATCACTGGCTGTTCTCGAGCATGTAGATGACCCCTTCCAATGCGCAAGGGAACTGGTACGGGTGCTGAAGCCCGGTGGCAAACTTCTTCTGATGATCCCATTCTTACAGGCGGAGCACGGTTATCCGTCCCATTATTTTAATGCAACTCGATCTGGTGCAACGAAGCTATTTGAGCAGCTCGACGTTGAGAGCCAAACGATCCACCGCTCGAACCATCCAATAAACACATTAAATCAGATACTTCGAGTCTATCATTCGGGACTTGATGCTGGAGTGCGAGAGGAATTTCTGAACATGCCGGTGCGAGAGATTTTCTCGCTGGCTGAACGGTTTGAAAGAGATGAAGATCCCCCTCTTACGCGTCTCTCGCTTGAAAAGCAGTTCGAAATCGCGTGGGGCACAACGACGGTATTTTCAAAAAGAGCGTGAAACGTCCATTAGGCGAGTGCTACGAAACCAAGGATATGCTTCCAAGCGAGGTGCCTCGATGGCGATTTGGTGATGCCTTATCAACGGTTATCCTGAAAAGGCCCGTGTTTGACGCGGCTCCGTCAAACTGTGGATAGATCGCAATCCCATTGATACTTTCCGCGTCAATGGTGATCACGTTCTCGCCGTGGAATAGCTGAATCCTGTCGGTGAGGCCGTCAGTGTAGCCGTCGCCTGTGTTGACACATAGATCGATAAAGGCCGGAGCGCTGCGCCTTACAAACGATAGATATACCCGCTTGTAACCTGCTAGGCCTTCGAACAGGATGTGCGGTTGATCACCATCCTTCTGGATCCAATTGTCGACCAGAGATAGTCCTACATTACACTGGAAGGCCTCAATCGCGTCTTTTGATCCGAAATCGAAACTCTCCGCCTTTGATACCCGGGCCGTCCAGTCTTCCTTCTTGGTTCTGACGTAGCCGCGCTGCGGGTCGGTCATCGCGAGAGCTCGTTCGCGCTCGTCCTCCGATGGCCGCAGATGGAGGAAGGCGCACAACTCATCTAATAAATTCGAGGGCTTCAGCACCGCCCGCTCATAGTTGACGATCATGAGAGGACAATCGATCTCTTGAGTTGCAGAAGCTACCTGCGCCAAGCGTGTTGCCGAGAAGCTGAATGCATCGCGAAAATTTACATCCGATTGCTTCATCTGACTCTCGGCTATCGCGGCCAGATTGCGGAACACAACGATCACGAATGGGTTGCGAAGGTGAGGCAGCAACCGCACGATATACTCGGAAGAGTGGGGCATCTTCCAGCCCCATACATTGTACTTCGCGTCACGATGAGCGACTACCTTCTTGATCGCCTGTAGGTCTTCCGTGATGAATTCTGGATCTTCATGGTTGTTGCCGAGGTTCCGCCCAAGGTTGACCCCAAGCTCCCGCGCTATCCCAGCGACCATCGATGTCCCGCCGCGCTGCACTCCAATGATCACGATTGTCTTGGTATTAGTGTCGAAGCCGGGCTTGACAATCATGTAATGTGGTCTCCGCTGGGAAGGCGGGGCTTCCTAGCGGTGATAGGAAGCATCTTCAAGATCGTTCCCACTCAAATTCCTCTCCACCGAGACCGAGCCAAGATGCACAGTTCCACTCAGATTTGTTACGAGGGGCGCGCATGGACGGCCTCCCTAGATAGGGACTCGAGGAATGCCGCCAACTTGTCTGCCTCGGAATCCCAACTGCCTGCCCTCGCGCGTCTCAAGCCCGCTTCTGCAATCCTAGCTGCTCCGACCGGGTCTTCCAATAGCCTGATCAAGGCTTGTGATATCCCATCCACACTCATATCGCAGTATACAGCCTCCTCATCGGACATGAGCCACTCAGACTGAGGCCCTCTGTTAAGCACTACAGGACAGCCGCAAGCTGCGACTTCAAGCGGGAGCAACGAAAGATTGGTTGCCGAGAGAATTAGGGCGACGTCGCATTGTGAGTAAAGGTCCGGCAATTCTCCAATGGAAACCGTGCCTGCATTGAGATGATGAAAAGGAATCTCGTACGCTCCGACATCCCAACCTGCAAAGATCACCGCAACATCCGGAAGCCTCTCACAGACTTTCTTCAGAGCGAGAAGACCCATTTCGAATCCACGTCTCGGGGTGACTGGCCTAGCATAGAAAAGTATATGCCTTACGGAGCCCGAACGTCTTCTTTGCGGATTATAAAGACTGAGGTCACAAGCGAACGAATACGGAAACGTCGTCATTCCATATTCTCGGCTAAGTTTTTCTGCCAACCATGTCCCGGCAGTAATACCTGTCATACCAAGCTTATAGGTATTCTCTGCAAACGAATATTCGCTACCATGCGCATAAAATTCTGGTTCAAAATCTTGAACAAAGTATAATTTATGCTCTGTGTCGCGAAATTTGGAAACCCAATAGGCGGTCTGCCAGCCCGTGGCAACCAGATAATTGCACGGCTCGATTGAGCGAACGCCGAGCGAAATTGTAATCCCGTGATCTCCGAAAGCCTGGTTGAACGCCATTTGCGCTTCTTCCACAGAATTCCATCGATGCGGTTCCATAACCACGACATGCTGGTTGGGGAACCCTCGATCTTTCAGAAGTCGCATCATGCGAACAATATTTATGTGGCCACCTGAAGACGCATTGAAGTCTGGGATTACCCACGTCATCGAGCCGATCGGAGTATTCTCATGGGTGATCCTCAATCCGAAACCCTGCTCCTCCCCCAGAAGAAATTCATAGTGCCCAATAGCGTCTTGTTTGCCCTGAATGACTGGCGGCATCGTTGCAATCACTCGAGAAACAGCCTTGCGTGTCGCGACCCGCCATCCCTCTCGCCGTACAGTCCTTGCAAATTTTGAAAGATTTGATGACAGCATATCCAAAACGACCCCTATCTAGCGTGCAATTGCTTGTCTCTGGACAACGCATTACCGTATTTTCTCGCAAACTTAGAACTATTGGTCCCGATGTAATACCCGACCTGTCGCGCTAAATTATCTAGAGGTTTCTTGAAAGTAGCTACGGGATGAGAAATTACCCAACCATTCTTAAACGCGAGCGCAACATCGCGCGCGCTGGTTCTCAAAGCTTGCCCGAACAAATACCGCACTGTCGGGCACAACTTGTATCCGAACAGCTCTCTGAATGCCTTTGCTTCATCATAACTTCGCTGCACCCTTTGCCATAGAGAGTATTCATGAGAATGGTTCACCAACGAATCCCATGAAAAGGCCTTACGAAAACCGGCTTCAATTACCACCTTTGCCCATAGTTGATCTTCTGCAAAATCAACGTCTGGATAAGGATAATCTTGCCACACAGACTTGCGTAAACAGGATGAATTGTCAGAATAGAAATGAAATACCTGTCGAACGCCCTGCGTTTTCGAATACAATCTCGCGTCGCTGATCCAGACTTTCGGCCAATTTCTTAATCCCAAAAAATGAGTGTCGATCTCCCAAGCCGTGAACGGCGTTGCGTCCTCGTAGGCTGCATGGCGACCGAATACACCAGCAACCTGATCATCCTCCAAGAGCGGTCTCACCAGTTCCTTCAACCAAAAAGAATTGGCGGGACAAGCATCATGTGTTAGGAAAGCGCAGAATTCTCCCCTTGCTTCACGAACGCCAAGGTTCCTTGTCCTTCCGTGCCCAAACGAGCAAGGCTCTATCTCGATTAATTTGAATCTAGGGTCGTTGGTCGGCACCAATTGCTTAGAGCCGTCCTTTGAGCCGGAGTCGATAACAATTACCTCAAATCCCTGTTCGAATTCCTGCTTGGAAACCATCTCGATGACGCGCTTGAATTGCGGCAGTCCGTTCTTCACAGGAATAATCACGGACACTAAAGGCTTCGCTGCTGAAAATACCCGAAGTTTATTGTTTGGATCGGCGCTCATGGTCTCATCCGGTTTTCGAATTGTCGCTCGTCCTATTCCGCGAAACAGGAGAGTTGGAGGTCCGATGTGCACCGGGAGTTAATTTTCGCCCGACCTTTCCAAAGCCAACCAAAAGGCGCTTTGCTGCTCTCATCGGCATGGCTACGCGCCATGAGGTGCTTGCATAAACGGCATCGAGAACGCTACGCAGCCGCTTTTCCTCGGAGCGCGCTTGCTCCCGCTCGGCAAGCAACTGTCCGGCCAGAGCCTCATGAGCCTTGCTCTCGCCCGCCAGCCTCGCGATTTCGGCATCGTGCTGCGCGATCTCATTCGCGATCTCGACATCGCGCTGCGCGATCTCATTGGAGAGCGCCTCTATGCGAGCCATTTGGTGTTCGACCAGTTCCCGGTTGGTTTCAATCTCCTCTTCCATTGTCGCACGACGCAACGACCATGGATTCCCGGTCTCATCGATCGGTATGTTTACCGTACCGTTCAGGGCCAGCATGCTGCCCTCGACAAGTGCAACCCGGCCTTCCACACGACGGGGACCCAGAACATTTTCCTGTGACGGACGTTTGGCGACGATGCAAAGCGAGTTCAAGAACCCGATGGAGTGGATCGAAGCCAGGGAAGTTTCCTCGAACACGGCGTCGTACTTCTGAGAAAACGCGGCCAGTACATCGACACGAAGGTGGTGTAGTCCCCAATGCTCATAGTTGACCACGTCAAGCAGACGTTTGAAAAATGACATGGAGGAAAGAGGATCATATAGGCCGCCCTCATACTTACCCCAGTAACTGCAGTGCAAATCTTCAGCTACGTACAGGCCTCCCACCGCAAGATGAGGGAAGTAGCGGGCGAAAGAGCGTATGATATCCGAGGATCGGTGCGAGCCGTCATCAATAATGATGTCGAATTTTGCGGTCTGGGCGACAATGTCGCGTTCGACGTCGGCGGTGTTGGCATCGCCGACGATAACTGCGATCTTCTCATCATCGAAGGTCAGCTTACCACTGGCCGCATTGATATCGCAGCCTACAATAAGCTCCGCTTGCGGAAAATACTGCCGCCAGATTTCCAGCGAACCGCCGTTCTGAACGCCAATTTCCAGAAGTCGAACAGGCTTGTTTCGGAAATCCGAAAATATATCTTCATATGCGTCCAAATAAATCGACCATTTGTCCGATATTTTTCCGGTATGCTCCTCGTATATGTTGCGAAGTGACTTATCTCTTCCCTTTGTCGACCTCGCGTCCTGCAGTGCGTCAGGTGATGGATACTTTTTCATGTTATCAATGCCAGTTTCGTCTCTCCGCTCAAGAGACGGTGTGCCACCACTTCCGTCGCTTCCGGCCACTCCGGGGACGTCCATCCGAACACGGCAGAGAATTTGGCCGTCGACAGCCGCGAATTGCGAGGGCGACACGCCTTGGTTGGGTAGTCCTTGGTCTCGACGTTACCTACCCGCGCATAAGGACCACCATGAGCGCGGCTGGTCTCCAAAATATGACGGGCAAAGCCGCTCCAGTTGATCCCCCCGGTGCCGGCCAGATGATAGATGCCGTAACCGTCAAACGCCTCGTCGCCGCGCAACACCGCCGCCGCATGCAGGATCGCGTCGGCAATATCAAGTGCGGATGTCGGATTTCCCCATTGGTCGGCGACCACGGCGATCTCGTCGCGGTCGCCGGCCAGCCGCAGCATGGTTTTCACGAAATTCTTGCCGAACGGGCTGTAGACCCAGGCGGTGCGCAGGATCAGATGGCGCGGATTGACGGCGGCCACGGCCAGCTCGCCGGCAAGCTTGGAGGCGCCGTAGACGCCGAGCGGTGCGGTGGCGTCGGTCTCGACATAGGCGCCGTCCTTGGTGCCATCGAAGACGTAGTCGGTCGACAGATGGATTACGGGCACGCCGAGCTTCGCGGCCGCCTCGGCGACCTTGCCGGCGCCGACGGCGTTCACAGCGAAGGCAAGATCGGGCTCGTCCTCGGCCTGGTCGACGGCGGTGTAGGCGGCAGCCGACACCACGATATCCGGCCGCGCTGCCGCGAGTGCGTCGAACACCGTATCGGGCCGCGCCAGATCGAGCACTGGGCGGCCAAGGGTGACGACCTCGATGCCATCGCGCCTCTGCCCGGCCTCCAGCAGGCTGGCAGCGACCTGACCGTCGCGTCCGGTGACAACCAGCCTCACGCCGCGCCCTTCCTGCCTTCAACCTGGCCGCGCGACCGGACTTGCCCCAGCCGCTCGCCGGCGTAGCGCTGCTCGCGGATCGGTCCCCACCACCATTTGTTGTCGAGGAACCAGTCGACGGTCCTTGCAAGGCCGCTGTCGAAACTCTCCGCCGGCGCCCAACCGAGATCCCGGCCGATCTTGGAGGCATCGATTGCATAGCGGCGGTCGTGGCCGGGCCGATCGGTGACGAAGCTGATCAAATCGCGGTAGCTCCTGCCGCCGCTGCGCGGACGCCTGATGTCGAGCAGGCCGCAAATCGTCTCGACGACGCCAAGGTTGGTACGCTCGGAATTGCCGCCGACATTGTAACTTTCGCCGGGCTGGCCCTTTGTGGCGACCAGTTCCAGAGCACGGGCGTGATCCTCGACGAACAGCCAGTCGCGCACATTGGCGCCAGCGCCGTAGACCGGCAGCGGCTTTTCGTCGAGCGCGTTGAGGATGACCAGCGGGATCAGCTTTTCGGGGAAGTGATAAGGCCCGTAATTGTTCGAACAGTTGGAGAGCACGACCGGCAGGCCGTACGTCTCGTACCAGGCCCGCACCAGATGGTCGGATGCGGCCTTGGAGGCGGAATAGGGCGAGGATGGCGCGTAAGGCGTCTCCTCCACGAACATGCCGCCATCGAAGGGCAGATCGCCGAACACCTCGTCGGTCGAGACATGGTGGAAGCGGAAGCGCGCCTTCCTGTCCTCGTCAAGGCCGCGCCAATATTCGAGCGCCGAATTCAGCACCCGGTAGGTACCGACGATGTTGGTCTCGATGAAGGCGCCGGGTCCGTCGATCGAGCGGTCGACATGGCTTTCGGCGGCGAGGTTCATGACGACGTCGATCTCGTCGCGGTGGAGGATGTCGAGAACCGCCCGCTCGTCACAGATGTCGGCCTGCGCAAATTTGTAGTTGTGTGCATTCTCGATGGTGCGCAGCGAGGCCAGATTGCCGGCATAGGTGAGCTTGTCGAGATTGGTCACATGGTAGGCCGGATTGGCGCACAAATGCCGGCACACGGCCGAGCCGATGAAGCCGGCACCGCCTGTCACCAGAAAATTCATGGCGCTCTCCTCACATCGTCGCGCGTCATGCGAACACCTCGGCCTCAGCAAGCGCCGACGCCTTGAGGTCCTTGGCCGAGAGCTCGAAGGCGCCGGCCGGCGACGGCCAATCGATGCCGATATCAGGATCGTCGAAACGGATCGATCGATCATGCGCCGGCGAATAGGTGTCGGTGACCTTATACAGAACCTCGGTGTCCGGCACGAGCGTGACGAAACCGTGCGCGAAACCCTTCGGCACGAGGATCTGGTTGCCTCTCTCGGCCGATATTTCGAGCGCGACCCATTTTCCGAAGGTTTTCGAGCTGCGGCGGATGTCGACCGCCACGTCGAGAATGCGGCCTCTGATTACGCGCAGCAGCTTGTCCTGCGCGTGTGGAGGCAGTTGATAGTGAAGCCCCCGCACGACACCTGCGGCAGCCGAATAGGAATGATTGTCCTGGACGAAACGCAGATCGATGCCGGCCTCGGCAAAGGCCTCGGCATTCCAGGTTTCGATGAAATAACCGCGCGCATCGCCGTGCCGCTTCGGCACGATCTCCAGCACGCCGTCCAAACCGAGCTGCCTGACTTCCAGCACCCTATGTCTCCGTCAGCTCGGTGACACGCCGGCGCAGATAGGCGGCGTATTCGTTCTTGCCCAGGCGCGTGGCGCGCTCAAGCACCTTGTCGGCGGTCAGCCAGCCCTGCTCGAAAGCGATTTCTTCAGGACAGGCGACCTTGATCCCCTGGCGGTGCTCGATCGTGCGCACGAAGGAAGAGGCTTCATGCAGGCTGTCATGCGTGCCGGTGTCGAGCCAGGCATAGCCGCGGCCGAGCTGATGCACATGCAATTTCCCGCGCTCGAGATAGACGTTGTTGACCGCCGTGATCTCGAGTTCGCCGCGCGCCGAGGGCTTGATCGTCGACGCGATGTCGACGACCTCATTGTCGTAGAAATAGAGGCCGGTGACCGCCCAGTTGGACTTCGGCTCCCGCGGCTTCTCCTCGATCGTCAAAGCCGTGCCGCTGAGCTTGTCGAACGACACCACGCCGTAGCGCTGCGGGTCCTCGACATGGTAGGCGAACACCGACGCGCCGCTTTGGCGCTGCGCAGCAGTGCGGCAGAGCTGCGACAGGCCCTCGCCGAAATAGATGTTGTCGCCGAGAATCATCGACACATTATCCTTGCCGATGAAGTCGCGGCCGATGATGAAGGCCTCGGCAAGCCCGTTGGGCTGCGCCTGCTCGGCATAGGAGAATTCGACCCCGAATTCCGAACCGTCGCCCAGCAACTCCCGAAACACCGGCAAGTCGCGAGGTGTCGAAATGATCAAAATCTGGCGGATACCGGCGAGCATCAAGACGCTCAGCGGATAAAAAATCATCGGCTTGTCGTATATCGGCAGAATCTGCTTAGAGATCGCTAATGTAAGGGGATACAGACGCGTCCCGCTGCCTCCTGCAAGGATTATTCCCTTCAACAAGCTCTCCTTGAATTACCGGCCCCCGCCTCGAAATCAAGTTGCCCGTGCTTAGGTTTCGCGCAATGGCTTGTCAATTCAATCTCGGCCGTGGATCGGCGCCAGAATTGCTCTGCATCTGCCGCCTCGCGGCAATTTGACCGACCAGGCACAAGCTGACGGTGCAAATGGGCGTGGCGATTTGGCAACCGGCTTGCACCATCGGCTGGCGGACGCGTGACAACAAAAAGCCGGCGGGCCTTGGACCCGCCGGCTCATTCATTTGTCCGGTTTCAGGGCTGCTTGGGCAGCAGCGACCATACCGCCGGCACCAGGCTGGCGGCGAGCGCAACCTTGATCAGGTCGCCGAGGACGAACGGCAAAACGCCGAACTGCCACGCCTTTTCCGCGCCGATGAGGGTGGCCAGCCAGGCAAAGCCCATGGCCATCATGACGATTTCGGCGACCAGCATGGCGTTGAACAACTTGATCGGGTGGCGGTCCCAGCCGCGGTCGGCGGCCCAGCCGACAATGGCCGCCATGACGACGAAGCCGGCGAGATAACCGCCGGTGCCGCCGATCATGTAGGCGATGCCGATGCCCTTTTCAGGCGTGCTTTGGAAGACCGGGAAGCCCATGGCGCCTTCGGCCATGTAGAGAAGCAGGGTAGCGACGCCAAGCCGCAGGCCAAATGCAGTGGCGATCAGCAGGACGGCCAGCGTCTGCAGCGAGATGTCGACCGGCCCGAGCACGACTTTCGTCTTGGCCGACAGGGTCAAAAGCAGCGTTCCGGCGATCGCCAGCAAAAGCTGGGTTGCCAGGCGCTGCGCGCCCTCCTGGGGCAAAGCGAGAGAAACAAGCGGGCGCATCGTCGTTGCAAGTGCCATGGTCTTCCCCAATCCGGATTGCCGCAGATCGCGGCCTTGCGTTTTTCTATATTGGCTTCCGTGTTATGCGGCAATCAGTTTTGCCGTCTTCCTGAACAGAGATTCAACGACACCGCCATGGCGCTCAAATTCGACACCAGCTTCGATCCGGCATATGGCGAGGGCGTCACCGTTGCGCCGGACGTCTTGCGCGTCACCGCCAAAAACCCCAGCCCGTTCACCTTTCACGGCACCAACAGCTACATCGTCGGGCGCGATACGCTGGCGGTGATCGATCCCGGCCCCGATGACGAGGCGCATTTCCAGACGCTGCTCAAGGTGATCGCAAACCGGCCGGTCAGCCATATCTTCGTCAGCCACACGCATCGCGACCATTCTCCGCTGGCCGCCCGGCTGAAAGCGCACACCGGCGCTATTGTACTGGCCGAAGGCCCGCACCGCCCGGCAAGGCCGCTGCGGATCGGCGAGATCAACCCGCTCGACGCCAGCGCCGACACGGTTTTCGTCCCGGAGATCGCGTTGCCCGACAATGCGCTGGTCGAGGGCGATGACTGGACGATCCGGACGGTGCTGACGCCGGGCCACACCGCCAATCACGCGGCATTTGCGCTCGAAGGCACCGGCATCCTGTTTTCAGCCGACCATGTGATGGCGTGGGCGACATCGATCGTGGCGCCGCCGGACGGAGCGATGGCCGACTACATGGCCTCGCTCGACAGGCTGATCGCGCGCGGCGATCGCCTGCTGCTGCCCGGCCATGGCGGCCCGGTGACCGCGCCGCGCAGCTTCATGCGCGGCCTCAAGACCCATCGCAAGATGCGCGAACGGGCGATCCTCGAACGGATCCGCGACAGCGACCGGACGATCCCGGACATGGTCAAGGCTATCTACCGGGACACCGACCCGCGCCTGCATGGCGCCGCCGGCCTGTCGGTGCTTGCCCATCTCGAGGACCTGGTGGCGCGCGGCCTGGTTGCTACCCAGGGTGACCCGGCCATCGACGGCGTTTTTGTGCCGGTGGGGTAGAACTACTCAGCCGGCGCGGCACCCACCTGCCCTGCAACCTCCTGGTCGAGTTCGGCGAGGAACCCGACGATGCGCGCCGCATTGTCGCCGAGGTCGTAGCGGCCGTAGCGGGAGGCTGAGCGCATGTCGACGACGATGGTGTCGCCATCATTGCTGACCCGGATGGCGACGTCGGCGGGCAGGCCTACGACGAAGCTCCGGGCAACGGCCGATATCGTCACCTCGTCTTGACCGTCCGTCACCGGATATGGCGCAGTAAGTTGCCAATCGCGGCGGTCGAGCACGGTTTCAACGGCGTCGACGACGGTTTCGAACGGCAGATTGTAGCTGTGCCCGGTGACCAGCGGATAGGCGTCGGCCTGCAGGCGCACTTCGCCAGGCGTTGGCGGCGCGAGCACGTTCATGTCCTTGGTGCGGTCGCTGGTCTCGAGCACCGGCGGATTGTCGAGGTCCGTCGAAATGTCCCTCAGGGGCGGCGTGGTCGCCGCCAAATAGGTGGCAAAGCCGTAGGGCGTCAGCACCAGCAGCGCCAGCAGGGCGCCGACCGAGAGGTCGCGGCCGCCACGGTCACCGAAATGCCACAGCCGGGACAAAGCGAGGCCGGCAAACAGCAAAGCGAACGCGGCAAGCAAGGCGACGATCGCCAGCACCCACAGGAAGGCCGGCGTTTCGACCAGTTCGAAATGATGGCCGGCCAGCACGGTGAGCAGCAGGACCAGGGCAAAAGCGCCCGTGCGCCGCGACCAGCCGGCCGCCTTCGATGTCTGCCGCTCGTCAATTTCCATTGTCTTCAGCACCGCCCCAACCCGCACAGACGCTTAGAGCAAAGGATGCTCAAATTGAACATCCCCTGCCCTAACGTTTTTGCGGCCGGTAGCTTGAAGGTCAAGGAAACGCACGGTCCCGGTCAATCCGTCGGCAGGCGGTAGTCGCTGAACTGCTTGCGCAAGGTGATCTTCTGGATCTTGCCGGTGGCGGTGTGCGGGATTTCGCTGATGAAAGCGACGTCGTCGGGTATCCACCATTTCGGCACCTTGCCGTCCATGAACGCCAGTATATCGGCCTTGCTCGGCTCCTTGCCGGGCTTGGCGACCACGACCAGCAAGGGCCGCTCGCCCCATTTCGAATGATGGACGCCGATCGCCGCGGCCTCGGCGACATCGGGATGGCCGACGGCGAGGTTCTCCAGGTCGATGGTCGATATCCACTCGCCGCCCGACTTGATGACGTCCTTGGCGCGATCGGTGATCTGCATGTAGCCGCCGGAATCGATATGGGCGACATCGCCAGTGTCGAACCAGCCGTCCTTGTCGAACTGCTCGGCTCCGACGCCGCCATAATAGGCGCTGGCGACGGCTGGACCGCGCACCTTCAGCCGGCCGAAGGTCTTGCCGTCCCAAGGCAGTTCCTTGTCGTCGTCATCCGTCACCTTCATCTCGACCCCGAAGGGCGGGTAGCCCTGCTTGCCCTGGATATCGAGCCGGTCCTCGCCCTCGAGCGCTTGATACTGCGGCTTCATGGTGCACAGCGTGCCGAGCGGTGACATTTCGGTCATGCCCCAGGCATGGATGACTTCGACACCGTAATTGTCCTGGAATTTCCTGATGATGGCGCGCGGGCAGGACGAGCCGCCGATGACGACTTTGCTGAGATAGGGAAGCTTCTTGCCGGTCTCTTCCAGATGCTGCAGCAGCATCATCCAGACGGTCGGCACGGCGGCGCTGAAGGTCACCTTCTCGGTGTCGAGCAGTTCGTAGATCGAGGCGCCGTCCATCTTGCAACCGGGCATGACCAGCTTGGCGCCGATCATCGGGGCGCTCTGGCCAAGGCCCCAGGCATTGGCATGGAACATCGGCACAACGGGGAGGATCGTGTCTCGCGCGGAGAGGCCCATGGCGTCGGGCATGGCGGCGATCATGGCATGCAGCACATTCGAGCGGTGGCTGTAGAGCACGCCTTTGGGATCGCCCGTCGTCCCGGAGGTGTAGCACATGCCGGCTGCGGTGTTTTCGCCGAAAACCTTCCAGGCGAAGTCGCCATCGGCCTCGTTCAACCAGTCCTCATAGGCAACCACATTCGGCAGCGTCGTTTCAGGCAGATGCGCCTTGTCGGTCAGGACGATCACCTTTTTCAGCGATTTGACCGCGCCGGCGATCTTTTCCAGCAGCGGCATGAAGGTCAGGTCGACGAAGATCCCTCTATCCTGCGCATTGTTCATGATCCAGACGATCTGCTCGGGGAATAAACGCGGGTTAAGCGTATGGTAGATGGCGCCGATGCCCATGATGCCGTACCAGGCCTCTATGTGGCGCGCCGTGTTCCAGGCCAGGGTCGCGATGCGGTCGCCGAGCACAAAGCCATCGCGCTCCAACCGTTGAGCGACCTTGAGCGCGCGGCGATGAACTTCAGCATAGGTGGTGCGAACGACAGGACCTTCGATCGAGCGCGAGACGATCTCGCGCGTCCCGTGCTGCCGCTCGGCATTGTCGATCAGCTTGTGGCAGAGCAGCGGCCATTCCTGCATCAGTCCGAGCATCTGGTTCCTCCCATTGCTTCCTCGTTTTTCCCGTCTTTTGTTCCATTGTGGGACGAACGGACGGATTGTCCAGCCATGACGTCTCCAACCGTTAACGGCTGAAGCAAGCAGTGATCGAAAGGCGGGGAAAACCGCCACAATCCGGCCATCGTCGACGTTAAGGTTCGTTAACGGGGTAGGGGTGCGGATTGGCGACTGAAAGAGGTTCGCATGGACACGCAGCTCGACGACAAGCAGATCGACGACAGGCAGATCGACGACAGGCAGATCGACGACAGGCAGCTGGCTGACAGCGGGGCCGAAGACGTGCAGTTGGACGATATTCAACTCGACGACAAAGAGCTTGAAGACACGCTTGCCGCAAGTCTGGCCGATCTCGTGCCGGAGGCCAAAAAGGTTTCCGAAGACGAATTTGTCGAGGTGGTCGGCGGCGCCCTTGAGGCGGTCGGCGGCACGCTGCTGTTCAAAATGTGCGTCCAGAACGAAGGCGAAGGCCAGCATGTCGCCGCCGCATCGATCGGCGACGGCGGCAATCGCCAGTTCCTGCTGCTCACCTTGCCGACCGGCGGCGGCCCACTGAAGGTCGAGACGACGTCAAGAAGCACCAACCCGGTAGCCGGTATTGCCGCGGCCTATGCCGGCCTGATGGACGTGTTCAAGATCGCAGCCTGAGCATTCCACGCGGGATCGTTTTTAGTGATCGGAAGGCCAGCTCTGGCCTACTGGCGAAGGCTTGCGCAACGGGTTCTCCAGACACATTTTAGGGACATGGGAAGCAACCCCGCACTCTCTCAATCGGACTGTGCTCCCAATCGAACAAGGAGAACCCCGCATGGACCAGATCGCCAACCCCGCTCCCGGCTTTCAGAGCAATCCCGGCAAGGTCATCACCGTCGAACCCTATCGCGGTACCGTGGTCGTGCGTGCCGGCGATACGGTGATCGCCTCATCGACGCGGGCGAAGCTTCTGTCCGAACCGCCCTACCCCCAGGCATTCTACATCCCCTTCGAAGACATCGACTTCACCCAGCTCGGCAAAACCACCCTGTCGACCCACTGCCCCTACAAGGGCGACGCCAGCTACTGGAGCGTGCTGCCGGCCGGTGAGACCGGCAAGGACGCGATGTGGGGCTATGAGCAGCCCTTCGACGAAATGGCTGAGATTCGCGACCACGGCGCGTTTTATCCCAACAGGGTCACTATCGAAGCAGCACCGGCCTGAGCAAGCGACTCAAGCCGCCGTTGCTCGCTTCGTCATCCCAGGCTCTTCGCGACGGAGCTTCGCTCCTGTTTCATCCTGGGATGACGAGTTTAGAGGCCTCGGCTATCTCAAACGTCGGCGACGTTAGTCCAAAGGCGATGAAACTGCCTGCCGCCGCCCAATCCTAATCAGTCGTCCCGTCGTTGCCGACACCGTCGGCGTCATCCAGCCGCACGAACATCAGCCCCTTGGCCTTCAGCGCGAGCAGACCTTGCACGACGCCCTCGCCGGCGGCGTGGGTCGGCTGGTTGATGTGGGCGATGATGACATCGCCATCCTTGGCGGCGGCGATGCGCCGGGCGGTTTCTTTTGCACCAAGCAACGAGCCGCCATCGCCGTTGATCGAAAAGCCGGCGATCTTGAAGCCGAGCCTGCGGATCATGGCGATGGCCGACGGGCTGTATTCGGCGGTCGCGCCGCGAAACCATTTCGGCGCCGGCTCGCCGGTGCCAGCGAGAGCGGCGGCGCCCGATTCGACTTCGGCCCGCACCGCTTCCGGGCTGCCGGCGCTGCGGATGCCATAGATCTTGCGCGGCGTGTCGACGGCCGGGATGTGATGGCCGCCATGGTTTTCCAGTTCGAACAGGTCCGGATGCGCGCGCATGATCTCGACGACGGCGGCGTTGCGCTTCAGCCAGATGCCGGTGACGAAGATCGTCGCCGGAATCCGGTTCTCCACCAGCGCCGACAGGATCCTCGTATCGGTCTGGCCGCCGCAGGCGTCGAGCGTAAGCGCGACGCGGCCTACATTACCACTGCCACCATCCTCAGCCTTCAGATGCAGCGTCGGCTCGACAAGCGGCGCGGCCTGGGCCGAGGACACGGCCAGGATAGATAGCGCCAAGGCGCAAAACAGCTTTTGCAAGGGATGCCTGTCTTGTCTGAGAATCGGCGCTGTCATAGCCGCATCCCAGGACCCGCAACAAGGCGGAAATTGGGATAGTGGCCGTGAGAAAGCTGATATCCCGACAATGTGACCGCCGCGCACCGTCAGACGGCGTGTTCCAGTTCCACCTGCGTGCGTGACAGGACTTCGCGCACGGCCGCGACGACCGGTTCGACCTCGAGGCGCCAGACGCAGCAGGCCTTGCTGGGATCGAGCGGATTGCACAGGCTGCCCGCCACGCAATTGCACGGCATGGATGGCTGCAAGGCGAGGCTGGGCACGCCGACCGGTCCCCAGACGGCCGGGCTGGTCAGGCCGAAAAGGCCGACAACCGGCGTTCCGGCCGCTGCTGCCATGTGCATGGGGCCGCTCTCATTGCCGACAAACAGCCGCGCCTGCTGCAACACCGCCAGCAGCGTTTCCAGCGACAGCGCGCCGACGAGGTTGACGATCGACGCGGCACTGGCGAGGATCTGTTCGGCCGGCTTGCGCTCGTCAGGGCCGCCGACGAGTACGAAATCCAGTCCGGTTTCGCGCGAAATCGTGTCGATCACGGCGGCAAAGCGTTCATGCTGCCAGCGCCGGCCGTGAAAACTTGCGCCGGCATGCACCGCGATAAAGCCGTTTGGCCGCAAATGGTGTTTGTCCAGCAATGCCTGGGCCCTCGCCGTCTCCATCGGCAATGGCCGAATCGACGGCACCCGCACGCGCAGGCCGACGCCGAGCGGCTCGAGCGGCGAAAGGTAGCGGTAGAGATAGTGACGTTCGCCAAAACCGAACGGCTCGGCAAAGACATTGGCGGGCTGGCGCTCATGCCAGCGCAGCGGCCTTTCCGGAGGATTGTAGCCGATGCGGGTGCTGGCGTTGAGGAACCTGACGATGAGCCGCGATGTCTTTGAATCGGTGAGGTCGATGGTCAGGTCGAAACGGAATTGGCGCAGCTTGCTGATCATAGAATAGAGCTCGCGCCCACGCTCCAGCGGGGTGCCGCGCATGGCGGCGCGGCGGAAGCTGACGACCTCGGCGGCGATGCCGTGCGCGGTGACGAAACTGGCGAGGCGCGCCTCGCAGAGAAAGACGATCCTGACACCGGGATATTCGAGCTGCAGGTTCTTGGCGAGCGTGGAGGACAGAACAATATCGCCGATGAACTTGGTCTGGATAATCAGGATCGAGCGGAAGGGTCTGGGCGAAATCTGTAACATCTTTTTCTCGGCACCGGGCGGGTTGGGGGGCCGTGAAATTGGGAAGAAACGATGTCGGGATTGCGTGTTGGGGCGCGCACATCAGCGTGAATTTGCTTACAAAATCGTAAGCTTAGCGCCAAACGGCCACCCACGGGTGGCCGTTTCATCGATACCGAAAGGACTGTGTCGAAATCAGGATGCCGCGGCGCTCTTTTTGGGGCGCGGCACTGCTGTTTTGGCAATCTGCACCGCGGCTTGGGCTGCGGCCAATCTTGCGATCGGCACGCGGTAGGGAGAGCACGAGACATAGTCGAGGCCGACCTCTTCGCAGAAGCGGATCGAGGCCGGATCGCCGCCATGTTCACCGCATATGCCGAGCTTGATGTCGGGCCGTGTCGCCCTGCCCTTTTGCGCAGCCATGCGCACCAGTTCGCCGACGCCCTCGATGTCGAGCGAGACGAACGGGTCCTGCTCGATGATGCCTTTCTGCCGATAGGTCTCGAGGAAGGACGCCGCATCGTCGCGCGAGATGCCGAAAGTGGTCTGGGTGAGGTCGTTGGTGCCGAAGGAGAAGAACTCGGCCGTAGCAGCGATGACGTGGGCGCGGATCGCCGCGCGCGGAAGCTCGATCATCGTGCCGGTGAGATAGTCGATCTTGACGCCGGTCTCGTCCATGACAGCCTTGGCGACCGCATCGATGCGCGCCTTGACGTAGTCGAGCTCCTTCACCAGGCCGACCAGCGGCACCATGATCTCGGGAACGACCAGCGCGCCGGCTTTCTTGCCGGCCTCGACGGCTGCCTCGAAAATGGCGCGCGCCTGCATCTCGGCAATCTCGGGATAGGAGACGGCGAGGCGGCAGCCGCGATGGCCGAGCATCGGGTTGAACTCGTGCAGGGCTTCGGTGCGCTGCCTGAGCTTGTCGAGCGAGACGTTCATGGCGGCGGCGACCTCCGCCACCTCCGCTTCCGTCTTGGGCAGGAATTCGTGCAGCGGCGGATCGAGCAGCCGGATCGTCACCGGCAGGCCGGCCATGATCTCGAACAGTTCGAGGAAATCCGAGCGCTGCATCGGCAACAGCTTGGCAAGCGCGGTGCGGCGGTCCTTCTCGGTATCGGCCAGGATCATCTCGCGCATGGCGACGATACGCTCGCCGTCGAAGAACATGTGCTCGGTGCGGCAGAGACCGATGCCTTCGGCGCCGAAGGAGCGCGCCATGCGCGCATCGAGCGGCGTCTCGGCATTGGTGCGCACCTTCATGCGGCGCACCGCATCGGCCCATTCCATGATGGCGGCGAAATCGCCCGACAGTTCCGGCTGCAGCATCGACACGGCGCCCTTCAGCACCTGGCCGTTGCTGCCATCGATGGTGATGATGTCGCCCTTGCGGAAGGTCTGGCCCATCGACATCAGCGTGCCGGCCTTGTAGTCGACACGCAGCGAGCCGGCGCCCGAAACGCAAGGCTTGCCCATGCCGCGCGCGACCACGGCGGCGTGGCTGGTCATGCCGCCGCGCGTGGTCAGGATGCCTTCCGAAGCATGCATCCCATGAATGTCTTCGGGGCTGGTTTCGATGCGCACCAGGATTGCCTTGCGACCTTGCGTCTTCAGATCCTCGGCATCGCTCGAGGAGAAAACAATCTCGCCGGTCGCCGCGCCCGGAGAAGCCGGCAGGCCGACGCCGATGACATCGCGCGCGGCCTTGGGGTCGATGGTCGGATGCAACAGCTGATCGAGCGAGGCCGGATCGATGCGGGCGACCGCCTCCTCCGTCGTGATCAGCTTGTCGCGCGCCATCTCGACGGCGATCTTCAGCGCCGCCTTGGCGGTGCGTTTGCCGGAACGCGTCTGCAGCATCCACAATTTGCCGCGCTCGATGGTGAATTCGAGGTCCTGCATATCGCGGTAGTGCTGTTCCAGGCGGTCGGAGATGTCGACGAAGGAGCGAAACGCGTCCGGCATCAGTTTCTGCAGCGACGGCTTGTCCGAGCCGGCGGCAATGCGCGCCGCCTCGGTGATGTTCTGCGGCGTGCGGATGCCGGCTACGACATCCTCGCCCTGCGCGTTCACCAGGAACTCGCCATAGAGCATCTTTTCGCCGGTCGAGGGATTGCGGGTGAAGGCGACGCCAGTGGCTGACGTCTCGCCCATGTTACCGAACACCATGGCCTGGACATTGACCGCCGTGCCCCAGCTTTCCGGGATGTCGTGCAGGCGCCGGTAGGTGATGGCGCGGTTGTTCATCCAGCTGGAAAACACCGCGCCGATCGCCCCCCACAGCTGCTCGTGCGGGTCCTGTGGAAACGGCCTGTCGAGCTCCTCCTCGACCTTGGCCTTGTAGAGGGCGATGACGCTCTGCCATTCCTGCGCTGTCAGTTCGGTGTCGAGCTCGTGGCCGAGGCTCGCCTTCTGGTCCTCCAGGATTTCCTCGAACACTTCGTGGTCGAGACCCATGACGACATCGGAATACATCTGGATGAAGCGGCGGTAGCTGTCATAGGCAAAGCGGGCATCGCCGGAATCGGCTGCCAGCGCCTCGACCGTCTCGTCATTGAGGCCGAGATTGAGCACGGTGTCCATCATGCCCGGCATCGAGGCCCTGGCCCCGGAGCGGACCGAGACCAGAAGCAGCTTCGACGGATCGCCGAAACGGCGCCCGGTCAGTTGCCCGATATGGTCCAGCGCCTTGACGACGTCGGCCTTCAACGCGGCCGGATAGCTGTTGCCGTTGGCATAATAGGCGTTGCAGACTTCGGTGGTGAGGGTGAAGCCCGGCGGCACCGGCAGGCCAAGACTGCACATCTCGGCCAGATTGGCGCCCTTGCCGCCGAGAAGGTTGCGGTCGCCCGCACGTCCCTCCGCGGCGCCATCGCCGAAGGTGTAGACCCATTTGGTCATGCTCGCCCTCCAAGTCCTCGGAAGATAGAACACCGGGGCCAAGACCCGGTTCCCCCGCGTTCCGACCCGAGCGTTATTATGCTGCAGTGCGAAAGGCAAGGTGTGGCAGCGAAGCCCGGCGACTACAATCGATTAAGCAAAAGCTGCGTCGAAAAGACTTGCCGGATCGCTGCCCAGGATATAGAACATATAGGGAACAAGTTGGGAGCAGCGTGATGAAACTCAACGGAAAACTCGACTATCTCGAACTGCCCGCGACCGGCGCAACGCTGGACAGCGTCAAGGCTTTCTACAGCGCCGCCTTCTCGTGGTCGTTCACCGATTACGGGCCGACCTATTCAGCCTTCGGCGAAGGGCTCGATGGCGGCTTCCAGGCCGATGCAGGCGAGGCTCCGGCGAAACCATTGCCGGTGCTCTATTCGCAGGATCTGGAAGCAACCCTCGACGTTGTCGAAAGCGCCGGCGGCACGATCGTCAAGCCGATATTCTCGTTCCCGGGCGGCAGGCGGTTCCATTTCACCGATCCCGCTGGCAACGAGTTGGCGGTCTGGGGCGAATAGCGCGTCCCCGCGCCAAGCGGTGGATCAGTTTTGCACAGTGGCCAACTCGGCATTGAGCTTTCGTGCCGCTCGTCCTATAAGGCCGCGCGCAGCGGGCAAAGCTCGTTTGCTGGGGCGTCGCCAAGTGGTAAGGCATCGGTTTTTGGTACCGACATTCCCAGGTTCGAATCCTGGCGCCCCAGCCAAATCACATGCCTTTGGAATCAATGATTTACCGACCTTGTCGATGGCTGCCGTCAGGAGCTATCTGACTCCCACGCGACCCCGACTCCGTTGACAGAGCCGGGGCCGTGCGGAGAGGATCAGTAATCGTTGTCGTCCTGGATGACGACGGGATGATGCCGATGATGTCGATAATAGCGATGATGGCTGCGCTCGATCGAGCCGGTCACGATGACCGTATCCCGGCGATGATGTCTGCGGCCGTGGTCGTAGAAGGCAACCGTGCCGTGTCTGCGGTGATGAAGGCGTTGACCCTGGTCATTGATGACCTTTACGCTCCTGTGATGATGTCGATGGTGGGTCGTGATGACCACGTCAGCTTCGGCTGCCGGAGCTATCGTCGGCATGGCAATGAACAGCGCCAAGGCGCTCACGATCATTGTTTTCATTGTAATATCTCCACCTGCTAATTATCCCTTCGCGGGGATAACCGCGTCCCATCCCTTTGGTTCCGAGTAGCGTCGTCGGTCCACGGGCGCGATCAGTGACGGCTGCTCCCGTGCAACACGGCGTATCGAAAGAAGAAGTTGCGACAGCAGCTCCTGTTGGCAACTTCTGGCAAAGGCGCTCTTTCAAGCCGACCACCAGGGTTACGCCACTCGACAAAGCAGCGCTGCACAGGACCCTTCTATGTCGTCGCGTTCGATCTCCTGATCTGTGACGGGAAACACTTGTCTTGCGAGGAAGACCATCGGCACAATTTGTGAGATTTACGAGACCAATCAGGCCATCTTAGATCGCCTAAGTCGGGCCGTCTCAGATCCCGTAAGAAAGTGCAAGGTAAACCACCGGCGCCAAGATCAGCAGAACCGCGATTCCGATAACCACTGCGATTGCCAGGCGCTCTGTTCGCCTGACAAGCTCAGCGACCTTGTCGTCGTCAGCCGATGGTATGAGGTCAAGAACGGAAGAAACTTCCGCAGGACTGTCGTTGTCGTTTGCGGGTCGGGTTGCGCCGTCACGCACTGATCTCTGGACAAAGGTCACTGTTAGCCTCGCTGTTGAAACGCACGCCGTTGGCGGTGTCACGACAATCGGGTGCCCGCTAACCTCTCAGGAATGGCGGGCACCCGATTGACCACCGATGAAGGGACTCATGCTCGGCAGCCCGGTTCCAATGTATCGGGAGGGCATAGGTTGCCCGCCTTCAGGCCTATGGCTCCGACGTCAGGACTTCAGTCATACCCTGTTCGGACCTTGGTCTGGCAATCGACGAAGCGATGGCCGCCATTTGTTTCGACGCAGAAAATGCGGGAACATTAGTAGGCTCTTACGAGTTCACTCCCAGCAACTAATTCGGGAGAGATACGGTGAACAACATAATCTGGCTCATCGGAGCAGTCGTTATCGTGATTGCGATACTGAGCTTCCTGGGCTTCCGATAAACGTGGCAGCTGAATTGCTGTCGGAGCCTATTGCCATTTGCGCCTTATAGGCATCGCTTTCGCGTTGGCCGGCGCTTTGCATGTGGGCTTTGGCGTTCGCTCTCAGGTGGCGCTTAAATTCCTTCTCTTCAAACCTTACAGAATGCGCGTCGCAAGCAGGTCGCAAGGGCGACGGTCCTGTTGCAACAGTCGGATCGAGGCCATCGCCGACGAAATCAACAAAGCATGCTGCGTCAGCTCGCCTCGCGCATCGCCTCGGCGGCCTGCAGATCGACCGAGACCAGTTGGCTGACGCCCTGCTCGGCCATGGTCACGCCGAACAGGCGGTTCATGCGCGCCATCGTGATCGGGTTGTGGGTGATGATGACGAAGCGCGTCTCGGTGGTCGCGGCCATTTCGTCCATAAGGTTGCAGAAGCGCTCGACATTGTGATCGTCGAGCGGCGCGTCGACTTCGTCGAGCACGCAGATCGGCGCCGGATTGGTCAGGAACACGGCAAATATCAGCGACATCGCCGTCAGTGCCTGCTCGCCGCCGGACAGCAGCGTCATGGTCTGCGGCTTCTTGCCGGGCGGACGTGCCAGGATTTCGAGCCCGGCTTCGAGCGGGTCGTCGGATTCGATCAGCTGCAGTTCGGCCGTGCCGCCACCGAACAGATGCGAGAACAGCCGCTGGAAATGGCCGTTGACCACCTCGAAAGCGGCAAGCAGCCGTTCGCGGCCTTCGCGGTTCAGGCTCTGGATCGCTTGCCTGAGCTTGCGGATCGCCTCGATGATGTCCTCGCGCTCGGAGACGATGGTCTCCAGCCGGTCCGACAATTCCTTCTGCTCTTCCTCGGCGCGCAGATTGACGGCGCCGAGCCGCTCGCGCTCAACCTTCAGCCGGTCGAGCTGGCGCTCGATCTCGGCCATTTCCGGCATCGGGCTGTCGGCTTCCAGGCCAGTATGGCGAATGACCAGATGCGGCGGCGTGTTCAGCGTTTCCTGGATGCGCGCCTCGACCTCGAGCCGGCGCTCATCGGCGGCGGTCAATCGCTCTTCGGCGCGGACGCGGGTTTCGCGGGAATCGGCCAGCGACTGGATGGCCGCGGTGGCGGCCTTGTCCAGCTCGGCCTGCTTGTTCTCGGCCTCCTGCAAACGGTCGGCGGCCGCCTTGCGCAAGGTCTCGGCCTCGGTCAGCTGCGACAGCAGCGCGCGCCGCCTGGCGTCGATCTCGTCGGGGGCGTCGGCCAGCGTTTCGCGCTCGGCCTCGGCCTCGGCCCTGCGCTCGCCCAGCGAGGCAATCTGCGTCGAGGCGTTTTCGGCCCGCTGCAACCAGTTGCTGCGCTCGGCGCCGATGGCGTCGAGCCGGCGCGTGCGCGCCTCGGCTTCGCGGCGCAGGCCTTCATGGACGGCGCGCGCGTCGGCCAAGGTTGCGCGATCGCGGCTGACATTGGCGGCGGATTGTTCAAGCTGCAATTGCAGGTCGCCGAGATCGGGGGCGTCCTGCAGCAGCATTTCGGCCTCGGCGAAGGCGGCGGCCGTTTCTTCATGGCTGTCGACGATTCGCGCGCGCGCCTCGTCCAGGGCGGCGCGGCGGCTTGCCAGCTCGCCACCGGCCTTTTCGGCCTCGGCCAGCGCGCTGCGGGCGGCGTCCAGGCCGTGCTGGGCATCGCGCCCGGCCTGGCGGGCGTTGCGTTCGGCCTCGCTCGCCTCACGCAGCGCCTGTTCGGCCTGGGCAAGGGCAGCCTCTGCCTCACGCATCATCTGCGTCGCCTGCACCGCCTCGGCATCGAGCTCGGCCAGCCGGTTCTTCTGCGCCAGCCTCTGCGCGGCCGCGGTCGGTGCATCGGCGCTGGCGGTCAAGCCATCCCAACGCCACAGCGCGCCGTCACGGCTGACCAGCCGCTGGCCGGGGGCAAGCAGCGTCTGCAGGCGTTTGCCGTCCGCCGCATCGACGATGCCGATCTGCGCCAACCGGCGGGCAAGCTGCGAAGGCGCGCGCACCACGCTGGCGAGGCTCTTGAGGCCTTCCGGCAAAGCCGCATCGCCTGGTTCAACCTGGCTTTCGCCCCAATGCACCGGCGCGCTGCGGTCGAGCGGCACGTCGAGATCCTCGCCAAGCGCAGCACCGAGGGCCGTCTCATAGCCGCGTTCGACGCTGAGTTGCTCCAGTACCGACGGGAAAAGATCGCCGCTGGCGGCATTGAGGATCTTGGCCAGCGTGCGGGCTTCGGTCTCGATGCCGGCGAGTTCGGCCCTGGCATCCTGCAGCGGCGGACGGGCGGCACTCTCGGTGGCGCGCGCCTCGGCGACCGCCTGTTCGGCAGCAATGGCGCCGGCCTCGGCTTCCTCCAACCGGGCGAGCGCGTCCTCGACCAAAGCGCGCTTCTCGGCGGGATCGGGCAGGCCCGCAACCTTCGACATAATCTCGGACAATTCGCGGTCGACATCGGCCAGATGGCGGGCAAAGCGATCGCGGCGTTCGGCGTTTTCGCGCAGCGTGCGTTCGATCTGATTGCGCGCGGCGGCGGCCTCGGCGCGTTCGGCGGTTAGCGCAGCGAGCTTGGCTTCGCTCTGCGACAGCGTTGCGCCGGCCTGCTCGAAAGCGGCCCGCGTCGTGGCCTCGCGTTCGGCGGCGCCAGCATTTTCGGAATTGAGCGTGGCTTCTTCCTCGCGCAGGCGCTCAAGAATATCCGCATTGTCGCGGACCATGCGCTCCTCGCGGGCGATGTCGCCGTCGAGCTGCTGCAGCCGGCGCTCGAGTTCGGCCTGGCGGGCGCGGATGCGGCCTGCCTCCTCCTCGATCTGCGCCTTGGCGATCGACAGGCGCTGGAAGGCGGCAGCCGCGGCGGCCTCGGCATCGCGCAGATCGGGCAGCCGGTGGGCACCGATGCCTTGCTCACGGGCGGCAGCCATCTGGGCGGCGGCGCGGTCGCCGACCAGAGCTGTGGCAACCGCCAATGCCGACCGCGCATCGCCCTCCTGGGTTTTGGCCAAGGTCCAGCGCAGATGCAAGAGCGTGGCTTCCGCCTTGCGGATATCGGCCGACAGGTTCTTGAAGCGCGATGCCTGGCGCGCCTGGCGCTTCAGGCTTTCGATCTGGCTTTCCAGTTCGCCGACGACGTCGTCCAGCCGTTCCAGATTCTGTTCGGCCGCCTTCAGCCGAAGCTCGGCCTCGTGACGGCGGGTGTGCAGGCCGGAAATGCCGGCGGCTTCTTCGAGCAGCGCGCGGCGCGCCTGCGGCTTGGCCTGGATCAGTTCGCCGATGCGGCCCTGTCCGACCATGGATGGCGAGCGCGCGCCGGTCGACTGGTCGGCGAACAGAAGCTGCACGTCCTTGGCGCGGGCTTCCTTGCCGTTGATGCGGTAGAGCGAGCCGGCTTCGCGCTCGATTCGGCGCGACACTTGCAATTCATCGGCGTCGTTGAAGGCGGCGGGCGCGGTCCGGTCGCTATTGTCGAGGAACAGCGTGACTTCGGCGGTGTTGCGGGCCGGGCGCGTTCCCGAGCCGGAAAAGATCACGTCGTCCATGCCGGACGCGCGCATGTTCTTGTATGAGCTTTCGCCCATCACCCAGCGCATCGCCTCGACAAGGTTCGACTTGCCGCAGCCATTCGGCCCGACAATGCCGGTCAGGCCGCGTTCGATGACGAACTCGCCGGGTTCGACGAAGGACTTGAAGCCGAGGAGGCGAAGGCGCGAAAACTTCATTCGCGCCTGCCTGGAAGGCACAAAGGTGCGCTGACGCCAAAGCGCAGTCGCTCCGGCGCCGCCTGGACGTCAGAGCAGAGGGTCGATGATGGCCGATATTTCCTCAATCGACATCGCACCTTTGTAGGTTTTCCCGTTGATGAAGAAGGTCGGTGTCGAGTCGACCTTGAATTCATCGGCGCCGCGCTTCTGGACCGATCTCACATCGTCCAGAAGTTTCTGGTCCGTCAAGCAGGCCTCGAAGGACTCCTGTGTAAAACCGGCGAGCTTGGAGATCTGCAGCAGCGCATCCTTGGTATTGTTGACGCCGACCCAGTTGGCCTGCTGCTTGAACAGCACGTCGACCATCGGGAAATAATTGTCCTTCGAACAGCGCGCCAGCATGAAACCGGCCTCGGCGCTCGGATCGAACGGGAATTCGCGCAGGATGTAACGCGCCTTGCCGGTGTCGATGTATTTGGTCTTCAACTCAGGGAAGGTGGTCGCCGCGAAATGCGCACAATGCGGGCAGGTCATCGAAGCATATTCGACGATGGTGACCTTGGCGTCATCCTTGCCGAGCTGCTTGTCGGGCAAAGCGCCGGGCTTCAGCAGTTCGGCCATGTCGACATTGCCGGAAGACTCCGGGACCTTGACGGCGGCCGGAGTGGCAGGCGTCGAAGCAGGCACCGCGGGAGCCGCAGGCTTCACATCCGCTGCTTTGGCATCCTCGCCTGAATCGCTGCATGCGGCGAGCATAGCCACTGCCGGAATGACGGCCAGCGAAGACAGGAGGTTTCTGCGGGACAAGCTACGGTTCATGCGAATCACCTGACTGTGGTTTGATTTTGCAACGCAAAGGCTAGAAAAGGCGAGAGTTGGCGGGAATTAAGGCATCGCCGTCCCCATTCCAATCGCCAAACTCTACATGCAGGATCACGAATGCGCGAGATAGATGACGCGTTCATGACCGACTGATTTCCAGTTGATTACCTTGGCCGCTTCCTTTGGCCAAGAATTGTGGCGCCAAGACGCTCCAGCGAGGCGCGCAAGCCTTCATCCTCGATCTTGCCGACGGTATCGGACAGTTTGGCCTTTTCGACAGGAGTCAGTGCTCTCGGCGACGGTTTCGGCCGGGCTTTGTCCCTCAGCACCGGCTTTTGCACGATCCGGATCCTGCCGATCGCGTTGAAGCCGAGAAAGGCATTGACGCGGTTGATGATCTCGCCGGTCTCGTGCTGTAGGTGCAGCGCGGCCATGCCCTCGCAGGCGATGACCAGCACCGCCGGCTCGAACGGATCGTCCTCATGCATGCGGCGCGGCCACTGGATTTTTTCGGGGCGCGAATGGCCGGCGAGCCTGGGGCCGGCGATCTCTTCCCATGACTGCACCAGCCCGATCGAAATGCCGGCCCGCTTGCGCAGCACGGGGTCGAGGATCGCGGTCGCGAGATCGCTCACCGGAACGGGATTGCCGTAAGGCGTTCTCCCTGCCATGTACGTTCTCCAGCCACGCTCCTCACCAGCCTAGAGCCAGCCCGCGATCAATGGCACTGCACGAACAGACCCGCAAGGCCGCATCCGGACCAACTCTATCGGGAGAGATCGCCGCGCGTCTGCTTGCCTGGTACGACGCGCACCATCGCGAACTGCCGTGGCGGATCACGCCGCACGCCGCGGCCGGCGGTGCACGGCCGGACCCCTATCGCATCTGGCTGTCGGAAGTGATGCTGCAGCAGACCACGGTCGAAGCGGTAAAATCTTATTTTCGCGCCTTTGTCGAGAAATGGCCTGATGTGAAGGCGCTGGCGGCTGCGCCGGCCGAGGATGTGATGAAGGCTTGGGCCGGGCTCGGCTATTATTCACGGGCGCGCAACCTCAAGGCCTGCGCCGATCTGGTTGCGAGCCAGGGCGGCCGTTTTCCCGACAACGAAACGGGATTGAGGGAATTGCCGGGGATCGGCGCCTATACGGCGGCGGCGATCGCGGCGATCGCCTTCGACCGTCCGGCGGCGGTCGTCGACGGCAATGTCGAACGTGTCATCTCGCGGCTCTATTCGATCGCAACGCCGCTCAGCGAGGCAAAGCCTGAAATCCGCGCGCTCGTCGAAAGACTGGTTCCGCAGACAAGGCCGGGCGACTTCGCCCAGGCGATGATGGACCTCGGCGCTACGATCTGCACGCCAAGACGGCCGCGCTGCATGCTGTGCCCGGTGCGCGAGGATTGCAGCGCCATCCTGTCCGGCGACCCCGAGCGCTTCCCGGTCCGCCTGCCCAAGGTCGACAAACCACTCAGGCGGGGTGCCGCCTTCGTCGCCGAGCGCGGCGACGGCGCCATCCTGTTGCGCAAGCGGCCTGGCAAGGGCCTGCTCGGCGGCATGACCGAGGTGCCGACCACAGGTTGGACAGCACGGATCGACGGTGCAACCACTTCGGAGGCAGCGCCCTTCCCTGCCGACTGGCGGCGCGCTGGAGAGATCGCGCATGTCTTCACCCATTTCGCGCTCGAGCTCGAAGTTTTTCACGCTCAAGTGAAAAGTGATGCGCCGGAAGGGCATTTCTGGTCGCTGGCCCATGACATTTCCGGAGAAGCGCTGCCGACGGTCATGAAAAAGGTCATCGAAGCAGCGATACCGGGCGCAACCAAAAAGCACCGCCTTGACTAGCATTCGCTTTGAAAGGCCCGAAATGACTGAAATCCGCCATATCGTGTTCGACATCGGTCGCGTCTTGCTCCACTACGATCCGAACATTCCGTTCAGCCGCCTCATTCCCGATGCCGAAGAGCGCAAGTGGTTCTTCGACAATGTCTGCACGCATGACTGGAACATCGAACAGGACCGTGGCCGGACGTGGGAAGAGGCGGAAGCGCTGCTGATCGCGGATTACCCGGATCATGCTGAAAACATCCGCAATTTCCGACGCTATTGGAACGACATGGTGCCGCATGCCTATGAGGACAGCGTCGCCATCATGCTCGGCCTGATCGAGAGCGGCCACGACGTGACCATGCTGACGAACTTCGCCGCCGACACACTTGCCGAGGCACGACTGCGCTTCGATTTCCTTAGCCGCCCGCGCGGCGTGACCGTGTCGGCCGATATCCGTGAGATCAAGCCCGACCGCGCCATCTACGACCATCACGTCGCCGCGTTCGGTCTCGAACCGTCAGCCACGCTGTTCATCGACGACAGCCCCAGAAATGTCGATGGCGCCAGGGTGGCCGGCTGGAATGCTGTGCTGTTCACAGATGCAAAAACGCTCAAGGCGGACCTTGAGCGGTATGGCATCGCGACCTGAGCTACGCAGAGGGGTCGAAGGTAGCGCTTTATGGCGCCCCCCTCTGCCCTGCCGGGCATCTCCCCCCTCGAGGGGGGAGATCGGCAGCGGTTGTGTGCGTCAAGTTCTGCAAAAAGGGGCGGCCATGATGCTGGTCATGCGGCTTGGCGCAGAGCGAGCTTCTTGTGCTCGCGCAGGTCGTCCATATTGATGTATCGGTTGGCCTCCATCCAGTTTTCATTGGTCTCGACGGCCAACGCCCTGACCAGGCGCAGGCAGCTTTCGGTATTGGGGAAGATGCGCACGACATAGGTGCGCCGGCGGATTTCCTCGTTGAGCCGCTCCAGCATGTTGGTGGATTTGAGATGCTTGTGGTGCTGTCTCGGCAGCCTGAAGAAGGTCAGGGTTTGTTCGATGGCATCCTCGGCCCAGCCTGTCAGGCGCGGATAGCGGGCCGACCATTTGGCAAGCCATGCGGCAAGATCAGCCCTGGCCTCTGCGAGATCGCGCCGGTCGTAGAGCCAGCGCAATTCCTGCAGGCAGTCGTCGCCGT